>NZ_JDTK01000009.1 GCF_000770925.1 Bifidobacterium ruminantium DSM 6489 | reverse complement strand
GTCGAAAACGAGCCAAACGCGACCCGAAACCGTCGATGACACCATCATAGGACGCTAAAAACACGGCCAGGTGAACGCGAAAACAACAACACACGGCGTGTCGGAATCGCAAAGCCAAATGCGGATGAAGCGAAGACGCGAACAATGCAGCCATCTGCGCTATGAACGCTATATGGGATCCATAGCCTGACAACCGCACCAATGCAATATCAGGAAATACAGCGCCAAGAAAAAGCAGCACACGGATCCGAACGAAGGCAATGAGATACAAAAGCCGGGAGGCTCCATGTTCCACGGAGCCTCCCGGCTTGGTATTCAATTATTGGTTTTCAGTTATCAGCCAATCACTCGGCCTGAGCGGGCTCTGCAGCCGGCTCAATCGTGGCGACGGCCTTCTTGCGGCTCAGGTAGCGCTTGATGGTCAGGAACTCCAGACCGATCACGAGCACCGCAACCACGCCCCAGGCCACGTACATGGCGGTCTTCCAGATCGGGGTGGCGACCTTCGGCTCGCCATTCGCGTACTGCCAGCTGTTGGCGGCGGTGTACAGAATGTTGTGCGCGGCCTGACGCATCGCCTTCACGGAAGTGGCGGACTTATCGGTGATGTGGTTGGTGATCTTCGTGGTGGCGAGCATCGAGTCGTTGCCCGCACGCACTTCCTGATCGGCGTTCTGGTAGCCGTAGCCGCCGAAGTAATCGGTCAGGACGAAGCCCTTGAAGCCCCACTCGCCGCGCAGCACGGTCTGCAGCAGGTTGCTGGAAGCGCCGGCGTAGGTGTAGCCGATGTAGTTGAAGGAGCTCATCACGGCCTGGGCGCCGCCTTCCTTCACGCTCATCTCGAACGGCTTCAGATAGGTTTCGCGGATGGACTGCTCGTTGGCCCACGTGCACACCATGTTGGTGCGGTTGGTCTCCTGGTCGTTGAGTGCGAAGTGCTTCATGAAGGAGTACACGCCCTTGGCCTTGGCGCCGGCGATTTCGTTGGAGGCCATCGCACCGGAGAGCAGGGAGTCCTCGGAGAAGTACTCGAAGGTACGACCGGAGAATGCCGAACGGTGGATGTTCATGGCCGGAGCGTACCAACCAGCCACGTGCATGTCGTGAGCCATGTCGCCGATCATCTCACCGAACTGCTTGGCGAGATCACGGTTCCATGTGCAGGCGAACGCGGTGGAGGCTGGGAAGCCGATGGAGCCAACACCGGTGAAGTTGTTGTTCAGCGAGGCCGGGCCGTCGGCGTCGGTCAGCTGGATCTTGCCGACGGACTTCACAGCCGGAGTGCCGTAACCACCATTGGCGATCAGGTTGTCCATATCGTCGAAGGTGAGCTGGTCGAGCAGCTTGTCCCAATCGGCGTCGTCATAATCCTTGCCATACATCTGGTACAGCTTCAGGCCATTCTTGGCACCGGTGGTCGGCATCTCGTCCGAATCGTTGTCATACTTCTTCGGATCGTAGTTGCTGTTGTTGGTGAACTCGGCCTTGGCTTCGTCGCTCATCGAGAAGTTGGTCGGAGCGGCGGTGGCCTTGGCATAGTTCGCGAAGTGGCCCGCGCGAGACAGGTACGTCACGTCGCCGGCGGCGTAATCGAACTCGTTGGTGGCGGCCACGGCATCGCCGTTATGGGTGTTCGAGTCGGAATTGTAGGTGACGGTGTCCTTCACGGTGACCTTCTGATGGTCAATCACGTGGTGCGAATCGGACTGGATGGAGATGTCGTAATCGCCCTGCTCCAGCACGTACGCCTTAGCGTCCTTCTGGTCGTAGGAGGCCATGTCGTCATCGTCGAACTCGATATTCACGGTCTGGGAAGCGCCCGGCTCGAGCTTCTTGGTCTTTTCGAACGCAACCAGGTTCTTGGATGCCTTCTCGATGCCGACATCGGTGTACGGCGGGTTGTAGTAGACCTCGACCACGTCCTTGCCGGCCTTATCGCCGGTGTTGGTGACGGTCACATCGAACGAGATCTTGCCGTTCTTGTAGGAGACCTTGCCCATCTCCTGCTTGAACGTCGTGTAGGACAGGCCGTAGCCGAACGGGAACATGACGGTGTCGTCGTAGTTGATCAGACCTTCGTCGGCGGCGGTCTCATAGAACTTGTAGCCAACGTAGATGCCTTCGACGTAGTTGACGAACGTCGGGGTCACCGTGACCTTGTCGCCACTGAAGCCCATGTAGGAAGCAGCGAGATCATCCACATTGTCGTAAGTGAACTTGCCGTTCGTGCCGACGGACGAAGCGTTGCCGGCGGCGGTGCCATCGGTGTTGTTGAACACAGCGGTCTTGGTCAGGTCCTTCACGAACGTGTCGGAGGTCTTGCCGGACGGATTCACATCGCCGGCGAGCACCTCACCCAGTGCGGAGAAGCCGGTCTGGCCGGCCGGCGGGCACCACAGCACGGACTTGATCTGCGGATACTGGGATAGGAAGTCGAACTGGAACGCGTTGGCGCCGTTGTAGACGAGCGTCACCTTCTTGAAGTTCTTGGCGACCAGGTCGATCATGTCGCGCTCGGTCTGGGACAGCTGCAGGAAGTGCTCGCCATCCTTGAAATCTTCGTAGTCCTTGGAATTGTTGTTGTAGGTGATGCCCTTCGCCTTCATGTTCGTCGGCAGGTCAGCGCCTTCGCCGCCGACGCGGGTGATGGTGATGACGGCTTCGTCGGAGAAGTCCTTGGCGTCGGAGATCAGCTTGTCGGAATACTGCTTGGCCGGAACCTCAGGCAGGGTCCAATCCTGCGACCACATAGCCACCATCGGGCGGTCCTTGCGGTAGTCGGTGTACAGCTTGGTCAGCTCGGAATTGGTTTCGATGCCGGCCTGCTTCATGCCGTCAAGCATGGAAACGGTCTCGTACTGGTCGGACATGGAGCCGGAGCCGGTGCCGCCGTAAACCGGGTTGGTGGAGCCCCAACCGAACACGTTGACCTTCTTGTTGGACAGCGGCAGGTTGGAATCGTCGTTCTTCAGCATGGTGATGGCTTCCGACTGCACTTCCTTGGCCAGCTCGTTGGCTTTGGAAACGGTGGTGTCGGACAGCATGTACTTGGTGGTGGTCGCGTTGTTGAGCAGCGTGGAAAGCGGACCGGTCAGCATCATGGACACGGCCACGACGATGCCTACCAGCGCCACCAGCCAAGATTCGGAATGGACGATCTTACGGGTCGCCACTTCCTTGACCGTCTTCTTGTTGACGGCAAAAGTGATAATCAGCGCGAGCACGAACAGCACGCCAATCGCAATAAGGTACGGCGTCAATGAGCCGATGACGTTCATAACGTCAGCCATGTTGATTTGCAGCATGGTCTGCCTCCTCCTTGATTCTCATAACCAAACGACACGTAGGCTCCGATGCCTTTATCGGAACCGCGAAACCATTCAACACTGCCCCGCATCTCATGGTTTCGGTGAAGTGGCTGCAGATGCGTGCGGCAAGTGAAGACACTTCTTCATGTCGATGATTCGATTTCATCAGACTCCGGCGAACGATGCACGGCGATTCACCCAGCCTGTCGATTCGCGCGCATAATCTGCACGCCAAGTACCATGGGTGGCATGAGCGACTTAAGCGCAGCGAATCTGGAATCAGGCAGCCTGGTTGGCGGCTACACATTGATATCCCGACTTGGTTCGGGGGCAATGGGGTCGGTGTGGCGCGTACGCGATGACGGCGGGCACCAGTATGCGATGAAGATTTTGCGTGATTCCTTGTCCGACGATGACGATTCCGCGCAACGGCAGCGCGACCAACTGACCGCACGCGAGCGCCTGCGCCGGGAGGCGATGGCATTGCGGAAAGTGCGCCATCCGGGCGTATGCGGCATTGTGGATATGGAGCTGGATGATGCGCTGGCCTTCATTGTGACGGAATTGATCGAAGGCAAGAATCTGCGTGAGGACGTGCGTATCAATGGCCGTTATGTGGGCGACGATCTGGAACGTCTGGCGCGCAAGCTTATCGAGGCGGTGCGGGCGGTTCACGCGGCTGGCATTGTGCATCGCGATATCAAGCCGACCAATGTGATGGTGTCGAACACCGGCCCGGTGCTGGTGGATTTCGGCATTGCCATGGGCGAGGGCGAAAGCCATGTGACGCGTACCGGTCTGGTGATGGGCACTCCGGGCTTCATCGCGCCGGAGATCATCGACGGCGCCGAATCGGATGAGAAAACCGATTGGTGGTCGGTGGCAAGCGTGCTTGCGTTCGCTGCGACGGGCAAACCGGTGTTCGGCACGAAGCCGATGATGACCGTGTTGGAGCGTGCCGCGGCCGGCAGCGCCGATCTTGCGGGACTGCCCGCGGGCACGATGGCCGCGTTCCGTGCGGCGCTCAACCCTGATCGTACGAAACGTTGCTCACCGGAGGATTTGTTGCAGGCGATTGCCGTGGATGCGCTGAATCCGCAATCGTGGGCTACGGCCGGTAACGGGGACGAGACGGAGGCGATGCCCCCTTTTGCTGAATCGCCCGACAATCCTCGCATCTTGTGGCGATTGCAGGACGATACAGCCGACGAAGGCGCCGTCGGCACACGGCCACTACCGCAGCCCGGCGAAACGACGCAGGTAATCGACCTGCCCGGCATGGATGCGACGCAGGTGATCGCGCCCATTGGTGAAGCCGAGGACGATGCCGGAACCAGCGGTGAAGGTGGCAATTGGGCCGGTGACGAGGACAACGACAGTATCGGCGACGAAACGGAGATACTGCCTCCCGACGAACGCATAGGCGGCACACGGACACTGCCTCAATCGACACGGGTCATGCCGACGGCACAGGCCACGCGGACGCTGCCCGCGCAAGACGCGTGGAATCCGGCGGAGGAAGCGACGCGAATCGATCCGAATATCAAACCCGCCTTGCAACGCCTTGCCATGCAGCAACCGCCTTCCGTCATCCCGCAAAGCGATGTGGCCGCCGCACGGCAATCGCCCGCATCCTTCCAACCGGCGCAGCAGGCCATGAATATGCCGAATGCCGTAAATGCGCCAATCGCCATGGGGGAAGCGCCGAATCCCGCCGATGTGAAGCGCGGCGCGATGCTGGGGCGTGGACTGCTCCCCTGCGCGCTGATGGCGATTCCCATGGCCGTGTGCGGAATGTTCTCGCTGTGGATCGCATTCAGCGCCGCGCTGATCATCGCCTGCGCGTTGGCCGCCATCGGATTCAACACGGAGGCGCAGCTCGAGCGCGAGGGCAAGCGCGGCGGCGGAAGGAAAGGCTCCGATTGGCTGCTGCGACTGGTCGGCCTGCCCTGGCATGTGGTGAAAGGCCTTGGTATGGCGGTAGCGCGCACGCTGATCATGCTTGCCGTGGTCGCGTTGGGTCTGTCGATCGCCACCGTCGTGCTGCAGCTGCCGTACGCCATAGTGGACACGAACGTCCTCGGCCTGTCGATTCCACTGCCGACGTTGATAGAAGGACCCCTTTCCGAAAGCGGTCTGGCGCAGGCCGCATTCTGCGCGATCGGCTGGCTGGTGGCCGTGGTCACGCCCGGCGCTACGGTGATGCGATTGGGAGGCGGCGCTCTCCGGAAACCACCCGTTCTACGGCATCTGAATGAAATTCAGGAGCAATCTCGGGAAACTGGATTTCCAGCGAATTGATAGCTCGACACCGCTAGTATGGTGCGCAGCACAACATCATAAGAATTCATAACATCGAAAGGAATATTGATGGCCCAGAACAGCAAGGATGCGCAGAAGCGCGCCAGCCGCGCCGAGCGTAGGGCCGCCGAGGCCGCAGCGATGAAGGCGCGCGCCGAGCAGATGGAGAAGGAACGCAAGCAGCAGACGATCATCGGCGGCATCGTAGTGGCGGTGCTGGTGATTCTGGTGGCGATCGGCGCGTTCACCGTGTACCACAACATGCATAAGAAGGCCGAAACGAAGGCTTCCACCGAAACCGTGCAGGAAGCGTACACGGCGTTGCAGAAAGTGAAGAACACTCCGAAGCTCGTCGATAAGAAGGGCGGCCTGCTGATTTCCAAGAACGGCTACGGCAAGGCTGTGGAGGGCGCGCCGACCGTCGAGCTCTACATGGATTTCCTGTGCCCGGGCTGCGGCAACCTGCACCGCCAGCTCGACGCCGACCTGCAGAAGATGGTCGATGCCGGCCAGATCAATCTGGACCTGCATTTCATGGCGTTCATGGACCGTTGGTCCACCGACGAATACTCCAGCCGCGCGGCGAACGCGGCCATCTACCTGGCCGAACATGACAGCGACCCGAACCATCTGATCTCCTTCCTGGAGAAGGTCTACGCCGAGGACTTCCAGCCCGAGGAAGGCTCCTCCTACAAGTCGGTGAGCGACGACAAGCTCAAGGAGCAGATGATCGCGGCCGGTGCTTCCAAGGATGTGGCGGACAAGGCTTTCGGACGCGATTACCAAGATTGGCTTGACGCGATCGACACCTACACGCCGAAGCGTTCCGAGCTGTGGCATCAGACCGGCAGCTACAAGGGAAGCATGACCACGCCTACGGTGATCATTAACGGTGAATATTGGGATATGGACCAGCTGAGCGCCGCGCAGACGACCGTCAAGGATGGTCTGCTTGAATCGATCGGACTGAAGGCCGACGAGGTCGGTGTGGCAGGCAAGATGCCGTCCATCGGTTCCGAAAAGAAGCCTATTTCCGTCACCACAGGCGAGTAATATGCCCCCCTATAGCTACCGGCGTATCTCATAGGACAATCGCAAGTTGACTACCGTGGACGCGCTGGTTATGCTATTCAACGTTCCGTAGTATTTCCACACGACCACGGAACATGCCTCCTTAGCTCAGATGGCCAGAGCGGCCGCCTTGTAAGCGGCAGGTCGTCGGTTCGATCCCGACAGGAGGCTCGAACCCGCGTAGCGGGCTTGGACCTCTTACCACGGGTAAGTGCTCCAGAAGTCTTCCCCCAACTTGAGACTTCTGGCAAAGCGGACGAGGCGTTCCCCAACCTGTCTCGTCCGCTTGGGGGCAGGACATCCCCTTCTCTCCTGCCCCCTTTTTCTATTCTTCTTCCTTTCCCGGCAAATCCCATTCCCGATCGAACGTAAATGCGGTGGTACGGAGGAAATCCAAGGAAAACAACGGCGGCCAATCCGACTGAATCGCTACAATGACAATGTTGTCAACAATGCTGGAAAGAGGCCGCATGGCGAGAAGATGGACACCCAAGAGATTCGTGACGCTCCGCCGCGTCCGCGTCATGACATGCGTGGCGGCGCTCACCCTTACATCGGCGCTGGCGTTCGGCATCGGCGTGCGCAAATCCGTCGCATTGACCGTCAATGGCGAAACGAAGACCGTGACCACATATGCGATGAGCGTGGACCGGCTGCTGCAGGAACAGGGCGTGAAGATCAAAACGCACGACCTAGTGGAATCGACCAGCCCGACAAGCATGCTGAAGAACCATGATGTGGTGACCGTGCAAAGCGCGTACCAGACCACCATCACCATCAACGGCCAGGAAGTGCCGTTCTGGACTGTGGCGACCAGCGCCGAACAGCTGCTGGACTTCTTCAACCAGAACGAGACCGAAGCGGCGAAAATCACCGTCAATATCAACAACGTCTACAACAAGCTCACCGGCGGCTTGGTCATCAACCAGAAGGGACCCGTCACCGTCATCGCGGACGGCAAAAGCTCGGTGGCTCCGAACGGCAAGCTTCCCGCGGCCTCCATCCTCGATTCCAAAGGCATCACGCTGAGCAAGGAGGATCGCGTCAACGTCGAAAAGGACGGCGGGAAGACCATTCTGCGCGTCCGCAGGGTGACGCACGGCGAGGAGACGCGCACGAAGGAGGTGCCGTTCGGCACGCAGACCATCGTCGACCCGAGCCTGCAGCCGGGCGAGGTCACCGTGCGGCAGGAAGGCGAGAACGGCGAGATCCAGCAGACGTACGCCGTCACGTACGTGGACGGCGTGAAGGAAAGCGAGACGCTGTCCGACGAGAAGACCACGAAAATCGCCATAGACAAGGTCATCGCGGTGGGTCCTGCGAAATCCTCGTCCTCAGACGATTCCTCCGATTCGGACGATTCGGATAATTCGAACAATGCGAACGGTTCCGGCAAGACGGATGATTCCTCCGATTCGGACACGAAAAACGATTCGAACGCCAAGGGCGATTCCGGAAAAACGGACAGCAGCAACAAGAACAACGGCTCGAGCGACAAAAGCGATTCCGGCAACAAGAACGACACCGGCAAGACGGACACCGATAAGAACAACGGCAACGGTTCCGGCAACAGCCAGACAAATACCGACAAGAACGATTCCGGAAAGACGGACGCCGGCAACGGCAACGGTTCCAACACGTCCGGCTCCGGAAATTCGACGCCTACCCCAGCCCCGACACCCACGCCTACCCCGACGCCTACGCCGCAGCCAAGCGACCCTTCTGCCGGCTGCCGCCTGTATCATCCTTCCGCGGCGCAGGCGCAAGCCTACGCGGCCGGCGCGGCCGCGCAACGTGGATGGACCGGACAGAATTGGACGGACCTGGTCAAGCTCTGGAATCGCGAATCCGGATGGCAGTGGTACGCGGAGAACGCGTATAGCGGCGCATACGGCATCCCGCAATCGCTGCCGGGCAACAAAATGGCCGCCTTCGGCGCGAGATGGAAAGACGACGGAGCCGTGCAGATCGATTGGGGATTGAGCTACATCGCCCAACGCTACGGCACGCCCTCCAACGCGTGGAAGCACTCCGAGGAAACCGGATGGTACTGATCCCCACCTGCCATTGCGGGCGATTTCGTACCGGCATGAACGGATAATGAGGGAATGACAGAAAACGTGAACGATCATACGCAAGGCCATTTGTTGGGGGCGGCCGACATCCGGCGCATCGCGGCCGAGGCGGGCATCAGCCCAACCAAGAAATTCGGGCAGAATTTCGTGATCGATCCGGGAACCGTACGCCGTATCGTACGTGAAGCGGGCGTGACCGCCGACGACCACGTACTGGAGGTCGGCCCCGGATTGGGTTCGCTGACATTGGCGATTCTGGAGACTGGTGCCACCATGACCGCGGTGGAGATCGATCCGCCGGTGGCCGAGCGTCTGCCGAAAACCATCTCCGAATTCATGCCGGATGCCGTGGACCGTTTCCGCGTGGTCAATCGAGACGCACTGACGATCAACCCGGAGAACCTTCCCGACTTCAACGACGACGAATCCTTCACGTTGGTGGCCAACCTGCCGTACAACGTGGCGACACCGATCCTGCTCACCCTGCTGGAACGTTTCGACAATCTGGGCACCTTCCTGGTGATGGTGCAGAAGGAAGTGGCGGACCGTCTGAGCGAGAAGCCCGGTTCGAAGATCTACGGCACGCCGAGTGTGAAGCTTGCCTGGTACGGCACCGCGGAACGCGTAGGCGTCATCGGCCGCAACGTGTTCTGGCCGGCGCCGAACGTGGATTCCGCGCTGGTGCTGTTCAAGCGGCATCCGGGCGGACACACCCCCGACGCGGACAATGCCGACGGTTCCGTCGTGAATCGTGAAACCGTGTTCCGTCTCATCGATGCGGCCTTCGGACAGCGCCGCAAAACCCTGCACGCCGCTTTGAAGAAGATCGTGCCGGCCGAAGCGTTCGAACGTTCCGGCATCGATCCGACCCGTCGTGGCGAGACGCTCACCATCGACGAATTCGTAGCATTGGCCCGCGCGCTGGACGAGGTGTCCGCATGAGCGTCGTCATCGATTCCGTCAGCGTGGATTGCCCGGCGAAAACGAATCTGACCCTGCACGTGGGCCCCTCCCACGCCGAGTGGGGCGGCCGCCACGAGCTCGACACCATCTACTGCGCGGTCGGCGTGTACGACACCGTCACCGCCACGCGCAAGGCGCCCGGCACCGGCTTCTCGCTCAATCTCGAAGGCGCGTATCTGGGCGATCTGGCCTCCTCCGTCAGCGACATGCGCCGCAACCACGCCGTGTTGGCGCTGTTCGCCATGGCCGAGGCCAGCGGGCACGAACCGGACGTGGCGTTGAACATCAACAAACGCATTCCCGTCAGTGCGGGCATGGCGGGCGGCTCGGCCGACGCGGCGGCGACGATTCTGGCACTGAACGCCCTGTGGAATCTCGATTGGCCCATAGAACGTCTGCGGAAAGTCGCGTCCACGCTGGGCGCGGATATGCCGTTCTGCCTGACGGGCGGCTATGCGCGCGGCACCGGCTTCGGCGAGCGCATCGAACAGCTTGACGACGATGGGGACATCGTACGCGGGCTTAAGGAACGCGGCTTCGCCGGACGATTGCTGGTCGGCGCGTACCGTGCGGAACTGCGCACGCCGGAAGTGTATGCCACTTTCGATCAGATCGGCGCCGGCAAGGCAGACGACAATCATCTGCAGAAGGCCGCCATTGCCCTTCATCCGCGTAGCGGACAGGCCATCGAGGAGGCACTGCACGCCGGAGCCCGGCAGGCGTTCGTATCCGGTTCCGGCCCGTCCGTCATCGCTTTCGTGCCAACGGACGATATCGCCGCCGCCGTGCAGGCCGCATGGCAAGACAGCTGTTGCGTCGACCGCATCATCGCGACCAGCGCGCCGGCTCGTCCAATCGTGCATATCACCGCGTAACAGTATGGTTGTTGGCAATTGGTTTTTTCAAAAGGAACTCTCGTATGACCCAGGCTACTGATGAGCGCACAGCGCGCAAGGAATACATTCGCCGCCGTCAGAAGACGGTGTTCGGCATCGCCGGAGCCATTCTGGTGATCGCCTTGGTGATCTCCCTGCTGTTCTTCTTCCATGTCGGCGGTCTGGGCAACGTCAAATCGACCGCCGTGCAGCCCAATTACGGACATCAGGCTCCGTGCGCCATCAAGGACACCGACGGCAAGGCCAAGTACGTCGAGAACCGCAACATCACGTTGCGCGTGCTCAACGGCACGAAGTTCTCCGGATTCGCCAAGGCGGTGAGCGACGCGCTGCAAAATCGTGAATTCAACGCCCAGACGCCCGGCAACTACACCAAGAAGATCGACCGCACGATGATCGTCTTCGGCAAGAACGGCATAAACCAGGCGTACACTGTGGCAAGCAATTTCACCGACGCGATGCTGGTGATGGACGATCGTCAGGACCAGCTGGTCGACGTCGTCGTCGGCGCCACCTTCGACAACCTGGCGGATGTCAAGAGCGTTCCGGCGGCAGGCAAGCCGATCACCAGCATCAAGGGTTGCGTCGCGGCGGACAAGATGACCAATCTGTCCAAGGCCTCCGAGCACGATGCGGTGAATCCGCAGAGCTGATCGATTGATCAGCCGAACGGCTGAATGGCTGAGCATTAGAAAAGCCGACAAAAAGAACCCGCGTTCCCCTTCATGGGGACGCGGGTTCTTCATATCGCGCTTCATATTATGCGCGACGAATCGCACCGTTTTTGTACGACCTTATTTAGCCTGTTCCGCCTGTCCGCTCTGCTCCTGGTACCAGCGCTCAAGCTCGGCCACGGCCACATCATGCTCGACCGGACCGTTATCCAGACGGTATTCCAGCATGTGCCTGTACGCCTTGCCGACCATCGGACCGGGCTCGATGCCCAGCAGCCGCATGATCTCGTCGCCGTTGAGGTCCGGACGGATCGCGTCGAAATCCTCCTTCTTCTTGAGGTCGCGCACACGCTGCTCCATCTCGTCCATGGCGGCGGCGAACACCATGGCCTTGCGCTTGTTCTGCGTGGTCGTGTCGGCGCGCGTAAGGCGGTTCAGACGCTCGTAGAGCGGGCCCGCGTCCTTGACGTAGCGACGCACCGCGGAATCCGTCCACGGCTCCTCCACGTAGCCGTGGAAGCGCAGATGCAGGTTGACCAGCTCACTGACATCCTCGACCATGTGATGATCGAAATGCAGGGCCTTCAGACGCTTGCGGGTCATTTTCGCGCCGACGGCGTCATGACGATGGAAGCTCACCTTGCCGCCCGCTTCAAAACGACGGGTCTTCGGCTTGCCGATGTCGTGCATGAGGGCGGCCAGACGCAACGTCAGGTCTGGACCGGGCACCGGGCCGTCGGGGCCGGTTTCAAGGGCGACCGCACGTTCGATGACAATCATGGTGTGCTCGAACACGTCCTTATGGCGGTGATGCTCGTCGATCTCCAGCTGCAACGCGGGGATCTCCGGAAAGACGATGTCGGCGAGACCGGAATCGACCAGCGCCTCGATGCCGGCGCGCGGACGATCGGACAGCAGCATTTTGACCAGTTCGTCGCGTATCCGCTCGGCGGAGACGATTTCGATGCGGTCGACCATGTCGGACAGCGCTTCCGCGGTCTCCGGCGCGATACGGAAGCCAAGCTGCGCCACAAAACGCACGGCGCGCATCATGCGCAGCGGATCGTCGTCGAACGACTGCCTCGGATCGACGGGCGTGCGCAACACGCCCTTGGCCAAATCGTTCGCACCGCCGAAAGGATCGACGAATTCAAGCTGCGGCACGCGCAACGCCATCGCGTTCACGGTGAAATCGCGGCGGGACAGATCGCCTTCCAGCGTGTCGCCGTAATTGACCTCCGGCTTGCGCGAATCGGGATCGTACGTGTCGGAACGGTAGGTGGTCACCTCCACCTTCACCTCGGTGCCGTCCTCACGCCTGCGCATCGCGCCAAGCGTGCCGAATTTGCGTCCCATATCCCAGAAGCCATCATGTCCGAAACGGCGCAGAATATGCTCAAACTGCTCGGGACGCGCCGAAGTGCAGAAATCCAGATCATGCGATTTGCGATGAAGAAGCAGGTCGCGCACAGGGCCTCCGACCAACGCCAATTCGTAGCCTTCCGCGGCAAACATACGTCCCAATTCAATGGCCTCAGGCCACACTTCGAAGTTCACGCCAACCCTTTCAAGCGCCACAAGTTTCCGTTTACCAGCATACCGTTACTCCACCTGCACACAGAATTGAGTATGGTTGGAATCATGATTACGCCCGCAGATCTTGCACGCATGCTTGCCGATGCTGCGGACGACCATGCCCAAAATCCGTTGGAACCGGACAAACTGCTGTACACATCGCAGTCGGTGTCGTTGCAGCAGCGGACGATCGTCACGCCGAGCGCGCCGACGCCGGCGATGATGCCACGGCGGCGCAGCGCGGACGGACCGACCACGTTCGCATCGCTCGACGCGCAGGAATTGCCGGTGGTACGCGAATATTCGGCGGGCGGGCTGGTGTTCGACGACAAAGGTCGCGTGGCGATCATCGCACGTCATTCGCGAAGCGGACATCTGGAATGGTGTCTGCCGAAGGGACACATCGAAAAAGGCGAGACGCCGCAGCAGACGGCAGTGCGCGAAGTGCATGAGGAAACCGGCATCCTGGGCGAGGTGGTCGATTCCATCGCCACCATCGACTATTGGTTCACCGGCACCAGCCAGCGCGTGCACAAACTCGTGCACCACTTCGCACTGCGGCAGATCGGCGGCGAACTGACCGTCGAAGGAGACCCCGACCATGAGGCCGAGGATGCCATTTGGGTGGATTTCGCCGATTTGGACGATGTTCTGAGCTACCCGAACGAACGAAAGATAGCATGGTTGTACGCAAGGAAACTCAACAGACAGGCGTGACAGTGAATCAATCCGCACAATGGCATGCTCGGCATGGCCTTCGCGCGTTATCGTCCATCCTCGCCATGGTGTTGACCATGGCGTTGATGTTGTTATACGCACCCATGCCCGAGGCGCAGGCCACAGAATCCGTGGACGCGACGAGCGCTGCGGCCGGGATGGTGTCCATCGACTCCTCCACCGCCGTGCTGACGGACACGTCCGGATACCATCTGAGCGCCACGGTGACCAACACCACCGACCAGAAGCTTCCCGCAGGAACGCTGACGCTGGCCATGAACGCCTTCTACACCTTCGTGTCGCGCAACGACATCCAGGAATGGTCGGAAGGAACCAGCCTCATCTCCACCCCAAATATCGTAGGGGAAACCGACGTGCCCGCGCTGCAGCCGGGCGGCAGCGTCAAAGTGAATATCGACGCCGACGCGAACCAGCAGTCGCTCTCCGCCATTAATTCCTGGGGACCCAAGCCGGTAATGCTGGAATATTCGGCGGACGGCACCGCCCTTGCACGGTCGCACACCTTCGTGACGCGCACCGGAGCCGGACTCAACTCTCCCAACACGCCGGCAATGCATATCACCGTCGCGCAGCCGCTCGCCGCCAACGGATGGACGACCGACGGCAAGCTGCTTGGACAGCTGGTCGACGAAGGCGGAGTAACCGATGCGAAGCTGTCGAAAATCGCCGTCCCCGGCAAAGACGACGACACACGGCTCAAATCGCTGGAACAGGTCTTCGCCAAACACGACATGCTGCAGGTGGTGGGCGATCCCACCTATCTGAAGGCGATGTCGATGCCGACCCAAGTCGACGGCGTCACCCAGCCCGTGCTGTTCGACATGACCGCGTATTCCGCGCTGGGCAACGAATCCACGTATGCCGCGGCCGGCATCAACGATACGGAATGGAATGCCGACAACGCACTGCGGATATATCGATCGTCCTTGGGTGATTCTCAGGCGGACATCGCGCGCTATGCATGGCAGGGCAACGGCAATTGGACGATGAAGGCGCTGACGAAGGCACGTCAGCAGGGATACGACACCGTCATCGCCACCCACGATTTTGAGGAGGACGACAAGGCGACCGTGCAGACCGGCAAGACGGTGGTCTCCACCAATGCGGGCGATGTCACCGTCCTGTCCGCGCAGAAGGTGCTGTCCGATTTGGCGCAGGGCAAGGCCACCAGCGACGAGGCCGGTGCCGACGGTGAAGGAAGCACCGCCGGCAGACTCGCGCGATTCGTGGCGCAGAGCGCGTTCTACCAGATGGAACAGCCGTATGCGGAGCGCAATCTGCTGGTCTGCCTCGACGAGGATTCCGATCCGGCCATCGTGGAGAAGCTCATGACCGACATCGAGCAATCGCCATGGCTGAGCCTCACCGATCTCGCCACGTTGAAGCAGGCGGACACCACGTCGGACGACGACGAGACGGAAGCCATCATCCCCGAATCGGACGGGCTGTCCGACGAGGAGCGCAACGCGCTCCAACAGACGTTGAGCACGCTGGCGAACGCTTCGAACGACATCAAACGATTCAACACGTCGATTCTCGCCAAGCCAAGCAAGAAAACCCCGTCAAGCACCCGTTCCGACATAGCCCAATGGAGCAGGCAGCTCACGCGGACGCACGCCGCCATGGCCCTGCATGCGCTGGGCAACGAAAGCCCTTCCAGAAGCACCATGACGGAGGGAACGACGCAGATCGCTTCCCTGTTGATCAATGGTGTGGCGATCACCCCGACGGAAAGCGTGAACGTGGTCAGCGAAACCGCAAAAATGCCGGTGACCATCAGTAACAGCCACCCCTATCCGGTGAAGGTGAAGGTCTCCTCCCTTACCGATTCCATGCAAATCGTCACGTCGCGCTTCGACACCGTGGAGGTACCCGCGCACGGCGAGGCACAGGTGGTGTTCACCATCCGCGTGGCCACCTCCGGAACGGCGAACGCCACCATCAACCTGTTCGACAGAAACGGCGCGGCGTTCGGCGCCGCGCAGGTCACGCACATCACCAGCGCGCTGCAGATCAGCGACAAAAGCGGCTTCATCATCATCGGTTTCGCCGTTCTTTTGGGCATCGTGGGACTGTGGCGTCAATTCAACCGTAAGAAGGATCCCGACGAATGAGTTCTTCCGTTGGCCGTAATTCGCTGATCATGGCCTCCGGCACCGCCGCTTCGCGCGTAACCGGACAGGTCCGCACCATCCTGCTCGCCTGGGCTTTGGGCACCACCGGCTATGCCGCGAACGCCTACCAGGCCGGATCGATGATTCCGCAAGTCATCTATACCTTGGTTTCCGGCGGCATCTTCAATGCCGTGCTTGTGCCGCAGATCGTGCGCACGCTGAAAGCCAAGGATGCCGAGACCAAGCTCAACAAGCTCATCACCCTTGCCATCACCATGCTGCTGGGCGTGACGCTGCTTATGGCCATCGCCACGCCTCTGCTAACCAGACTGTACGTCAACGGCAGCCCTGAAACCATGGCCCTCGCCACATCGTTCACCCTGTGGTGCATGCCCCAGATCTTCTTCTACGGCCTGTATACGGTGGTCGGACAGATCCTCGCCGCGAAGGACCATTTCGTCACCTACGCGTGGAGCTCGGTCGGCGCGAATGTCATCAGCTGCATCGGTTTCGGCACGTTCATCGCGCTATTCGGCAGGGCCACCGAACGTCCGCTGGAATTCTGGACGCCGACGAAAATCGCGCTGACCGCGGGAGCATGGACGCTGGGCGTGGCCTTCCAAGCGCTGGTGCTGTTCATTCCACTGACGAAAATCGGCCTGCGATACCGTCCGAAATTCGGCATCCACGGCATTGGTCTGCGTTCGATGGGACCGGTCGCCATCTGGAGCGTCGGCATCGTCATCGTCGACCAGATCGGCAACATCCTGATCACCCGCGTCGCCACCAGCGCACCGCTCACGGCACAACTGAAGCTCCATATCAATCCGCTCGACGTGGCCGGCAACGCGACCTATCAGAACGCGTATACCATCTACATGCTCCCTTATTCGCTGATCGCGGTGTCCGTGGCCACCGCCATCTTCCCGAAGATCTCCCGAGCGATCGCCGAACGCAACCTTGCCGAGGCACGCAACGACCTGAGCCAATCGTTGCGGGTCATGGGACTTATCATGTGCTTCTTCGGAGCCGCGTTCGTGGTACTTCCGCTGCCGATCATCCTGTCGCTGCTGCCGTCCGTGACCGTACGCGAGGCGTTGCTCATGTGCGGACCGCTGGTCGCGCTCGGCTTCGGCATTCCGTTCGCCAGCTCCTATCTGATCATCCAACGGACCTTCTATTCGTTCGAGGACGGCAGGAATCCATTCCTGTTCACCGTCATGTCCATCGGAACGCAGGTGATCGTCCTGCTGGTCGGCGAGGCGGTTTTGCCGCCGACCGATTGGGTCACGCTGATCGGCGTATCCGGCACATTGAGCTTCATGCTGCCGTTCCCGATCCTGTTCGTCATGCTGCGCAAACGATTCAACGGCAACGTGGACGGACGTCGCATATTCCTGTCCTACGCGAAATCCATCATCGCGGAAATCTCGGCGATCGCCGTGGGCCTTTTCTGCCGCGACGGCGTCTATCGGCTGGTCGGGGCGCGTATCGGACGCGACGACGGCGCGATGAATTGGGGGCAGGCCGTCCTGTCCGCGATGATCCTGGCCATCATCATCGCCATCGTCTATCTGGCATGCCTGTGGGCGCTGCGTTCCGAGGAACTCGCTTCCATGAAAACCATAATCGTTTCACACATTCATGGGCTTGCCGGCAGGTATGGCAAGCCGACCAGCCCCAACGGTAAACTGGGGCGAAGCGACGCCGAAAACGGCGAACAGGAACAGAATCACAAGTAGAAATCATCGTTACAGAAGTTGAAGGAAACCATGAAACCTCAACTGGGAGATACCATCAGCAACCGCTATGTGCTGGTTTCGCCATTGCGTGAGGAAACCGGCCTGCAGGTTTGGAAAGCAAGCGACCATGTGCTTGCCAGGGATTGCCAGCTTTTCATCGTCAACAACCGCAAGGCGCTGCAGGACGTCAACGCCACGGCATCCATGCTGGCGATCTCCCATGACTCCCACTTCACCCAGGTTCTTCAGCTCCAGCACGTCGGCGAAGTGGCTCTGGTCGTCACGCAGCTCGATGCCGGCATGCCGCTGACCGAATACCTCGCGTCGCGTGACAAGCCGCTGAGCTTTACCGCGATACGCTCTATCCTCGGCGAGGTCGTCGAAGCCTTCCATGTGCTGCAGAAGGACAGCCTCACCCATTTCTCGATCAATACGGACACCGTGCGTTTGACCCGCAATGGCGTGGAAATCGCCGATGCCCCCATCAGCGTCATGCTTGCCGACACCTCACGTTCGCAGGTCACGGAAAGCAAGGAGCAGCTTGCGATTCGGCAGGTGGCCGCTTTGCTGTATTCGCTGCTGACGAGGCAGCCGTCGACATTGTCCACGGATTTCCGTCTTGAAGCGATCGCGCCGAACGTGCCGATGGAATTCCGCGTGATCTGCAAGCGTGGACTGAATCTCAAGGAGAAGGACGGCTTCCCGACCGTGCCGATGGCGACCGTCGCCGAATTGGAGGCGTTGCTGGGCGATTACCAGCCGCTTTCGCAGCTGCACGGCACCGACGTGATTCTGCCTTCCGCGAACTCGGAATGCTCGATTGTCAACGTCCCCCTATTGCAGGCTCTCGAACAGGATACTTTCCCACTTCCGGAGACGCTCAGCGAATCGGGTAGCATCCCCGAAATGACGTTTGAAGCCCCCGTTCCTCATACCGATCTCTCCGATAGCAAGGAGGCGCTGGCCAAGGGCGTGGCGGCTACGAGCGGCGCGGTGAAATCGCTGTGGAAGAACGGCCGCGAAATCCTGACCGAGGAGGACATCGACGGTGCCGACGAAGAGACCGGCGATTACCCCTTCTCCTTCCCCATCCGCGTTTCCGCGCCTTCGTCGGATCAGCAGACCGACGATTCGCAGTTGGAAAAGACCGGCCGCATCCCGGTGATTGGACCTGATGGACGAGTCATCCAGCCAGGAGAGGAGTCCGCGCGTGCGTTGAAGGCGGAGCAGGAAGCGATTGAGGAGGCGTATCAGAACTCGGTGACGACCCCCGCCCCACCAAGCTTCGCGCCAAACGGAGGCTCTTCTTCCACCTCGACCGAAGTCGCCGACGCCAAGCTGTTCGGCAACATGAAGACCAAGGTGGCGGCCATCATCGTGGCCGTCGTCGTGGTGGCTGTGGCTTTGGGATTCGCCCTGCATGGGCTGTTCCAGAACTCCGCTTCTTCGGATACCAGCAGCAATTCCGGAAATCCGTGGCCGGAAATGAATCTTGACAAGGTCCCGTTCGGACCGGGTGGAACCGCCGCCGATGCGGATTCCTCCGATACCGACGACTCCGCCCAATCGAGCGGAACCACCGAGAAGAGCCCCGACAAGGAGGCCAAGCAGGTCCCCGATCCGAAGGCTCCGGAAAACACCACTGCATACGAGATCGACAACCGCCAGTTCCTGTCGAATCCGGATGGACAGCAGGGATACGGCTATTATCTGCACCTCAGCCAGTCGCAGAAGGTGTCCCGCATGACGATCAAGATCCGCTCCTCCGGAGGCCAAGGCTACATCCGCGTGAACACCACGTCGAACCCGACTCAGGGCGAGCAGGTGGCCCAATTCGAATTCGACACCAGCGGAACCACCGACGTCAAGTTCGACAAGACCGTGGAAACGCAGGACATCCTGCTGTGGGTGCCGCTGAACAGCCTTCCCGGCAGCCAGCTGTACATCGAATCGATTCAGGTGTTCTAATCCGCCGCAATCGCGCGACACAGCGAAAGAGGACGTGTGGAGATTTTCCACACGTCCTCTTTTCGTTTCGCTTGTTTCACGTACCGTTTCGTTTCACGTGAAACATTGTTTCCGTGTCCGATCCTGCATTACAGTGGATATCATGAGTGACGTGCATGATGTTGTGATTATCGGTTCCGGCCCCGCAGGATACACCGCGGCGATCTATCTTGGTCGTGGCGGTTTCAAGCCGCTGGTCGTGGCGGGTGCGCTGACACCGGGCGGGCAATTGGTCAACACCACCGAAGTGGAGAATTTCCCAGGCTTCCCCGACGGCATCATGGGCCCCGATCTGATGGACAACATGCGTAGGCAGGCGGAAAAATACGGTGCGGATATCATCCAGAACGATGCCGTATCGATCTCCCGCGACGAAGCGTCCGACATCATAACCGTCGTTCTCGACGGCGGCGAAAGGCATGACGCACGTGCATTGATCATCGCCACGGGCTCCGACTATCGCAAGCTGGGCGTGCCGGGCGAGGCGGAATATGCCGGAAGAGGCGTCTCCTACTGCGCGACATGCGATGGCTTCTTCTTCCGCGGCAAGCCGATCGTGGTGGTCGGCGGCGGCGACAGCGCCTTCGAGGAGGCGGATTTCCTGTCCCGCTTCGGATCATCCGTAACGCTGATCCACCGTCGTTCCACGTTCCGCGCCTCGCACATCATGGTGGAGCGGGCGCGGAGCAATCCGAAAATCGATTTCGTGCTCGATGCCGTGGTCCAGGAAATCCACGGCGACAACGATGGCGTGCAAGAGGTGGAGGTACGCGACACCACCACCGGAAAAACCTCCGTAATCCCCGCCAATGGCGTTTTCGTAGCAATCGGGCATACTCCCACGACCGGCTTTCTCAACGGGCTTGTACGCACCGATAAGACCGGCTATATCGAAGTCGAAGGCGCCAGCACGCGTACCAGTACGCCCGGCATCTTCGCCGCGGGCGACTGCGTGGACAGCGTGTACCGTCAGGCCATCAGCGCGGCGGGCATGGGATGCCGTGCCGCGCTGGATGCCCAGGCATACCTCACTTCTGCTGCTGCATAAGCAATCCGACAATCCGGTCCATGTCGTCTTCCGACGTGAACACTATTTCAATGCGCCCATGCTTCTTTGATCCCTTGATGTACACCTTGGTGCCGAAACGCTTCTCCAGACCGACCTGGACGGGGGTGCCGGCCCACGGATTGAGCTTGCTGGCCTTCGGTTTCTTCTCTTGGTTGCTTTCGGCCACCTTCATGGAGACGATCTCCTCGGTGCTGCGCACGGATAGTCCTTCGGCGATGATGCGCGTGGCCAGCTGCTCCATATCCTCTTCCGTCGGCAATCCGAGCAGCGCACGCGCGTGGCCGGCCGACAACAGACCGGAGGCTACCTTCTTCTGCACGGCGGCCGGCAGATTGAGCAATCGCAAGGTATTGGCGATCTGCGGACGCGACTTCGAAACGGATTTCGACAGCTGCGACTGGGTCAGTCCGAAGTCGTCGATCATCTGCTGATAGGCGGCCGCCTCCTCCAACGGATTCAGCGCCACGCGATGCAGGTTCTCCAGCAACGCGTCACGTAGCATGTCGTCATCGGCGGTGGTTTTGACGATCGCCGGAATCGTCTTCAAACCGGCGATCTGCGACGCGCGCCAACGACGTTCGCCCATGATGAGCTCATACATGCTGTCCATGCGCCCATCGAACATATTGTGCGGCTCGACCGGATTTTCGGCGGACTCCTTGCGGGCGGCCTCGATTTGCGATTGCGGACGCTTGCGCACGACGATGGGCTGCAGCACGCCGACTTCCTTGATGGATTCCGCCAGCTCGCGCAGATCGTCCTCGTCGAATATGGTGCGGGGCTGATGCAGATTCGGGCCGACATCGCTCAGGCGCAGTTCCACCAGATAGCCGCCCTGCACCGGCAGCAGTTCCGGTTCGTCGTCCTTTTTCTTCCGTTCGGATGATTTTCCTGACGACTCGGTTTCACGTGAAACACTCTTCCGGTCATTGCGTTCGGAAACCGGTTTGGTGGTGGCACCGAAGAACATATCAGCGGGATGGGTGCTTTCGTTCAACGAGATGGACGGCATGCTGGCACGGTGATGCGCGTTCTTCTTCGTTTCACGTGAAACACTCTTCTTCATGTCCCGGACGGCGTCAACCGACGCCTGCGCGGTGGCCGCATCGTTCCTATCGTTCTTCTTATCGCCCTTGGCTTCACCTTTGGTGCTGCCCGGAACATCCTTGGAAATGGCCTTCACCGGCTTCTGGGTCCGCTCCATGGACTGCTTCTCGGATTGCTTCGTGGAAACAGGCTCCCCCGGAAGAGAAGGAAACAGCGCGCCGAGACCTTTGCCAAGACGAGACTTCGTAGTCATAATCAGTTCTCATTCCTTCTTGCGTCAATCGCCTGCAATACCGTCTCGGAACGACGCGAAAGCTCCAACGCGGCCTCGCAATACGCGATTGCGCCCATTCCCTTGGGATCGTATGAGATTACGCTCTGATTGAAGCTCGGCGCTTCGGAGATCTTCACCGTACGCGGAATGGTGGTGTCGAGCACGATCGTCGGATAATGCTTCTTCACCTCGCCATGCACCTCGCGGCTCAGCAGCGTGCGCTTGTCGTACATGGTGATGAGCATCGTGGAGACCAGCAACGACGGATTGTAATGCTCCTGCACCAGGCCGATGGTGTTGATAAGCTGCCCCAGGCCTTCCAGCGCATAATACTCGGCCTGGATCGGAATCAGCATCTCATGCACGGCGCACATGGCGTTGATCACCAGCAGACCCAGGCTGGGAGGGCAGTCGATGATCACGTAATCGTAATGCTCCTCGCTGGTTTCGAGGAACTCGTCGACCGCGTTCTTCAGCAGGGAATTGCGATCCGCCATATCGGCGACCTCCAATTCCGCGCCACTCAGATCGATGGAGGCGGGAACCACGTCAAGTTTTTCGAAGTCGGGACATGTGGTTTTGACTTCCGCGATGCTTTTGCGTCCTTCGATGACGTCGTACACGGAAGGCTGTCCGGAAGCGTGCGGGGCGCCCAGGGCGGTGGAGGCGTTGCCCTGCGGATCCATGTCGATGAGCAGCACTCTGCAGCCGAAATGAGCCAGGGCCGCGGACAGATTCACCGCGGATGTGGTTTTGCCGACGCCACCCTTCTGATTGGCTACGGCGATCAGCCTCGTCTGCGCCGGTTTCGGGCAAACGGCACGCTCCAGCGCCTTGTACCGCGATGATTCGTCCGCGATCTGCGCGCCAACCGGGGAATTCGACCCCTTGAAGATTCGCTTGATGGTATCCGTCGCGGATTCCATCGAAGTCAGATTATCTGGTTCACCAGGTCCAGTCATGAACTAGCCTTCCTATGCATATTCAAACTCAAGTTTCATCATTCGTGTGGACAGAAGCACTTCCGTGCGCAGCCCTTCGCGCCATTGTGGACAACGGTGGATAGTCGGTGGATAACTCATCCAATCATCCAAAAGTTATCCACCGAGTAATCGCTGCAAATCCAAGCTTTTTTGAAAGCATTTTTACAGTGTTCATGCGATTGTGGATAATGTGGATAACTTGCGCCGTTTTGTGGATAACTTATCGCTTGTCCACCATCAGCACATGCGTCGATTCGAGTCCGGGACCGACTTCGGCATCCACTACACGCGGATGGATTCCGCCGTTTTCCGAGATCTCCTTGGCTGCCTTGACGATCTCGTCCTGCGCGGAGCGTCCTTTCAGTGCGACCAGACGTCCGCCTTTGTCCAGCAGCGGAAGCGTCCATCCGGATAGTTTGGTCATCGGAGCGACGGCCCGGCAGGTCACCACGGCGAAGGGATGGGTCACGTGGATGGGATTGCCGTCAAGATCGACCGGCTCCGCTCCCCTGCCCTTTCGTCCTCCCTTCGAACCACGGACGGCGGCGATCACCGCATCGGCTCGGGAGCGCACGATGGAGACGTTCTCCAGACCCATCTCATCAACGCATTCATGAAGCCATTCGACACGGCGTTCCATCGGCTCAACCAAGGTGAAGCGATGATCCGGCAGACAGGCGGCCGCCACGATGCCTGGGAAACCACCACCGCTGCCGATATCCGCGACCGTCTTGAACTGCCTTTTCGAAGTGGCCTCTCGCACGAACGGCACGATGGCCGCGGAATTCAGGATATGACGCTCCCAGATGATGCCGACGTCCCGCGGCCCGATCAGTCCACGAGGCTCGCCTTCCGTGGCGAGTTTCACGTGAAACACCTTAAGCTTGTCCAACGCATCGCCAAGCACTTCCTCAAGAATCGGCGATCCGTCCAGTTCGTCATGCACATCACTCATGCTCACCATCCTATATCCCAATCCCTCCCTCCCACCACGTGACACACAACTCAGCCCCATTATTTGCACTCCCTCCCCTCCCCGACCATAAGACACGTACAGAAAAACAAGGTTGCCTATCCCCAAAGCGAAGGCCGCCATATTTCGTTCCCGACCGTAAGCTTGGCCGAACGGCCTTGAGTGTGTCGGGAACGAAATATGGCGGCCGCAGCGCACTTAAAACAGCAAAATAAATTGCGGCACGAAAAAGAATCCGCAGAAAAGCCCAACGTACTGGATTACATATCGTATGAAAACCAACAAAAAAGCGCCACTTAAAAGAGCAGCGCTTGAACGTTTCACGTGAAACCCTATACGGCTTTTCAGCCTTCGTCATCGATATCGTCGATGTCATCGACCGCCGAGGCCTTGACATACACCGTGACATAACGATGCGGTTCCTCGCCGTGGGAACGTGACTTCATCCCCTCTTCACGCACGACATCATGAACGATCTTGCGCTCGAAGGAGTTCATCGGCTTCAGATCCACCGGCTCTCCGGTCTCACGCGCCTCATCGATGGCGTCCAGGGCGAGGTCGTGCAGACGCTGGCGCTTGCGCTTCAGGAAGCCGTCGACGTCCACGATGAGGTGGGAGCGTTCGCCGGTTTTCTGCTGCACAGCAAGGCGGGTCAGCTGCTGCAGCGCGTCGACCACTTCCCCATTGCGTCCGATTAGATGCTTGATGTCGGTGTCGTCGTCGGCGACGATCTGCACCATCGGACGGTTGTTGCGCACGCCCATTTCTATGTCGCCTTCGTAGTCGGCGATGTCGAGCAATCCTTCGAGGTAATCGGCAGCGATATCAGCTTCCTCATTGAGCTGATCGATGGTCTTCTCATCATCTTGCGCCATGGTTCTGTACTCCTTTGAGCGGGGTTCTTGTTATTCAAGTCTAGCGATTGTTGTGTATCACGTTGGTGATTGCCGCATATAAAGCGGTGTGTCCTGTGTTTCACGTGGAACACAGGACACACCCGATACTTATTTCTTCTTCTTTTTCTTGCGACTCGGCTGCACGCGCTGGTAGCCGTTCTTTTCCTTGTTCTCGGCTGCTTCCTTGGCCTTCTGCAGCTCCTCCTCCTCGAGGGACGGCAGGCCGGCCTTGGCACGGCGGGCGTTCTCATGGGCGTGGTCGCGCCTCTCCTTCGCCTCGGCCGCGGGCGAACCCGGGGTCGGGAAGACGTGGATCTGCCAGATTGAACGCAGCAGGTTGCAGACGTTGTTGGTAAGCCAGTAGACCAGCACGGCGAACGGCATGGCGACGCCCGAGAAGATGTACATGATCGGGAACAGCCACAGCATCATCTTTTGCATCATTTCGGTCTGCTTGTTCGCAGCGGTCTGCGCCATGTTGCGCTTCATGCTGTTGTACTGCATGAGCCACAGGCAGAAGCACATCAACGCCACGAAGATGCCGATGACGATCTTGCCGTGGATGCCGGCTGTGGTGAAGTTCTCGGCCACGTTCACGCCGAACACATTAGTGGAGGTGAACTGCTTGGCGGTGGCGATGTCGAAGGCACCAAGGCCTTGTCCGTTCCTGAATTTGCCGCGTGCGATATAAGGAATGGCCGACAGCGTGTAGAACATGCACATGAACACGGGGCCCTGCACGAACATAGGCAGCATGGATGTGCAGCCGCCCATCGGGTTCGCGTCGTTGTCCTCGTACAGCTTCATGATTTCGCGCTGCATGGCCTCTTTGCTGGCCGGATCGTTCTTGCCCTTGTACTTGTTCTGGATGCGCTGCATCTTGGGCTGCATGACGGCCATCTGGGCCTGCATCTTGCGCATGCCCTTCATGGACTTATAGAAGAGCGGGAACACGCACGCCTGGACCACAATCACCAGGAACACGATGGACATGACCCACGAGAAACCGATCTCGTTCATGCCCAGCATCACCAGGAGCTTGTGGAATCCGGCCATGATCTGCGTCATAAGCCACTCGACGGGGTACAGGAGCTTATACAGCCAGCCCCAGAAACCGCTGTCGAGGAGGAATTGATCTTGATTCATTACAGGCCATTCTCCTTATCGCCTATAGGTTTTTCTACGTCCAGAGGCGTGAGCCGAGGCTCCTCGTGTGCCTTCGACCACGAACATCTGTAAAACAAGGAATAGAGCTGCGGAACATCGTCGATTCCACCACGGTTCCATTGATTGCAGCGAAGAAGGCGCAATAACGCAAGAAGGCCACCCTTAAGGCAGCCAAATCGTTCAATCGCCTGAATCGCATAATTCGAACAGCTTGGATAGTACCGGCATCGGGGCGCGGTACGGGCGGAAATATGCTTTTGATACCAGCGGATGAGCCGCACCGTCCAATGACGACGACGATTTTCGCTCATTGACGCTGGGCGGTTTTATGCTTCACCGCTTCGAAACATGCCGCCATCTGCTGCTCGAGCGACAAAAAATCGGCACGTGCGGCACTTGGCTTGGCGCGTAACACGATATCGCAGGATTCAGGTAACAGGGATTCGTATTTCCGCGCAAGCACGCGGAAACGCCTTTTCACGGCATTACGCGTGACCGCGTTGCCAACGGCTTTGGAAACGGCCAGGCCTATACGACGACCATGCACCGTCGTGGTATCGCCCGTCACGGCATCGTCGCGCATCGAATAATGCACGACGATGTCCTCACGCGATACCCTACGACGGCGTTTGAGCACCGCAACGAAATCGCGATGGCTTTTCAGCCGTTCCACCGCTCTATGCCACTAAAAAATCAGGCAGCGAGGGACTTGCGGCCCTTGGCGCGGCGACGGTTGATCAGAGCGCGACCCGCGCGGGTGCGCATACGCTGACGGAAACCGTGCTTCATGTGACGACGGCGGTTGTTCGGCTGGAATGTCCTCTTCATAATTAATGCTCCCGGTGTTTTAGCCATGCCAAGGCACGGCTCCTCATGAGTCAAGCTCTACTAAATTACTCTGACCCCTGAACAGAATGAAATTCAAAACCGTTTCCTTCATATTTTCATGGGGATTCCCCACGAAGAATAATCCACAAAATCGTTGCTATTCCGCCGAACTCCCCACAAAAGTTATCCACAAACCACGTCAACGTTATTCACAATTCAGTTTTTTCAACACGCGCCACGGTGGATAACCTGGGGAAAAAAGAGTACAAATATACAGTTGCATCGTAATGGCACGTCTATCGAGAAAGGGGTTATCCGTGTCTGAAAAAACGACAACAGACCCTCTCGAACAGGCTCGTGGGGTATGGTCCGACGCCCTGGCGTTGCTGCATCAGAATCCATCGCTTTCCGTACGTGACAAAAGCTGGCTGGAGAACGTCTATCCGGAAGGCATGTGGGGGCCGACCATCATGCTGTGCGTGCCCTCCGCCGCAGCCCAGCAGGCGCTCCAGACCGAATTGAACAAACCTTTGATGGAGGCGCTGCGCGAATCGGCCGAACAGGACATCTTCCCGGCATTCAAAATCGTCGAGAAGCCTTCGAAGCCCGAAACGGCGCCCATCGAAAACTATCCGCGCTTCTCCCCCACGAAATTGCCGGCAAAAGCGCCCGTGAAGCCACTTGCGAAGTCGCCCGCGAACGAGACCACGCAGGGTCAGCTGCCGATTCCGACGACCATGCCGCCGGAACATCACAACAACTTCCAAAGCGGCCAGAACAGGCCTTTGCTCGATCCTGAGACCCATCTGAACAAGAACGCCACCTTCGACACTTTTGTTCCTGGCGATTCCAATCGTTTCGCGCGTACCGTGGCACTGGCCGTGGCTGAGGGATCCGGACATGATTTCAATCCTTTGTGTATCTATGGCGGCTCCGGCTTGGGCAAAACCCACCTGCTGAACGCCATCGGTAACTACGCGCTGGTCAAGGATCCCAACCTCAAGGTGCGTTACGTGACCAGCGAGGAGTTCACCAACGAGTTCATCGAGGCCTTGGCGGACACCAACCAGAGTTCCGGACAAATCAAGGAATTCAACCGCCGCTACCGTGAGGTGGACGTGCTGCTCATCGACGACATCCAGTTCCTGAGCGGCAAGGACGCGACGCTTGAGCAGTTCTTCCATACGTTCAATACCCTGCACCAGGCCAACAAGCGTATCGTAATCGCCTCCGATGTGCCTCCGAAGGATCTGCAGGGCTTCAACGAACGTCTGATCTCCCGCTTCGAATCCGGACTGACCGTCGACGTCAAGCCGCCGGATCTGGAGACGCGAATCGCCATTCTGCGCATGATTGCGGCCATGAACGCGTCCGATATCCCCAACGACGTGCTCAATCTCATCGCGGAGCGCTTCACGGAGAACATCCGAGAGCTTGAGGGTGCGCTGAACCGTGTGACGGCCATGGCCTCGCTGAGCAACCAGCCGGTCACCCGCGCGCTGGCGGAGCAGACCCTGCAGGACTTCTTCACCACCGATGTGGAGATCAAGCCCGCGGACATCATCAGCCAGGTGGCGAAGTACTTCTATCTGACCTTCGATGACATCGTGGGCCGGTCCCGCACCAAGAAGATCGCGTTGGCCCGTCAGATCGCCATGTATCTGGTGAGGGAGCTGACCAGCATGAGCCTCAACGATATCGGGTTAGTGTTCGGGGGTAAGGACCACACCACCGTGATGCACGCGTACACCCGCATCAATGACGAGATGCAGGAAAAGCAGGAGATCTACAACTATGTGACCGAGCTGACTCTGCAGCTCAAGCAAAGGTCGAACGACAAGTAATCACGCATAGCCATTACTAGGCGCGCAGGCGTTGTCCCGTAACGTTTTTCTCAAGGTCGGTAAATTATTTACCGACCTTTTTACTTCCGTGGTGACACGCCGACGTGTGAGTCGTTTTATGTCGAGTTGTCCACAGGGATATCCACTTTCCGGGGAAAAATCTGTGGAAAACACGTTGGAAACGCCGCTGGAGCCGGTGGGCAAATCGTGGACTATTCACCGGGAAATGTGGATAACTTTTCATCGAGCTTTGGCCTGTGGATAAGTGACCTGGTTTTCCACATGCTGTTCCGAAGTTATCCACAGAAGGCGGTTGTCAGCGAGCCGTTGCGAAATATGGGGTGAACGCGGTTATCCACACTATCCACAGGGCTTATTATTACGGATGTAGGATTTTTCTTAATATAATCATCAAATTCATAAAGCGGGGAATTCCCCACGCTTTTCCTCCCGTATACCGCTTCGCTAGAATGGCATGTGGAACGAACGAAACGAGGAATACCCCATGAAAGTCGAAGTCAATTCCCAAGCACTTGCCGACGCCGTGGCATGGACCACACGCGTCATCGATGCCCGCCCAGCAGCGCCGATTCTTGCGGGCATACGCCTGGAGGCCATCGACGGCACACTCCAGCTTTCCGCCTTCAATTACGCCATTTCCGCCCGTCATCACATCGAAGCCGGCATCGACGAAGCCGGAAGCGTGCTGGTTCTGGGCAAACTACTCGCCGACATCACCAAATCCCTGCCGGCCGCCAAAGCTTATCTCTCCACCGATGGCTCGATCATGACCATCACTTCGGGCAAATCGACCTTCACCATGCAGCTCATGCCGGAAAGCGAATACCCGGATCTGCCCGTGGTGCCGCCGACGCTCGGCCAGGCGGACTCCGCCGCCTTCGCGCAGGCCGTCAACCAAGCCTCCGTCGCAGTCTCCCGTGAGGAGAACCGTCCCGTTCTCACCGGCATCCGCGTCCAATTCCAGGGCGATAAGGTCATCATGAGCTCCACGGATCGTTTCCGTCTGGCTCGCTCGAGCTTCGCTTGGAATCCGGCCGATCCGACCATCAGCACCACCGCGCTGGTCCGCGGTTCCCTGCTTCGCGACATGGCCCGCTCCTTGGATGAGCACCAGGACATCGTCATCGATTTCGATGCCGAGAATCCGTCCCTGCTTGGCTTTGAGAACGCAGGCCGTGTGTCCACGTCGCAGCTCATCGACGGCGAATTCCCGGCCGTGGACCGCCTGTATGCCGACGAATACCCGATTCAGGCGGTCATCAGCAAGCAGGCTCTCGTCGACGCCATCAAACGCGTGTCTCTGGTGGCCGAACGCAACGCCCCGATCCGTATGATGTTCACCGGCCAGGAGTTGACCCTGTCCGCAGGCGCCGCCGACGAGGCCCAGGCCAAGGAGATCCTCGACATCGACATGGACGGCGAGGACATCACCGTGGCCTTCAACCCGTCCTATCTGGTCGAAGGCCTGAGCGCAATCAGCGAACCGTTCGTGCGCATGAAGATGACCACCGCGGTCAAGCCCGTGGAATTCAACGGACAGAAGGAAGCCGACTCCGACGAATCCATGGACTACCGGTACCTGCTGGTGCCGATGCGCTTCAACAGCTGAGTCCGATTTCGGTTGGCTGGCTGCGAAAGTCCGATGCCTCCGCAGCCAGCCAACGGAACCATCAGCGAGATGCCGTCGCCGTAGCCTGCAAACCCTTCCAATACGAACTTTTTCTACTTCCATCCTCCGAATCAAACAAATCCTCCAAAGGTTTTGACGTTCCATGCATATTTCCCGTCTCGCACTTGACCACTACCGGTCCTGGGAGCATTGCGTAATCGATTTCGAGCCGGGAATCAACATTCTGCGGGGATCCAACGGCCTGGGAAAGACCAATATCGTGGAAGCCGTGGAAGTGCTTTCCACCGGATCCAGCCATCGCACGTCATCGTCGCTGCCGCTCATCGAAAAGGGGTACCCCTCCGCCACTATCCGAGCCAATGTGGAAGGTACGGACGGACAGCGCTCATACGAGATCACCATCGCTGCGCGCGGAGCCAACAGAGCACGAGTGGACGGCGGGAAATCGCAATACATGCGGGACATCATAGGAACGGTGCCATCCGTATCCTTCACCCCCGAAGACCAGCGTCTGGTGTCGGGCGATCCCGCCACCAGAAGGAACTTCCTCAGCCAGGCCGCATCGCTGCTGCTTCCCCGCTATATGCAGTCGCTGCAGCAGTTCGCACACATCGCCAAACAGCGTGCCGCGTTGCTCAAACAGCTTTCGGACGGCTCTGGAATCGACCCCGAATACGGGCGTCAGGCCGTGCTGAGCGGCCTGGAGGTGTGGACCGGGCAATTCATCGAAATCGGCATGCAGGTGACGCGGGACCGCAACGAAGTGATCGGACGGCTGCGTGAGCCCTTTTCTCGTATTTACAAGGCGCTGGCGGGAGCCAGCGAAGCGGCAGATCTGTCATACGAGCCGTCCTTCGACGAAGTGATGTTGTACGACGAGCCGGCAGCGGAGATCAGCCGGCATTTCCAACGGATCTACCCCGGCGAGGTGGCTCGCGGGCAGAATCTGATCGGCCCGCAGCGGGACGACCTGACCTTGCTGCTCAACGACATGCCGGCTCGCGAATTCGCTTCGAACGGCGAGATGTGGACGATGGCGCTGGCTTTGAAAATGGCGCTGTACGAGGTGGTTTCGGAGCAGTGGGACACCAAGCCGATCGTCATCCTCGACGATGTGTTCGCCCAGCTCGACGAATCCCGACGCGGGCAGATACTCGATTTCGCCAAACGGCAGGACCAAGTGCTCATCACCGTCGCCGCGGCAAGCGACATTCCCCAGGGCGGAGCACATGTCATCGATGTCGCCGCGTTGCGTCGCGCGCAATCGCAGGACATGGACGGCGACGTGGCCGCGATGGCGGCACTGCTCGCCGCCGGACGCGGCAAGCGCACACAGACCGCGCAGACGGAGCGGTCGCAGGACAAGGATGATGAGGACTGATGCCGAAGCCGCCTATCTGCGAAACCCTGAAACTCGACCAACGCAAGCTGCCGGCCGAAGTGTTCGAACGCATCAGCAAACGCGCCGGACTCCTCAAGGAACGTGAGGAGAAGTCGCGCAAAGCGTGGGAAAGCTTTGGCAAACCCGGCCGCGATCCGGTGACGATGGGAAGTATTTTCAACATTCTGGCGCAGAACGGCGCCTGGATACCCCATCTGAAGATGGCGCAGATGCGGGATCATTGGGACCAGGTTGTAGGCAAGGCGAATGCGATGCACTCCTACCCCGTCAGCCTGCGCGACGGCGTATTGACGATTCGTTGCGACAGCCCGGCATGGACCACCACATTGTCATATATGGTGCCGGCGTTGACCGATACCATCCGCAAGAATCTCGAGGGACTGACCATCAACGAGGTGAAGGTCACGGGCCCACAGCAGCAGGGATTCAGCCGTGGGCGTATCTCCAGGAAGCTCCGGTACTGACGGGCACCTTCTTCACAGTCACCTTTTCATAGGGCCTTTTCGGAGCGCACTGGGTGGTCGTTCCCATTTTTTTCGGAGCGCAAAACGGCGATATTCCGAGGATAAAGCCTCTCGCCCGCTGTCCCCCTCCATGAGTAGAATATCTAGCAGTGTATGTAAACGCCTAGAAGGGGCCTTTATTTGCGTTCTAGGTGGTATCACCTGCGTAAATGACCCTGACGGCGGGGTAAATGCAGGAAGGAATCTCTGTGGCAGACCTTGATGCGGATTCGCTGAACGAATCAGCTGAAAACACGCAGGAAGATCAGATTCAGGATCAAATCCAGAACGACCAGCTCGAAGACGCGCAGCTCGACGATTCGTTGTCGCCGGAGCACTATGACGCATCCGATCTGAGGGTTCTGGAAGGCCTCGAGGCGGTGCGCATCCGCCCAGGCATGTACATCGGCTCCACCGGCCCCCGCGGCCTGCACCACCTGGTGTACGAGATCGTCGACAACTCCGTCGACGAGGCGCTCGCCGGCTACGCTTCGCATATCGAAGTGACGATTCTGCCGGACGGCGGCGTGCGCGTGGTGGACGACGGCCGAGGCATTCCGGTCGATGAGGTGCCGGGAGAAGGCATCTCCGGCGTCGAAACCGTGATGACCAAGCTCCACGCCGGCGGCAAGTTCGGCGGCGGCGGATACGCGGTCTCCGGCGGCCTGCACGGCGTGGGCATCTCCGTGGTGAACGCGCTGTCCACCCGCGTGGACATCGAGGTGCGCCGTCAGGGCTTCCACTGGACCCAGACCTACATCAACCAGAAGCCGACCGCGCATCTGGCCAAGGGCCGTCCGATGGAGGAAGGCGAATCCACCGGCACCTCCGTGACCTTCTGGGCCGATGGCAAGATCTTCGAAACCACTACATACGATTTCGAGATCCTGCGCAACCGCTTCCAGCAGATGGCATTCCTGAACAAGGGACTGAAGATCTCGCTCACCGACCTGCGCGAGCCCGACCAGGCCGGCGACGAGGTGTCCGGCGAGGACAACGACGGTGAGGAGAAGTTCCAGACCGTCACCTACCAGTACAACGACGGCATCAAGGACTACGTCGACTACCTGGTGAAGTCGCGCAAGGCCACTCCGGTGGAACCGGACGTCATCGATTTCGAAGCCGAGGACCTCAAAATCGGCATCTCCGCGGAAATCGCCATGCAGTGGACCACCGCGTACTCCGAAGCCGTGCACACCTTCGCCAACACCATCTCCACCACCGAGGGCGGCACCCACGAGGAGGGCTTCCGCGCTGCGCTGACCTCCCTGGTCAACCGTTACGCACGCGAGAAGAACATCCTCAAGGACAAGGACGAGAACCTCTCCGGTGACGACGTGCGCGAAGGCCTGACCGCCGTGGTGTCCGTCAAGCTCACCAACCCGCAGTTCGAAGGACAGACGAAGACCAAGCTCGGCAATTCCGAGGCGAAGACCTTCGTGCAGCGCGTCATGACCGACAAACTCGGCGACTGGTTCGACGCCCACCCGAGCGAGGCCAAGAACATCATCCAGAAGGCCATCGAAGCTTCCCGTGCACGTCTCGCCGCCAAGAAGGCACGCGAGAACACCCGCCGCAAGTCGATCTTCGAATCGGCCGGTATGCCGGACAAGCTGAAGGACTGCCAGTCCAACAATCCGGAGGAATGCGAGCTGTTCATCGTGGAGGGCGATTCCGCAGGCGGCTCCGCCATCCAGGGACGCAACCCGATCACGCAGGCCATCCTGCCGCTGCGAGGCAAGATCCTCAACACCGAGCGCGCAAGCCTTGACCGCATGATGAAGTCCGACACCATCGAATCGCTGATCACCGCCGTCGGCGGCGGCTACGGCGAGGATTTCGACCTCAACAAGGTGCGCTACCACAAGGTCATCATCATGGCCGATGCCGATGTCGACGGCGCCCATATCGCAACCCTGAACCTGACGTTGTTCTTCCGCTACATGCGTCCGATGATCACCGCCGGTTACGTGTACGTGGCTATGCCTCCGCTGTATCGCCTCAAGTGGACCAAGGGGCCGCACGACTTCGTCTACACCGACGCCGAACGCGACCGTGTGCTCGCCGAAGGCAAGGCGGCCGGCCGTCAGCTGCCGAAGGGCGAAGGCATCCAGCGGTACAAGGGTCTGGGCGAGATGAGCTACCAGGAGCTGTGGGAGACCACCATGGACCCTGAGCACCGCATTTTGAAGCAGGTGCAGATCGAGGACGCGGCAGCCGCGGACGAGACCTTCTCCATGCTCATGGGCGACGAAGTCGAACCCCGTCGTCTGTTCATCCAGCGCAACGCGCGCAACGTCAGCTGGATCGACGCGTAAGGGCTTTGCGAGGACTTCTAGGCAAGGATTAAGAAATTGGCAGACGAAAACAATAACAACGAAGACGGCCAGTTCGTGCCGGATGGTTCCATGGAACCATTGAGCCCGCAGGAGGCCGACAACACCGACTACGGCCTGATGGTGGGTGAACGCGTCCAGAAGAAGGATCTGCAGCAGGAGATGCGCGAATCCTATCTGGCGTACGCCATGTCCGTGATCGTCGACCGCGCGCTCCCCGATGTGCGCGACGGCATGAAGCCGGTGCATCGCCGTGTGATCTACGCGATGTACGACGGCGGTTACCGCCCCGACCGTGGCTACTCCAAGTGCGCCCGCGTGGTCGGCGAGGTCATGGGCAAGTACCATCCGCACGGCGATTCCGCCATCTACGACACGTTGGTGCGTATGGCGCAGTCGTGGTCGATGCGATACACGCTGGTTGACGGCCAGGGCAACTTCGGCTCCCCCGGCGATGATCCCGCCGCGGCAATGCGTTACACCGAATGCCGTATGGCGCCGCTTGCCATGGAAATGGTGCGCGATATCGACAAGGACACCGTCGATTTCCTGCCGAACTATGATGGCAAGACCCAGGAACCGACCGTGCTGCCGGCCCGCTTCCCGAACCTGCTGTGCAACGGTTCGTCCGGCATCGCCGTCGGCATGGCAACCAACATCCCGCCGCACAACATGCGTGAGGTGGCCGAAGGCGTGCACTGGGCGCTCGACCATCCGGACGTCAGCCGTGAGGAACTGCTCGACAACCTGATCCGCATCATCAAGGGGCCGGACTTCCCTACTGGTGCAACGATTCTCGGTCACAAGGGCATCGAACAGGCCTACCGCACCGGCCGCGGTCTGATCACCATGCGCGCGGTCGTGAACACCGAGGAGATCAAGGGCCGTATGTGCCTGGTGATCACCGAGCTGCCGTACCAGGTGAACCCTGATCGTCTGGTCGTATCCATCCGCGAAGCGGTGCGTGACGGCAAGATTCAAGGCATCGCCGATATGCGTGACGAAACTTCCGGCCGTACCGGCCAGCGTCTCGTGCTGGTGCTTAAGCGCGACGCCGTGCCGAAGGTCGTGCTCAACAACTTGTACAAGCATTCCCAGCTGCAGCAGACCTTCGGTGCCAACATGCTGGCGCTGGTCGACGGTGTGCCGCGCACGCTGAGCCTCGACGCGTTCATCCGCCATTGGATCAGCCACCAGCTCGAGGTCATCGCACGCCGTACCGCATACCTCAAGCGCGAGGCCGAGGAGCGCGACCACATCCTGCAGGGCTATCTGAAGGCCCTTGACATGATCGATGAGGTCATCGCCCTCATCCGTGCCTCCGAGTCCGCTGAGACCGCCCGCACGGGCCTTATGGACTTGCTTGACGTGGACGAGGTGCAGGCGGACGCCATCCTGGCCATGCAGCTGCGCCGTCTGGCCGCTTTGGAACGCCAGAAGATCCTCGACGAGCACAATGAGCTCATGCGCAAGATCGCCGACTACAACGATATCCTCGCCAAGCCGGAGCGTCAGCGCAAGATCGTCGGCGACGAGCTCGACGAAATCGTTGCCAAGTACGGTGACGACCGTCGTACCAAGATCCTGCCGTACTCCGGCGAGATGAACGTCGAAGATCTGATCGCCGAGGAGAATGTGGTGGTCACCGTGACCCACTCCGGCTTCATCAAGCGCACCAAGGCCGACGAATACCGCGCCCAGCACCGCGGTGGCAAGGGCATCAAGGGCGCCAAGCTTCGCGAGGACGATGTGGTCGACCACTTCTTCCTGACCAGCACGCACAATTGGCTGCTGTTCTTCACCAACAAGGGACGCGTGTACCGTCTGAAGGCGTACGAGCTGCCGGAAGGCTCCCGCGATTCCAAGGGCCAGCATGTGGCCAACCTGCTGCAATTCGGCCCGGATGAGACCATCCAGACCGTGCTGTCGATTCCGAACTACGACGTGGCTAAGTACCTGGTGCTCGCCACCCGTTCCGGCAAGGTGAAGAAGACCGCGCTGGCCGAATACGACTCCCCGCGTCAGGGTGGCCTCATCGCGGTGCGCCTCATGACCGACGAGAATGGCGAGAATGCGGACGAGCTTATAGGCGCCGCGCTGTGCAACGCGGATGACGACATCATCCTCGTCTCCAAGCAGGGCATGAGCCTGAAGTTCGAAGCCAACGACGAGCAGCTGCGCCCGATGGGCCGCCAGACTGCCGGCGTGCAGGGCATGAAGTTCCGCGACGGCGACGAACTGCTGGCCATGGACGTGGTGTGGGGCGACTCCGACAAGGACCTGCTCGTGGTCACCAACGAAGGCTTCGCCAAGCGCACCGCCATCAGCGAATACCGTCTGCAGGGCCGTAACGGCTACGGCGTCAAGGCCGTGCAGCTCGCCGAAGGCCGTGGCTCCCTGGTGGGCGCCGTGATCGTGGAGGAAGAAGACCAGATCATGGCCATCATGAAGTCTGGCAAGGTCATCCGTTCCAACGTGGCCGAAGTCAAGCGCACCGGACGCACCACCCAGGGCGTGACGCTCGCCAAGCCGGACAAGAACGACGAGATCATCTCCATCGCGCGCAACGAGGAGACGGACGAGGACGAGACCGCGGAATCCCAGGAGAATACGGAATCCCAGGAAACCGCGGCCGCCGAATCGCAGGAACCGCAGGAGGAATCCGCCGCGCAAACCGCCGCCGAACCGGGCGACGGCGAGACGGCGACGGCGTGAAAGCCGCGTGGCCAATCGTCTGTGAAAACTGATAGCCTCAGCTAGAAACAGGCAAGATTTTGCAAGGAGCAACGATGAGCGAGAACAACAACAGAGAGCAGTCGCATGGAGGCCAGAGCGCCCCGCGAGTGGCTCGTTCCGCTTCCAGCCAGCCATTGATCGGCAAAGAGCAGATCAAGGCGCATGAGGGCGTTTCCGCGGCTTCGACCAGCGGTGTGAAGGTCCGTGACAAGGTGGCTCGTCGCAGCGCGCCGCGTGCCCGTCGCATGAGCCTGTCCCTGACCCGTATCGACGCCTGGTCCGCGGCCAAGGTGGCGTTCATGCTTTCCATCGCGGTCGGCATCATCCAAGTCGTCGCGGCGGCTTTGCTGTGGACGGTTCTGGACGTGGCCGGCGTGTTCGATCAGGTGGCGCAGATCGTCTCCTCCACCGGCCTTGACGCGGGCGGATTCGATCTCGCCAACGTGCTTTCGCTGAGCACCGTGCTGAGCGCGGTCACCATCTTCTCGATCGTCGAAGTGGTGCTGATCACCCTGCTGGTGGTCATCGTGACGTTGCTGTACAACGTGGTGAGCACGTTGGTCGGCGGCGTGCATGTGACGCTCGGCGACGACTGATTCGGACGGATCTACTGAGATCTGCTACGTAAACGGCCCGTACCGGTATGGTGCGGGCCGTTTTTTGTATGCGCGGGCAGATGTGCAAGCCGGATATGTGGGCAGTAAAAAGCCGGTCCGCATCAATCGAATATCGGAATACTCCGAAATGCTCGAATCGATGCGAACCGGCTTGGAAAGCCGAAACGACGTTCAGCGGATCATTGCGATTACAGCACGCCCTGGGCGACCATGGCGTTGGCGACCTTGACGAAGCCGGCGGCGTTGGCGCCGAGCATCAGATCGCCCTCGTGGCCGTATTCCTTGGCTGCTGCCAGGGAGTTGGCGACGATGGTCTCCATGATGGACTTGAGCTTGTTGTCCACCTCTTCGAAGGTCCAGCTCAGGCGGTAGCTGTTCTGGCTCATCTCCAGGCCGGACACGGCCACGCCACCTGCGTTGGCGGCCTTCGCCGGGCCGTACAGCAGGCCGTTCTCCTGATACACGGCGATGGCTTCCGGAGTGGACGGCATGTTGGCGCCTTCGCATACGACCTTGCAGCCGTTGGCGGCCAGGGCCTTGGCGGATTCGCCGTCGATCTCGTTCTGCGTGGCGCACGGCAGCGCGATGTCGCACGGCACGGTCCACACGCCCTTGCAGCCCTCGTGATACTCAGCACCCGGAACGCGCTCGGCGTATTCCTTGATGCGGCCACGGTGGCCCAGCTTGATGTCCTTGACGATATCGAGCTTGATGCCGTCCGGATCGTAGACGTAACCGTTGGAATCGGAGGCGGTGACGACCTTCGCGCCGAGGGCCTGGGCCTTCTCGGTGGCGAAGATGGCCACGTTGCCGGAGCCGGAAATGACCACGGTCTTGCCTTCGAAGGAATCGTTCTTCAGGACGCGCAGAGCCTCCTGGGTGTAGTAGCACAGGCCGTAGCCGGTAGCTTCGGTGCGGGCCAGGGAGCCGCCGAATTCAAGACCCTTGCCGGTCAGCACGCCGGAATACTCGTCGCGGATGCGCTTGTACTGACCGAACAGGTAGCCGATCTCACGGGCGCCGACGTTGATGTCGCCTGCGGGAACGTCGGTGAACTGTCCGATGTGACGGCACAGCTCGGTCATGAAGGCTTGGCAGAAGCGCATGACCTCGGCGTCGGACTTGCCCTTCGGGTCGAAGTCGGAGCCGCCCTTGCCGCCGCCCATCGGCAGCGTGGTCAGGGAGTTCTTGAGGATCTGCTCGAAACCGAGGAACTTGATGACGCCCTCGTTCACGGTCGGGTGGAAGCGCAGGCCGCCCTTGTACGGTCCGATCGCGGAGTTGAACTGGATGCGATAGCCGCGGTTCACCTGGACCTTGCCCTCGTCATCGGTCCAAGCGACACGGAACTTCACCACGCGCTCCGGCTCGACGAGGCGCTCGAGCACGCCCGCCTTCTCATACTCCGGGTGCTTCTCGACTACGGGCTGAAGGCTTTCGAAGACCTCGCGAACGGCCTGCAGGAATTCCGGCTGATCGCCATCGCGCTTTTCGACCTGCGCATACACGCGCTTGACGTACTCATCAGTGAGCATATTTTTCCCCTTCGGGATAGTTGGGTTATCAATACGGCGATTTCATTCTATGTGCATGGTAGAGGGACACACAAGATATTGCTCAGGATTTGGCTGGAGCGTGCGGATATAGAATGGATTCGGGCATGCAAGAGAGACACGTCCAAAGAGAGATTTGTCCATTGACGCGATTCACGGAATCGCGAATGCAGAACAGGAGCAAAAATGTTCGAAGGATTCAAGAAATTCATCGCACGCGGCAATATGATCGACATGGCCGTCGGTGTCGTCATGGGCGGTGCCGTCACCACCGTGGTCAACGCGATCGTCAACAGCGTCATCAATCCGTTCATCGCCATGATCTTCGGCAAGCCGAACATGGATGGTCTGCTGGCGATCACATTCAACGGCGCGACCGTTTCGTTCGGCGCAGTGCTGGGCGCTATTCTGAATTTCCTCATCATCGCCGTCGCCGTCTATTTCTGCATTCTGGTGCCGATCAACAAATTCCGCGACATGACCGAGGCGCTGCTTGCCAAGACCAAGCTTGCCGAGCAGAAGAAGGCCGATGAGGAGGCCGCTTCGGCGGAGCCCACTGCCGAGGAACAGACCGTTCTGTTGCTGCAGCAGATCAGGGACGAGCTTGCCAAGCAGAACGCTCAGAACGCCTAGAAAATCGGAAAGTCCGAACGGGCGCGCGCGACTGAGCGGGCGCCTCTCCCCTGCCGGCTCGGCTGATTGCGCTGATTGCACCGATTCCGCCGGCTCTTGCCGACAGGTATGAAAAAAGGCTTCCGAATCATCGGAAGCCTTTGTCTGTGGAGCTAAGGGGATTCGAACCCCTGACCCTCTCCATGCCATGGAGATGCGCTACCAGCTGCGCCATAGCCCCGTGGAGCTAGCCGGGTTCGAACCGGCGACCCTCTGCTTGCAAAGCAGATGCGCTACCAGCTGCGCTATAGCCCCATAGGTGAAAAAAGCGGCTTCGCCGCTTCCTTACCATCTACGTGGGCCCGGGAGGACTTGAACCTCCGACCTCATCCTTATCAGGGATGCGCTCTAACCACCTGAGCTACGGGCCCAACTTGCTGCGTCTTGAACACAACGAATTGAAATAATACTTGAATTACATGGAAAGTCAAATGTCGCTCGTTTTTCGGCGTGTCGTGACATAATGCGAGGCATGACGAACGGACAACGCGGCAGCGGCGGAATAACGAGCGGACGCAACGGCAGGGGAGCTGGCTATCGCGGAAACAGCCGCAATCGCGTGATCTCTACAACGACCACGGACATCGCCGGAATGCGTGTGACCATCGTAAGAAAGCCCATCAAAAACATGTATCTACGTATCAAGCCGCCGAACGCGGATATCGTCGTTTCCGCGCCGCAGCGGATGGCGGCGGGCGCCGTCGAGCGATTCGTGGCGGAACGCAAGCCGTGGATCGAGCGGGCGAGACGCACCATGCTACAGGCCAGGGATGCGCAGATCGCGGCGCAGAACGCGTCGGAAGGCGGCTTCCGGCGCATGAACGATTCCATTGGCACCGGAATGGCAGGAACGGGCGATTCGGGCTCCCACGGCCCGTCCGACGATCCGCACGCGTATTCGCATACATTCGTCTGGACGGATGAGAACAAGGCGCGGGCGAGACGCAGCATCGAATCGCAATTGCCGGCCCTGCTTGAAAAATGGCAGCCGATCATTGGCCGCGGTCCGACGCATATCACGCTGCGCGTCATGACGTCGCGCTGGGGATCGTGCACGCCGCGGACCGGACGGATCAGACTCAACCTGCAGCTTGGTTTAATGGCCCCCAGATTCCTTGAATACGTGCTCGTGCATGAGATGACCCACCTGTGGGAGAACGGGCACGGAGAGGGCTTCCAGAGGCGTATGAGCGCCTATCTGCCGCAATGGAGGCAGTTGCGTCGGGAGATCAATCGGCACGTGGTGCTGTAGGGGAGGTTTCTCCGGACTCGTTGGCCTCATCGGATTGGCCGGCATCGCCGGACTGGTGCCTACGCACCTCCACCGTCTCGATGCGGCGGCCATCCACTTTGGTGACAATCATGTCGTAGCCGTCATCGGACGGCAGCACGTCGCCGACCTCGCCCATCTTGCCGGTGTGCGCCAAAAAATAGCCGGCGACGGTCTCATACGGGCCGTCCTCCAATTCGATGCCCGTCAAATCCGCGAAATCCTCAATCGTCATGCCGCCTTCGATGGTGGCCACACCGTTCACGAAAGCGGTGCGTTCGGTGCGTTCGCCGCCCTTCTCCTCCGGCAGGTCGTATTCGTCGCGGATATCGCCGACCAATTCCTCGGTCATATCCTCCAATGTGACGATACCGTCAGTGCCGCCGTATTCGTCGATGACCACAGCCAGATGGATGCCGCGCTTGCGCAGCAGTTCGAGGCTCGGCAGCAGCTTGGACGTGCCCGGCAGGGAGATGCCCTCACGTGTCACGTCGGCGACGGTTTTCGCCTTCGGATCGCGGATGTCGAGCAGGTCGCGCACATGCACGAAACCAAGCACGTCATCGAAATCCTTGCCGGTGACGGGGTAGCGGGAATACGGCATTTCGCGTACGTACTCGGCGGCCTCCGCGAGCGGCATGGAGCCGTCCAGGAACGCGACGTCGGCACGCGGACGCATGACCTCCGCCACGATGGTCTCGGACGCGTCGAACACATCGTCGAGGATGGTGCGTTCGTCCTTGCTCAGGTTGGTGTTGGTGCTGACCAACACGCGCAGCTCATCGTCGGACACCTCGCTGTCGGTCTCGTTCGGATCGAAGCCGAGCAGACGCACGATGCCGTTGGTGTTCTTGCCAATCAGCCAGATGATCGGCTTGCAGACCTTGGCGAACACGTGGATGGCCGGCACCACGGCGCGCGCAATCTGCTCATTGCGCTGCATGGCGATGCGCTTCGGCACAAGTTCGGAAATGACGATCGAGCAATACGAGATGATCAGTGTCAGCGCGATGGTGGTCAGCGGGGCGGCCACGGAACGCGGTACCCCCCAACTTTCGACGACCGGCACGACGTACGGTGCGATCGACGATTCGCCGAATGATGCAGACAGGAAGCCGGACAGCGTCACTCCGATTTGCACGGTGGACAGGAAGGTGTTCGGGTCGCGGGCGATCTGCGCCACGCGTTTGCCGCGGGCATCCTCCTGCTCCATCTGGTCGATCTGCGATCCGCGCAGGCTGACCAGCGCCAGCTCGGTTCCGGCGAACACGGAGCCGAGCAGCAGGAATACGAAAATCAGGAGGATGTTCAAACCAAGTGACATGGTTCCAATCTAAAGCAACGGCATGTCAAAGCGGGGGAGCGGCTGCGGGGGAAGACCGACGCGGAGCTGCTTTCGCGGAACTACTTCATATGCTTGGCGACGGCATTGCTGACGCAGACGCGCAGCACAATCGCAAGAAAGACGACCATGCCGGCCATCACCGCAATGTCGGTCCACCACTGATCCGTGGTGTGCGCCCACAAATCATCCTTCTTCAAAGTGGGAACCAGCTTGTTGAGGTCGATGTCCGAAGCCGCCGCGGCGAAGCCCCAACGTCCCGGAAACACACGGCTGACCTCATCCAGGCCATCACGGCCCGTGACCGGAATCATGCCACCGCTGAACACCAGCTGCGCCATGACCAACACCACCAAAAGCGGCATGGTCTGCTCGCTGGAACGTACCAAGGCGGAACCGACCGCGCCCAGCATGCCGGAAGCCCATGCAGTAAGCCACACGATGACGATCAACTCTAGTATGCCGTTGTCGGTGAGCACGCCCTCGTCCGGTTTCGGTTTGCCGATGATCACGGCGGTGACGAGGATGCAGGACTGCAACAGGGTCTCCAGTCCGAGTACCAGCAATTTCGACAAGGTGTACGACGTCGGCGACAGACCGACGGCGCGCTCGCGATTGTAAATCGGCCGTTCCGCGACGATATCGCGCACGGATAGCGCCGAACCCATGAAGCAGACGCCGAGGATCACCAGCACCAGCAGCTGGCTTGGCTCGGTCATCGCATCGGTGCCGGGCTTTCCGAAGCCCTTCGAACCAGGTACGACCATCGAAAGTAGACCGAGCAGAATCGGCAGCAGAATCAGGAAAACCAATAATCCCGGGTCGGCGATCACCAGATGAAGCTGACGCGTCATCAACGTCAGCGTCTGCCGTATGCGGAAGGTCTTCGCAGGCTTCTCATGTCCGGTGTGGTGCGCGCCCACGCTTTTGGCGTGTTCGGTGAGCTCCTTCGGCTTGGTGATGGAATGGGATTCGCGCGGATTCTCCGTCACCTCGGTGAAGATGTTCGCCCAGCGTTTGCCGGGGAATGCCTGCTCAAGCTCGCTGGTGGTGCCGAAGAACGACGGGTATCCGCCGGGGGCGAGCATGAGCACGTTGTCGCACAGGTCGTTGACGTATGAGAGCGAATGGGTGACGACGAGAACGATTCGGCCCGCGTCGGCGAGCTTGCGCAGCATGTTCATCACGGTCAGGTCGAGGGCCGGGTCGAGGCCGGACGTGGGCTCGTCGAGGATGAGCAACTCCGGGCCTGTCAGCAGTTCGATGGCGGTGGAGACGCGTTTGCGCTGGCCGCCCGACAAGTGGTCGATGCGATTCTTGCGACGTTCCGTCAGCTCCAGTTCCTCCAGCACGTTGTCGATGATTTCGCGGCGTTCCGCTTTCGAGGAATTCGGCAGACGCAGCCGTGCCGCGTATTCGAGCGCCGCGTCGACGGTGAGCTTGCGATGCACGACGTCGTCCTGCGGCACGAAGCCGATGCGGGATCGCAGCAATTCGATATTGTCGTGCACGTCGTAGCCATCGAAGAACACGTGACCTTCGGTCGGCTCGTTGAGGCCTGCCACAATGGAGGTGAAGGTCGATTTGCCTGCGCCGGAAGGACCGATGACCGCGGTCAGGGTGCCTTTGGCGAATACTGCGTCGATGCCGTGCAGCAGTTTGGCTCCGCCTTTGACGGTCAGTCCGATGTCTTCCGCGATGACGGCCTGTTCCAGAGCGTAGGGGGAGCGGTCCTGCAGAATGCCGTCGTGCACGATGAGATCGGTGTTTCCGATGGAGACCACGTCGTCTTCCACAAGCCAGACCTTCGCCACGCGGCGGCCGTTGACGTAGGTTCCGTTGACGGATCCGAGATCGGTGAGCAGGATGCCGTTCGGCGTGGCCTCCACCTGGCAGTGGCGTCGGGATGCGAGGACGTCGTTGATGGTGATTACGCAGTTCGGCGAGCGGCCGATGATGCCCGACTGCGTGGCTGAGGGGTCGAAGAATCCTTTGACTTTGCCTTTGGGCGGGGCGGATGCTCGGCGCTTGCCGTCCGGGATTTTGCCGGCCAGCATGGTCTGTTCGTTGTTCCGTGCGGCGAGCGTCGTGCTGTCTGGCGTCGGCGTGCGATTGATGGTTGGCGCCGGTGCTGGGGGTTGTGTGGGTGCGGGCGATGGGGCCGGCGTGGGCGATGGGGCCGGCGAAGGTGAGGGCGTGACTGTTGGCGTCGGTGCCGGGCGCGGTGGCAATGATACCGGCGCGGGCGTGGCTTTCATCGTCTCCGATGTGTGGGGCGCCGATGTGTGCGATGCCGGTGGCGTGGGAGGCGTAGGGGGAAGGATTCCCCGGTTCTGCTCCGGCTGCAGCTCGAAATGAAGCGTGGTGCTGCTGCTGAGGGTCACATCCACGGAGGATGTAATGTTCAGCGTCGTCACGCGTATGCCCTGGCTGATCAGTCCGTTGGTGCTGTTCAGATCCTCCAGCATCCATCCCTGATGGGAGTAGCTGAGCCGTGCGTGGTGGTGGGAGACCTTCGGATCCCGCAGCACCACATCGCAGTCGACGCTGCGTCCGATCGAGGTGATGCGGTTGGGATCTATCTGGTAGTTACGGCCTTCCGCTGTGACGATAAGTCGGGCGGTCATATGAGAACCCCTTCTAGAGTGGCTTCTTCTTCTCTGAATGCACCCTAGTCTATTGTCGGCGGGTGACGTGCGGATCTGTCGTTCGTCGCAGCCTGCCGACCGTCAGAAGCTCAGAACCTCGACCTTGCCGGAATCAAGCTGGTAACGCGCGCCGGTGATCATCAGCCGGTCTTCGGCCAACGCCTTGCGGATCACGTCGGAACGATCCACCAGCTCTTCGATGGTGCGCGCGATATGCACGCGTTCGAAATCCTCCGCCGATTCGAGCTCCGATTCATGCGCCTGCCAAATCGACAAGCCGACGGTGCGCAGCATCAATGATTCCGCGTTGAGAATGCGCTCGTCGAGATCGGCGATGCTGTCGGCCGCCATCAGTGAATCCTCCGCGTCGGCCGTCAGCTCGTGAAGCAGCGCCTCGTATTCCTTGCTCGCCTGCTTGATCGCACCGCAATTCTGGTGCCCAAGCACCACCAGAAGTCGCACGCCAAGCACATCCACCGCGTATTCCAAACTGGCGATCACGGCGTCGTCGATGACCTGTCCGGCCGTGCGCACGGTGAACAGGTCGCCGATGCCCGAATCGAAGATGATGTCGGGGCTGACGCGCGCGTCGGAGCAGCTCAGCACGGCCGCATCCGGATCGTGCATGTCGATGGCCGCTTCCCGGGCTTCCACGCCACGGTTCGGATGTTCCGGCTTGCCTTCCGCGAATCTGCGATTGCCGGCCAGCATACGGCTCCATACGCCGCTTGCGGTGCCCTCGACCTCGTCCTGGTTCACAAACAGTTCGTCATCGTCTGTCATGTCGCTCCCTTGTTCGGCTATTCACATCATATGGATGGGGCTGCCTACGATTTCGCCTGCAGAGTCATTCGCGGATCGTACCGGTTGTTATTTCAGTCGCCATTCCACCCATCATTTCGCACGGATGGCCGACACGAGATTGTCTTTCAGCCAGTTGTCGATGGTAAATGCGGAGTTGTCCGAGCTGGAACCGTCGTCGTTGATGGTGCTGCGGGATGTGGCGAAATCCAGCGTGCCTCCGGACTGCAGGTCGGTCAGCTCCGTGCATTCCGCGTCGGATTTCAGGTCCGATTCTCCAGAGGCTCTGCCCATGGCGGAAATAACCGGATAACGATGGGCCCACACCTCCGCATGGCTGTCGCCCAGCGTCACATATCCCACGACGGAAAAAGAAACGTCTCCGACGTCCCGCGGCTGGGATCCTTCCTCTACTCTGATGGAGCACACCGGATTGTCGGTATCCGGATAGGATTTCGACAGGATGGTCACATCGTCGCCATCCACCTGCACGGTGACGCGGTCCCGCCAGTATGCAGGCAGGTCGAATTCATACGATTGCGCGCTCACGTGGTATTTCGCGGTGTCCCTCAACGTCGGACGCTCGTTTTTCTTCGATTCGGTATTCTGCTTTTCCGTGGATTCGTCGTTCTGCTTTTTCTTGGACGCGTCCGATTTGTCGGCATCCGTTTTCGCCGTTTTCTTCGATGCCTTGTCATCGGCCGTTTGTGCCGCCGCTGGCTTGTCATTGCGCCCCCATGCGCCTGCTGCGAAGCTGATGACCACTCCTGCTCCGGTGGCGCCGACCAGCACGGCCGCCACGATGGCCGCTATCGCCTTCTTCGACATTGCTGCGCCAGCCGCCTTTCCTGTTGCCGACGCGGGCAGCGGGGGAGGCGTGGTCGGCATCGGCGGCTGGGCGTTTGGCATGGGCGGAACGTCAGGGGACGCGGGATTGGGCGTGGATGGGTTGGAAGGCTGGCTGACAGGCTGGATAGAAGGTTGATTCGCAGACGATGCGGGGGAAGCGCCGGAAGGTAATGGCACCATCGGTTTTCCGCATGAGAAGCAGAAACGCGTCCCATCGGCGTTTTCGGTATGGCAGAACGCGCATTTCATCGTCGTGAACCCCTTTCTATTGGTCTTGCGTTGCTTTCCAATGTAGCCTGTGGCAACCCCGTGCCAGGCGCCTACGATGCTCGAACATAGGTCGAAAGAAAGAAGCATAGGATCGGATAGGTGTAATTCTCCTTCTGACCGTGGGTGAGCTCTTCCTTGTCCACGCGCTTGCGCATATGATAATGGATTAGAGAATCTCCCTCATAAAATGTGAATATAAGTCAAAATCTCCCTCATAAAATGTTGTAGTAACAATAAAACTCACTCATGAAAATGTGGAATGAGAGCGTTGAATGTTTTGGAAGGAGCTAAGGGAACAGTGTACCTGCGCAGGAAGATCGACCGGTTTCTCTTGGATTGGAAAGCCGACAGCAATCGCAAGCCACTCATCGTCAAGGGATCGAGGCAGGTCGGTAAAACAGCCGCCATCAGGCATTTCGCATCCGCCAATTACCGCAGTGTCGTCGAGATCAATTTTGTGGAGAATCCTAAATACCGTGCGATTACGCAGAATGGATATTCCGTCGACGAAGTGGTGAAGAGCATGTCGCTGCTTGATCCGACACTGTGCTTCATTCCCCATGAGACGCTTATTTTCTTCGATGAGATCCAGGATCATCCGGACATCGCCACGACGTTGAAGTTCTTCAGGCAGGATGGACGGTTTGATGTCATCTGCAGTGGATCCATGCTAGGAATCAGCTATAGGACTATTGAAAGCAATAGCGTCGGGTACAAGACCGACTAAGATGCATTCGCTTGACTTCGAGGAGTTCCTGTGGGCCAAGGGATATGACAGCGATACCGTCGAATCCATGTTCGGTCATTTGGCCTCGTTGAGGCCTTTTTCTCAGATCGAGATGGGCGCATTCACCTCGTTGTTCCTTGACTACTGCACCATCGGCGGCATGCCTGAGGTTGTTTCTTCCTACATTGAACGCGGTACCTTCGAAGGCACCTTGAACATGCAGCGTCAGCTGGTTCTGGACTACGAGGAGGACATCCAGAAATACGCGGATGGCATGGATCGGGCGCGGATACTCAATGTGTTCAGGCATATTCCGGTTCAGTTGGCAAAGGAGAACAAGAAGTTCCAGATCAGCAAAGTTGCCAAAGGAGCGCGCTTTAAGGACTACCGCGGATGCGTGGAATGGCTGGAAACAGCCGGAATTGTAAACGTGTGTCATTGCCTGTCGTTCCCCGAATTGCCTTTGCGCGGCAACTACGACGAGAACAAGTTCAAGATGTACTTCGCCGACACGGGACTGTTCGTCTCCATGCTGGACGACGAGGCCAGCGACGATTTTCGCGCTAACCGGAACCTTGGCGTATACAAGGGTGCCTTGTACGAGAGCGTGGTCGGAGAGGCTTTGCGCAAGGCCGGTTACGATCTCTATTACTACAAGAGGGAAAACTCCACCTTGGAGGAGGATTTCTTCGTAAGGTCACGTGACGCACTCATTCCTGTTGAAGTAAAACCGAAGAACGGTACCGCAAAATCGTTGCGTACGCTGATTGCATCGGATTCATATCCGGACATCCGGTTCGGCATCAAACTGACAGCGGGCAACATCGGCAGCAGTAATGGCATCTTCACAGCCCCGTATTTCACTACTTTCCTGCTGCGTCGTCTGCTCAAGACGTTCGATGAGGATGGAATTGACCTTTTCGGAACTGCCTGTGTCTGAAATCTCCCGTAAAGCATTCTGCGATTTTGAAGCATAACGCGAACGGGGAGGCCGCGCCGTTCGCCGGCACGGACCTCCCCGTTCGCGTTATCGTTAATCAGCTGAAAATCAGCCCGTGTTCTGCAGACCTGCAGCAACACCCGAAACGGTGCACAGGATCAGATAGGTGTAATTCTCCTTCTGACCGTGGGTGAGCTCTTCCTTGTCCACGCGCTTGCGTAGCGAGCCAAGGGCGAGCACCTGGGTGACGGACAGTGCGTCCACATACGGCGAGCGGATGCGGATGGCCTGTCCGAGCACGTGGCGGTGCTGCAGCGGCCATTCGTCGCCGACGATCTTGAGCACCCACTTGCGGGTGAGCTCCATCTCGTCGAGAACCTTCTTGTTGAGATCCTCACGGTCGCCGAGGGCGAGGTACATCTTGGCGATGCGCTCGTCGGTCTTGGCCAGCGACATCTCGATATTGTCGATGAACGTGGAGAACAGCGGCCATTCCTCATATGCCTGACGCAGGGTGGCGAGGTCGCCGAACTTCTCGCATGCGGTGCCGAGACCATACCATGCGGCCAGGTTGATGCGGGCCTGTGCCCAGGAGAAGATCCACGGAATCGTGCGCAGATCGTCGAGCGACTTGGCGCCGAGGCCGCGCTTCGCCGGGCGGGAGCCGATCGGCAGCAGACCGATTTCGGTCAGCGGCGTGACGGTGGAGAACCACGGTGCGAAGCCGTCGGTGTTCAGCAGGTCGAGGAAGCGCTCGTGGGCGGCTTCGTCGAGCTTGCTGGCCATGTCGGCGTACTTCTTGGTCATGTCCGTGTTGCGCTTCTCAACGCTCGGCGCGGACTGCAGCAGCGTGGCGGCCGCGACGGACTCCACGTGGCGGATGGCCAGCGCCGGGTTGCCATAGCGGGCGAAGATGACCTCGCCCTGCTCCGTGAGCTTGAAGCGGCACTTGACGGAACCGACCGGCTGCGCGAGCACCGCACGGTTGGCCGGGCCGCCGCCGCGACCGACGGCGCCGCCGCGGCCATGGAACAGGGTCAGGTCGATGTTGTGCGATTCGGCCCACTTGGCGATGCGCTCCTGAGCGGAATGCAGAGCCAGGGTGGCGGAGGTCGGGCCGGCGTCCTTCGAGGAATCGGAGTAGCCGAGCATGACCTCGAGCTTGCCGCCGGTGGCCTTCAGACGAGCCTGCACTTCCGGAATCTTGATCATGTCTTCGAGCACGTCCACCGAGTTCTGCAGATCCTCGAGCTGTTCGAACAGCGGGATCACGTCGATGGTCGGCACATCCTCCGGATGGGCGAACGCCAGACGGTTCAGCTCGTACACATCCTTGATGTTCTGGGCGCTCTTGGTGAAGGAGATGATGTAGCGGCGTGCGGCCTTGATGCCGTTGCGCTTTTGGATGGCGCCGAGCGCACGGAAGGTGTCGAGCACCTCGTGGGTCATCGGCTGCAGTTCGCCGCGCTCACCGTGCAGACCATGCTCGCGGATGTCCTCCAGAGCGCGGGAATGCACGACGGAGTGCTGACGGAACTCCATCTCGACCATGTGGAAGCCGAAGGTCTCAGCCTGCCAGATGAGGTCCTGCAGCGGGCCGTAGGCTGAACGCTTGGCGTTGGCCTCGGCGAGGGAACGCTGCACCACCTTCAGATCGGCGATGAAATCGTCGCAGGAATGGTACATCAGATCGGCGTCGCGTTCGATGGTGGCCTTCAGACGATCGGCCATGACCAGCATGACGGCGCGGTGCAGCTCCTTGGTGGAGATCAGCGCGGCCTTGTCGGTCAGACGCTCGCTCATTTCCTTCTGGTGGTTCCACAGGGACTTGAGCTCGGCGCTCGGCGGGGTGGTCTCGGCCTCCATCGTCAGGTTCTTGCCGACGCGGCGGGTTTCGATCTCCAGCGCGCCCAGCACATGGTCGCTGAACTTGCGGGCCACCTGGCGGCTCACCTTGGCGGTGACGTTCGGGTTGCCGTCACGGTCGGAACCAATCCAGCTTCCCGGATGGAAGAACGCCGGGCACACCGGCGGCACGAGGCCGGCCTTGTCTCCGAGGACCCAGTCGTCGAAACGACGGTAGACCTGCGGAATGGTGTAGAACAGCGTGTTGTCGAAAATGTCAAGAATGGTGTCGGCTTCCTCGACAGGAGTCGGCTTCTTCAGCGCGATCGGAGAGGTGCGGAACAGGGCGTCGATCTCGTTGAAGAGACGACGGGAGTTTTCCTTCTTGTCCGAGCCACCGAGCAGCTTATGCGCTTCGAGCAGCTGGGAGATACGGCGAATCTTGCCTTCCACGGCCTTACGGCGGGCTTCGGTCGGATGCGCGGTGAACACCGGATGGAACTCGAGCTGGTCGAGCAGCTCCTTGGCCCTGGCCGGACCCATCTCGTTGATGAGCTGGTGGTAGGCGCAGGTCATTTCGTTCACCGGATCGACGGCCTGATCCTCATCCACGGCGGCCTCGCGCTGGTGCAGCACGGAGACGCGGTAGTTCTCCTCGCACAGGTTGGCCAGATGGAAGTAGGTGGTGAAGGCGCGAGCCAGCAGTTGGGCGTCGTGGACATCCATCTTGTCGACGATGTCGACCACCTTCTGCAGGTCGTCCTGGTCGGGATTCGTATCCGAAAGAATGCCGGAGAAACGTTCGTCACTGGCCTTCAGCGCGTGTTCGCGCACTTCATCGAACTTGGCCAGCAGGTTTTCATCGAACTCACCGAGCACCTCGCGAAGAATCTGCAGACACAGATCCATTTCCTCTTTGAGGGATACGGGAAGATCACGCTCCTCAGGGCCCTTGGTGCCGGTGCCGGACGAGACGATAGCCGCGTCCGCAGGCGTGATCTGTTCGTTTTCAGTTGTCATCAGACCTCCTTCTCCAAACCATCGGGTTGCTCGGTCTGTCGGTCCTTCGCGGCACCTCCGCGATTGTTTTGGCCGTCTGTTGCGAGCCCACAGCCCTAAGCTTGGTGGGTAAATGCTCGACCATTGTAGGCGCGGCAAATCGACAGTTTGGTTACGGAAACGCCGGAATGGTTCGCATCGTGGACATTGAATGTCCGGAAAATGGGCATGTGGGAATGTTCGGAAAATATCCGACCAGCCCACACGTTAGACCTGAATAGTGTGAGCGCACTACATGAACATGATGAGAACGCCGAACGCGTTGACAGCAGCGCGAAGGCGGTCAGCAAATTCCACACCCACTCCATTCCGCTTGATATGGAAGACATCGAGCGCGATTGGGACAAGCCGGTAACCGAAGCCGGCATCGCGGCGAAAGCCAGCGTGATCGTCCGCGTCGGCATGCTTGACCTCGGCGCCGGAACAGGCAGCTTCCGCGTCCGTGAAATGATGCATCGCATCGCCTATCCATTGGGCGTGCACGTGCGCGCCGACGTGAACCTCACTGACATCGAGGCCTCCTGCACGGACGGCAAGGACCGCATCACCGAAGTCGTCGACCTGCCGACCACCGGCGTCAACACCGAACGCATCTGGCTGCTCGAACATTTCGCGGACTGGTTCAACGTGAACCTGGGTAAGGGCTCGATGTACCACCATCAGTCCGAGGTCTCCGAAGGGCTGATGCAGCATCTTGACAAAAAGGACGCCTCACAGGTCTCCGCCGATCTGTCCAAGCAGCTGCGTGAACGGCAGAAGGCCGAACAGAACCAGGAAGGTTCCGATGACCCCGTCCTCGACGCGTTGGAAATGGTGACGGAGCGTGCCAAGGATGACGATTCCACCGCCCGTCCGCTGCATTTGCGTGATATCGAGGAAGCGCAGTATCGCGCCGATTACGCGGCTTCCGGCGAAGCAGGCGATGCTGACGATTCCAAGGCTGAATCGGGGTCCGGAGCCGCGCGCGGCCGCCGCGGGCAGGCGCGCAGAATCATCAGGGAGCATGCTGGCAAGCCGCCGAAGGAATACGCCGAGCATTTCGACCATATCGGCAAGACCCGTGGCGACCAGCCCGGCATCACCGTGCGCCAGGCGCATGAGCGGCTCGACATGATCGAACGCCGCAAGCCGCTGTACTCTCCGCTCTTCGCCGGATTCGCCTCGGCCTGCGCCTGCGCGTCCTTCGTGTTCCTGCTGGGCGGCGGCCCCTTCGACATGATCGGCGCGTTCGTCGGCGCGGGCCTTGGCCACTGGCTGCGCCGCAAACTGTTCGCGCATCATCTCAACCAGTTCTTCGTCACCTTCGTATGTGTCGCCGTGGCCGCACTGGCCTGCACCGGCACCCTGCGACTCATCGGTCTGTTCAATCCGGTCGCCCTCCAGCACGATACCGCCTACATCGGCGCCATGCTTTTCGTCATCCCCGGCTTCCCCCTCATCACCGGCGGGCTCGACATGGCGAAAATCGACTTCCCCTCAGGCATTCAGCGCGTCTGCTACGTGCTGTGCATTATCCTCATGGCCACGCTCGCAGGCTGGATGGTCGCCTCCATCGTGCACCTGAATCCGGAAGGCTTCGAGCCACTCGGACTGAACCCCGTCGTGAACTGCCTGCTGCGTATGCTGTTCGCCTTCATCGGAGTCTGGGGCTTCTCCGTCATGTTCAACTCGCCGCAACGCATGTGCCTCGTCGCCGCAACCATCGGCATGATCACCGACACGTTGCGCCTCGAAATCGTCGATGCGGGCGTTCCCGCCGAAGCCGGCGCCTTCATCGGCGCCCTGCTCGCCGGTCTTCTCGCCTCCGCCTGGCGCTCCGCCGTCCGTCGAGGCTGGCTCGCCCCGCACCTCGGCTACCCCCGCATCTGCCTTACCGTGCCATCCATCGTGATCATGGTTCCCGGCCTGTATATGTATCAGGCCATGTTCCACCTCGGCCAGTTCGACACCCTGAACGCGCTGGACTGGGCGTTCCGCGCGTTCATGGTGATCATCTGTCTGCCGATCGGGCTTGCGATGGCCCGCGTGATCACCGACAAATCCTGGCGCTACGACGTGTGATTGCGGCGAACGGCGCGACATTAGAAAGGAATTACGTGGTTTCCAAAGACTTCTGGGTGATACTGGCCATGGTCATCTACTTCGTGGCCATGCTGACCATCGGATTCATCTACTCCAAGCGTTCGAATTCGTCCACCAGGCAGTATTTCGCCGGTGGACGCGGCGTCGGCCCATGGCTGACGGCGTTAAGCGCCGAAGCGTCCGACATGAGCGGTTGGCTGCTCATGGGCCTGCCTGGCGTGGCCTACTTCACCGGTGCCGCCGACCCGATGTGGACGGCCATCGGCCTGGCCCTCGGCACCTACCTCAACTGGAAGCTCGTTGCCCGCCGCCTGCGCCGCTACTCCGTGGTCGCCGGCGACGCCATCACCATCCCCGACTTCTTCTCCAAGCGCTTCCATGACAAGAAGAACATCGTCTCCACCATCGCCGCGCTCATCATCCTCGTGTTCTTCTGCGTATACGTCGGCAGCTGCTTCGTGACGGTGGGCAAGCTGTTCTCCACGCTCTTCGGCTGGGACTACCACCTGACCATGGTGATCGGCGCCGCCATCGTGTTCGCCTACACCATCATCGGCGGCTACCTGTCGGTGGTCGTGACCGACTTCATCCAGGGGCTGCTCATGTTCTTCGCACTCGCCGTGGTGTTCGTCGGCTCCGTCACCTCTGCCGGAGGCATCGACAACACCGTGGCGTTCCTTAAGGGCATCCCCGGCTTCCTTGACGGCACCCACGTGGCCGCCCCGGTGCTCAACGACGCCGGCGAGCAGATCATCAAAGCAGGGCAGGCCATGTTCGGCGCGCCCACCGATTACGGCGTCATCACCATCATCTCCATGCTCGCGTGGGGCTTGGGCTACTTCGGCATGCCGCAGGTGCTCGTGCGCTTCCTGTCCATCCGCAGCTCCGAGGAGATCAAGAAATCCCGCGTCATCGCCACCACCTGGTGCGTGATCTCGCTGGCGTGCGGCGTGTGCATCGGCCTGGTCGGACGAGCCATGATGCCCACCCAGTTCGCCACCCAGGCGGCTGCCGAGAACATCTTCATCGTAGTCGCGCAGGCGCTGCTGCCGAGCTTCATGTGCGGCATCGTGGTGTCCGGTATCTTCGCCGCATCCATGAGCTCCTCGTCCTCATACATGATCATCGGCGCTTCGGCGGTGGCAGAGAACATCTTCCACGGGCTGCTGCACCGCAAGGCCACGGATCGGCAGGTCATGATAGTGGCGCGCATCACGCTGCTGGTCATGTTCATCTTCGGCATCGTGGTCGCCTTCGACCAGAATTCCTCGATTTTCCAGGTGGTGTCGTATGCGTGGGCGGGCCTTGGCGCATCGTTCGGCCCGCTGATGCTCACCTCGTTGTACTGGAGGCGCACCAACAAGTACGGTGCCATCGCGGGTATGCTTTCCGGCACCGCCACCGTGCTGATCTGGCACAACCTCATCAAGCCGTTGGGCGGTGTGTTCGCCATCTATGAGCTGCTGCCGGCGTTCATTGTCTCGCTGTTGTTCATTGTGGTGGTTTCGCTGCTCACGCCGGCGCCGAGCGCCGAGGTGCTGCACGAGTTCGACCATTACCTCGACGACCCGGACGACCGTCACGTCGACGATGATCTGGTCGCCGCCGAAATCGCGGCAGGGGAGAAGCGCGCGCAGATCTGAATCGCCCGCGGTGGGTGTTGCACCTCCTGCAACGCCGAAGGTCGGCCTTTGGTGCCATGTCGCTTGTTTATGGCAGATTCCGACAACAGGGAAATGTCAAGTGGCTTGTTTGTGGCACCTGATTCAGGAAACCCCGTGTATGTCCATTGGAATTCCGACGGACATACACGGGGTTTCCCGTTTTCCATGCCACAAACAAGCCACTTAGCGGAACGGCATCCTCCGAACCTGCCATAAATAAGCGGATTGGCCGTGCTCCCGGAGGAACACGGCCAATCCGCTAACGCGTCAGGATGCCGATTGCAGACTCAGTAGCGCATGCCCATGGCTTCGCGCACCTGCTCCAGCGTCTCGTTGGCGATCTCGTTCGCGCGCTTGTTGCCGTCATGCAGCACGTCGCGGATGTAATCCATGTCCTTGGCCAGTTCGGCACGGCGCTCGCGGTGCGGTGCCAGGAACTCGTTCACGGATTCGATCACGTACTTCTTCAGCGTGCCTGCACCGGAGTCGCCGATTTCCTCGGCGATGTCCTTCGGATCGCGGCCGGTCACCAGACCGGCGGTGGTCAGTAGCGCGGAGACCTGCGGGCGGGCAATCGGGTCGAAGGTGATGCGGCGCTCGGAATCGGACGGGCTCTTCTTGATGAGCTTGGCGGTCTCCTCCGCGGTGGCGCCCAGCATGATGGAGTTGCCGTAGGACTTGCTCATCTTGCGGCCGTCAAGACCCGGGATCTCCGGCGCTTCGGACAGGATGGCGCTCGGCTCCGGGAACACCGGGTTCTTCTTCGCGTAGCGCTCGTTGAAGCGGCGTGCGATGGTGCGGGTGATTTCGACGTGCGGCAGGTTGTCCTTGCCGATCGGCACCACGTTGGCCTTGCAGAACAGGATGTCGCAAGCCTGATGCACCGGGTAGGTGAGCAGCAGGCCGGTCAGCGCATGGCCGGAAGCCTCCATTTCGGACTTCACGGTCGGGTTGCGGTGCAGTTCGGCCTCCGTGACCAGGGACAGGAACGGCAGCATGAGCTGGTTCTCGGCCGGAACGGCGGAATGGGTAAAGATCATGGTCTTGTTCGGGTCGATGCCGGCGGCCATGTAGTCGAGCACCAGGTTGAGCACATTGTCCTCGATGTGCTCGGTGGTGTCGCGGTCGGTGATCACCTGGTAGTCGGCGATGATGATGTTCGAGTTCACGCCACGGTTCTGCATGGCCACGCGCTCGCGGATGGAGCCGAAGTAGTGGCCGAGGTGCAGACGGCCGGTCGGACGATCGCCGGTGAGCATGGTGAACTTCTCCGGATGCTCCTCCAGCTTGGCCAGCGTCGCGTCCGAACGCTTCTTTGCGGCGAGGAAGCTGGCGCTCATTTCGTTGCCGACAGCGGTGATCTGCTGCTCCTGGGTTTCGTCCGTCATATGTGTCCTTTTCTTAAGAAAATCAACGATTTTATCGTAAAAGTCTGAGCCGACAACGAAATAATGCTCAATAAGTGGTACTCTCTTGTTTGATGAATTGATAGCACAGTAATCTCAGGGGGTCAGATGGGCCGCGGACGTCAGAAAGCCAAACAGCAGAAAATAGCCCGAAAGCTCAAGTACCTGACCACCGACACCGATTACGATGAGCTTGCCAAGGAGCTCGGTGCGCAGGAGCCTGGTTCGGGTTCCTTTGACCCGTTTGCCGATATCGAAGCCAAGTATGCCCACGATGTGGACGCCGAAGATGAGACCGCAGGGGATGGTCAGGCATCTTCCGATTCCGTTGACGACCTCGATGAATACGCCAAGTGGGCCGCGGAAGCCGCTGCGAAGGCCACCAGTGGTGAGTTCCCGGCGGCGAAGGCCGCGCCGAAGCCGCACAAGCCCATCCCGATGCCGGTGCCCAGCGCGCTGAAGCCGAAGAAGCAGGACTAGTTCTGCAAGGATCTTTACAAAACGGATGGCCCGTGGCTCAAACCACGGGCCATTTTTATGTCGCATTATGCCGTGTTGCGCTATACCGTCCGGTCACACCAACGGCAGCAGACCGCTCAGGTCGTCGCGCTCGCCGACGGCGGTGATGCGTCCGGCGTCCTTCTCCTCCTGCCAGCTGGTGATGCCGGTGGCGAGCCGCATCCACACGTCCGGGTCGAGCTCGATGACGTCGGGCGGCGTGAGATTGTGCGGATCGGACGCCGGCCCGTCGAGTATCTTGATCGCGCCCCATGGCGCGACGCGCACCTCCACGCCCTCGCCGGGCGCCTTCTTCTCAAGCAGATACAGCGAATACCGCACCGCCATCGCCCATAGCTGGCGCGGCAGCCGCGGAAAGAAACCAAGCCGGAAATCGCGCGCGGCGGCATCGTCAGCCGGCATATGCTCTTCGAAAATGTCGTGCGCCGCTTCCCGCCATTGCTTGAAGGCGGCGTGCCCCCTACCCAAGTCCTGTTCTCGTATGACAGCCATACCGGTATTGTGCCGCGCGCAAACGACTACGCTGTTCGATAGGACATTATCGGCTTGCTTGCGCCGATTCCTTTCGATCATGTGGGAAACCGTTGCATCCCATTGCACCGGTTTTGCATTGTTCTGCAGATTTTTGCAAACGAGTGCCGACAAGCGATTGCTAGGGATTTCGTCTTTTTTCGGTTGCGTAGTATGCTATACATGAGAACGTATGCATGATGCTTAGTGTTCATGCGGCCGCAAATGCAAGGACGCTGGAGTAAGGCATAATGTTCCTGGAGAGTATCCGTCAAAGGGAGTCAATCAATGACTGAAATTACCGCACCGAAGTCCGCGGTCACCGCGGAACAGTTCGCTGACGAGATCCGTGAGCAGCTGAAGTACACCCAGGGCGTCACCGTCGAGCAGGCCAAGCCGGCTGATGTGTACGTCGCCGCGTCCGCCGCAGTGCGTCGCCATCTCGTGGATTCCTGGATGAAGACCCAGGCCGACATGGTCAACGGCAACACCAAGGCCGTCGGCTACCTGTCCGCCGAATTCCTCATGGGCAAGCAGCTGGAGAACGCGCTGCTCAACGCCGGCCTGACCGACCAGTTCAACAAGGCCGTCAAGGACCTCGGATTCTCCGCCCAGGAAATCATCGACGCCGAATACGAGCCGGGCCTTGGCAATGGTGGCCTGGGTCGTCTGGCCGCCTGCTTCATCGACTCCCTCGCCTCCCTTGGCGTGCCGGCGTTCGGCTATGGCATCCAGTACAAGTACGGCATCTTCAAGCAGGAGTTCGACGAGAACGGCAAGCAGATCGAGACCCCGGATTACTGGCTGGCCAACGAGGAGCCGTGGGGCCACATCGATTACAACCGTGACCAGAAGGTCTCCTTCGGCGGCGAAGTCGTCGAAGAGAACGGCAAGAAGGTCTGGAAGCCGGCTTGGTCCGTGCGCGCCGTCCCGGTCGACTACATGGTTCCGGGCTACGCCTCCGGCCGTGTGAACACCCTGCGTCTGTGGACCGCCAAGAGCTACGACGAGTTCGATCTGCTCACCTTCAACAAGTCCGAGTACCTCGACGCCGTCAAGCCGCAGGTCGAGGCTGAGAACATCTCCAAGATCCTGTACCCGGAGGACTCCACCCCGCAGGGCAAGGCTCTGCGCCTCGAGCAGCAGTACTTCTTCGTGTCCGCCTCCATCCACGACGCCATCCGCGTCTTCTACCCGGGCCAGGACAAGCCGGATCTGACCACCTTCGCGGACAAGATCACCTTCCAGCTCAACGACACCCACCCGGTCATCGGCATCCCGGAGCTCATGCGCGTCCTCATGGACGAGTACGGCTACGATTGGGACACCGCTTGGAAGATCACCAACAAGACCTTCAACTACACCTGCCACACCCTGCTTCCGGAAGCCCTGGAAGTGTGGCCGTCCAAGCTCATCGGCGAACTGCTGCCGCGTCACCTCGAGATCATCGAGAAGATCAACGACCAGTTCGAGGCCGAGCTCAAGGCCAAGGGCGTCGACGACGCCACCATCAAGGACATGGCCATCTACACCGGCGACTCCGTGCGCATGGCCTTCCTGGCCTCCTACGGCGGCTCCCACGTCAACGGCGTGGCCGAGCTGCACTCCGAGCTGCTCAAGGACGTCACCCTGAAGAACTTCTCCGACGTCTACCCGGACAAGTTCACCAACGTGACCAATGGCGTGACCCCTCGCCGCTTCATCAAGCTGGCCAACCCGCGTCTGTCCGACGTCATCACCGAGGGCCTCGGCACCGACAAGTGGCTGTCCGACCTCGAGCTGCTGCAGGGTCTCGTCCCGCTGGCTGAGGACGCCGAGTTCGTCAAGAAGTTCGCCGCCGTCAAGCAGGCCAACAAGGTCGACTTCTCCAACTTCGCCAAGCGCAAGTACGGCTTCGACATCGATCCGAACACCATGATCAACACCATGGTCAAGCGTCTGCACGAGTACAAGCGTCAGGCCCTGAAGATCCTGTCCGTCATCGCCGACTACGCCGACATCAAGTCCGGCAAGGTCTCCGCCGACGACGTCATGCCGCGCACCATCGTGTTCGGCGCCAAGGCCGCTCCGGGCTACTACCTGGCCAAGCAGACCATCCAGCTGATCAACAACGTCGCCCGCGTCATCAACAACGACCCGGACGTCAAGGGCAAGCTGAACGTCTACTTCCCGTGGAACTACAACATCGAGCTGGCCATGAACCTCATCCCGGCCACCGACCTCGACGAGCAGATCTCCCAGGCCGGCAAGGAAGCCTCCGGCACCGGCAACATGAAGTTCGCCCTCAACGGCGCTCTGACCGTTGGCACCCTCGATGGCGCCAACGTCGAGATCCGTGAGCGTGTGGGCGCTGAGAATTTCTTCCTGTTCGGCATGACCGAGCCGGAAGTCTCCGCGCTGTACGCCAAGGGCTACGACACCAAGGGTCTGTCCCGCGAGTACTACGAGAAGGACCCGCAGCTCAAGGCCGCCATCGATATGGTTGCTGACGGCACCTTCTCCGACGGCGACAAGGACACTTACAAGGATCTCGTCAACGACTGGCTGACCAAGGACTACTTCATGACGCTCGCCGACTTCCGCGCGTACATGGACATCCAGGCCCAGATCGAGGAGACCTACCGCGATCCGATGAAGTGGAGCCGCATGGCCGTGCTCAACGTGGCCAACTCCGGCTACTTCAGCTCCGATCGCTCCATCGAGGATTATCTCGAGCGCATCTGGCATACCGGTCCGCTCGCCTGACGGCTCACGTTCCGGTACGCCAGCTGCGCGCTGGTTTCTGCCTCACGGCATAGCCGTTCGGCGTCGCCTACGGGCAGCCCACTGGGCTGCCCGCTTGACGGCTCCGCACTCTGGCACACTGGTCCGCTCAAGTGATCATGGAGTGTCACCTACGTTGTTCGGGACTCGACGTACCTTCGTACGCCTTCGTCCCGGACGCCTTGGTGACACACGCATGATCGCTTTCGCTCCGCTCGCCTGGTGACTTGCGCGGTGGACAAACATGTGATGACGAAGGGTTTCCGGGATTTCCCGGAGACCCTTTCGTGTGCCCGATCAAAAGACCCGCAGCACGTCATCGCAGGAAAGCCTAGGAAAGCCCAAAATCGCACGAAAAAGCCCCGCATCGCAAGACGCGGGGCTTTTTCTGATCTGTCGAAAACGTACGACAAAAAAACGTACGACAGAAAAAGGAAGATCAGGCGGCTTCAGGCTCGGCCGCAGGCGCTTCGGCTTCAGGCTCGGCATCCTTGTTCAGCCCGAGATCGACCGGAGAGGAGCTGTTCTCCCACGGTTCCTCCCATGGGTCGTAATCAGGATTCTGCTGCTTGTAGATGTACAGACCGACGACGCCGGCAAGCAAAGCTCCGAAGAGCAGCGCGAAGAACTTCCAACCGTTAGAAGACTTGTTCTCCATGACGGCTCCTTTCAAGGTTTCCAAACATTGGTTGGCCTGTTCGTTCAAGCCAACTGCGCTTCCCATTTTAATTCGCGGAATGTGTCGATTGGGTGGATTTACGCGCCGGGAATTCCGGCGCATGCCGGTAGTGTTGAGCTATGGCATATCAACGATTCAGTCTGTTCCCCGATTCCCCTTCGTTCAGGGACCTGTTTTCCGCGCGCTCGCTGAGATACCGCTGGCGCAACGGCGATCCCGTCATCACCATGATCATCATCGCGCTATGCGTCGTCGTATGGCTCGTCGAAGCGGTGCTGTACGCGGTCTGGCCATCGGCGGGCAACGCGTTCGTGAGCGCCGGCATGCTGATGCCCGCCACGGCAGTGCGCCATCGGTGGACCTTCATCACGTCGATGTTCCTGCATCAACCGAATTCGCTGTGGCACATCCTGTTCAACATGCTGACGCTGTGGTGCGTGGGACCGGTGCTGGAACGGATGATGGGGCACTGGCCGTATCTGGCGCTGTACGTGCTGTCAGGTCTCGGCGGCGGCGCCGGATTGATGGTCTGGGCCGTGTGCTCTCCGTCGGGCTGGATGACCGCGGCATACGGCGCCTCCGGAGCTCTGTTCGGCCTGTTCGCCGCGATTCTGGTGGTGTACCGCCGTATAGGCATGGATATCCGGTCGATGCTGATCTGGATGCTGATCAACTTCCTGATGCCGGTGATCACACCGGGCATCGCATGGCAGGCGCATATCGGCGGTTTCATCATCGGCGGCCTGTTCGCATGGCTGCTGGTTTCGGGTCTGCACGCGCTCCGCGGCAAGAGCCTAGGCTGGCGTGCAGCGGTGTACGGCGTTGCCGTGTTTCTTGTGATAGCCGTGATCGTTGCGTGCTGCGACATGCGTAATCCGTTGCTGCAGATCATGGCATGGTGATATTAGGGGGTGTCTGGAATGCACAGTTATCCACAAACGTGGATAACTGTGTGGATAACTGGGGTAAAAGCTGTGGGTAACTCGGGGATAACGTGGTGAATTGTCCACATGGATATTCACAAAATGGCGGAATGCATGGAATTTCATGGGTGGAAAATGTGGATAACCGTTATCCACTCCCCATAAAAATGGGGAAAATCGCCGACGATATTTCGTGGCACGCGATTGTTTGAGACACGAGATATAGACGTTATCCACATTCATCCACATTTGTCCACTTGTTATCCACAGGCGAATGTGATGACTGGGGTGTATGACGAAAAAGCTGGATCAAACGGACGGACAAACGGAAGAAAGGTGGTGCGGAACGGTGTTCGATGAATCGCATGGACAGCCGCAGGAACAGCCGCAGAACGGATGCGACGGCGGAATCCTGGAAAAACCGTTGATGAACGACGTGACGCGCTCCTTCGTCGAAGCGCATCGCGACGAGGACGTGCGCGACCTGGCGCTCAAAGCGAAACGGAAGGAAGGTCTCGACTTGCCGATGGCGCTCGACCAGATTGCCGGCTGGCAGATCGCACGCAAAAAATTGCCGGAATGGGCCTCGTGCGCGGATATCGTCTATCCTGCGCATATTTCCATGGAACAGTGCTCATCGCAGTTCACAGCGCAGTATAAGGCCGAAATCGCACGACGTCTGCAGCAGTCGACGCCACCGTCGGCGCCGCAGTCGAAAGAAAGCTCGACCGCCGAGGTGGGCATGGTGGATCTGACGGGCGGATTCGGCGTCGATTGCTCGTATATCGCACGCGAATTCAGCCAGGCCACGTACGCGGAGCGGCAACCGCATCTGTGCGGGCTCGCGGCACACAATATGGCGGCTTTGGGGCTTGCGCACGTGCGCGTGGTGCGCGGGGACGGCGTCGAATACCTCCGTTCCATGGAGCCCACGTGGCTGATCTACATCGATCCCGCGCGACGGGACGAGCATGGCGCGCGCACCTACGCGATTGAGGATTGCACGCCCGACGTGCTGGCGTTGCGCGATGAGCTGCTGGCGAAGGCGCGATACGTGATGGTCAAGCTGTCGCCGATGCTCGACTGGCGCAAGGCGGTGGACGATTTCGCGGGCGCGGTGGCGGAGGTGCACATCGTGTCCACCGGCAACGAATGCAAGGAGCTGCTGCTGGTGCTGGACGGTGACGATGGCGGGCCGCGGGCGCCGCACATCTACTGCGTGAACGACGACCAGCGGCTCGATTACGATGCCGCGGCATACACGCGCGGCCTGCGCATCGGGGAGGCGCCACTGCCGGAGCGCCCGCATTACCTGTACGAGCCGAACGCGTCGATTATGAAGGCCGGTTGCTTCGACGTGATCGAGGAGCGGTATGGTGTGACGCAGGCCGGTCCGGGCAGCCATCTGTTCGTCTCGGACGCGCCCGTTGCCGGCTTTCCGGGACGTGGTTTTGCGATTGAGTCGGTCGGTGGCATGGGCAAGAAGGAGCTGCGGCGATTGCTTTCCGGCCTGGATCGCGCCAATATCGCCGTGCGTAATTTCCCGCTCACCGCGCCGCAGCTGCGTCGGAAGCTCAAGCTGGCCGACGGCGGTGACGCCTATCTGTTCGGCACCACCATGCAGGGTGGTGCGCATGTGCTGTTCCGGACGGCGAAGATCGACGTCGGCTGCTGACAGGCAGGTTCATCCGGTCGACGGAACGAAAACGAAACGAAAAAGACGCCGAGGAAATCCTGGGCGTCTTTTTTGAAGGATTGAATTCGGCCGGGTCTGGTCTTGGTGCATCCGATATCCGCGAACCGGCTCAGCGCCACCACATGGTCATGATGAAGCCGATCATGATGATCGCGAACGCGATGGCCAGATTCCAAGCACCGATGTGCGGAATCGGGTAGTCGGAGGTCAGGTAGTAGACCACGGCCCACACCAAGCCGATGATCATCAGCGCGCAGAACAGCGGCACGAACCAACGCGGATTGGACTTGGTGCCCTTGATGGTCTCCTCCACGCGACGGGTGTTCTCCGCCTGGCGGTTCATCATGCGCTGCATTTGCGGCGACAGGGAATCCTTGTCGGCGGTAGCGTTCAGCACCGCCTCCACGCGGTCCATAGGGATGTCGAGATCGTCATCGTTGTCTTCGGACTTGGCGGCAGCTTCGTCGCCAGTGGTCTCTTCCGCACTCGTGCCAGCTTCGGCGTCGGTCTCGGCCTGCCAGTCCTTCTGGTCGTCCGCGGTGGTTTCGTGCAGCTCTTCGTCAGCCATCAGCATAGTCTCCTTAAATCGGCTAAAAGATATAATAGTGGGTGGCCGCGAAAGCGGCGAACCTACGGCGCGAAACTGTTCACAATCGGGACAACCGTCCGTAATCGTCCAGAAAGGCATCATGGCAAAGCACACCGGGAAACATAGCGTGAAACGGTCCAAAGTGGCCGGCGTCGCGGCTTTCCTCGTACTGCTGTTCTCGGGATTCCTGCTCGCTACCAATCTGCGCGTCAACCGTTCCGTGGTGGTGAGCAATGACACCGCCGAACTCGTGGAACAACGCGTGAAAAAGGTGAATTCGCTGCGTTCCGAAGTCGACGCCCTCAGCTCCAGAGTGAACGATCTGAGCAAAACGCTCGACACCCAGAACTCGGACGGCTCGCAGGGCAGCGAGAACGCCGGCAACGGCACCATGCTTCCCGAAGTGGAAGGCCCGGGACTGGTGGTGACGCTCGACGATTCCCCGTTATGGGAGAACATGGTCGATTCCAATGGCTCCAGCGCCAACATCAACGATTACGTGGTGCACCAGCAGGACGTCGAGGCCGTGGTCAACGCGTTATGGGCGGGCGGCGCCGAATCCATGAAGATCATGGATCAGCGCGTGCTGTTCAACTCCGCCGTACGCTGCTCCGGCAACGTGCTACTGCTGCAGGGCAAGAAATATTCGCCGCCGTTCAAGATTTCGGCGATCGGCCCGGTGGGCGAGATGAGAAAAGCGCTCGACGATTCCACGGAAGTGTCCATATACCGGCAGTACGTCAGCGCGTTCGGTCTGGGATGGCAGGTCGAGGAAAAGGACAAGCTGCATTTCGAAGCGACCGACGCCTTGCAACAGCCGTTGCAGTATGCGAAAGCGGTGGATGGCGGCAAACGCGATGAATCGCAAGAGGGAAAACAATAACAGATGAGACATGTGGCCCAGAAAAGCGGCGGACGTGCCAAAGGCGTGCTGTGGACGGTGCTTGGCATCCTCGCCGAACTCATGCTGACCGCGGCCGTGGTGTGCGCGCTGTACATCGCATGGCAGATGTGGTGGACGGGCGTGCAGGCCGAACACAACCAGATCGAAGCCCGCCAATCCGTATCATGGTCCGATCCGGCGCGATCCGGCAACGTCACTGTGGCCAAAGCCCAGCAGGGCGACCCGCCCGTGCAACCGCAAAGCGCCACGGAAGGCGAACTCATCGCTCAGGTCTACATACCGCGATTCGGCGGCCAATGGGAACGCAACCTCGTGGAAGGCACTGACCTGACCCAGCTCAACAAGCACGGCCTCGGCCACTACACGGACTCGCAAATGCCCGGACAGATCGGCAACTTCGCCTTCGCCGGACACCGCAACGGCTACGGACAGCCGCTCGGCGACGTCGACAAGCTGCAGGAAGGCGACCCGATCATCATCCGCACGCAGGACTACTGGTACGTGTACCACTACACCAGCTACAAAATCGTGCTGCCCACGCAGATAGAGGTCGTGGCACCCAACCCCGAGAACCCGGGCGCGACGCCGACCAAACGCATGCTGACCATGACCACGTGCGAGCCGAAATACTCCACCCCGACCCATCGTTGGGTCAGCTACGCCGAATTCTCCTACTGGGCGAAGGTGTCCGACGGCATCCCCCAGGAACTGGCCTCCACGGACTCGAACGGCAAAGTCAAATTCGTCAACAACGAGCATCCGTCGTTCGCCTCGTCCATCGGCACGCTGAAACCATGGATCCTGGGAGCGCTCGCCGTATACGTGATCGTCTTCATCTCCGCCGCCGTGGCATGGCGGTGGCCGTACATCGCCGACGTGCGCGCAGGATGCCGCAAGAAGCCCGATTTCAGCCTGTACGGAGGTCTTATGCGACTGCAGCCAGGCGTATTGCCGATCCGCTTGCTCCTGCTGGCGCTGCTGCTGTTCGCCGCCGCCGCGGCCTGCTTCGAATGGTTGTTCCCATGGGCTGCGTCGACCATTCCGATGCTGCGGGAGATGTCGAACTACACGGCGGTGTGATCCGACGCTCGCCTGCTGCGTGAGACGCGGACTGCACGGCGCCCCGCCCCGCACGTACACTGCTGTTCAAACGTTGATTGGAGCAAGATGACCGATTCCGCACGCATTTTGGTGGTAGATAATTACGATTCGTTCGTCTATACGATCGTCGGCTATGTGAAGACGCTCGGCGCCACCGTGACCGTGGTGCGCAACGACGCGATCGACCCGTCCCAGCCGGGCGTGATCGACGACTACGACGGCGTGCTGATCTCCCCGGGACCCGGCGCCCCGTCCGAATCGGGCGCCAGCGAGGACATGATCCGCCTGTGCGCGAAGCTGAACAAGCCGATGTTCGGCGTGTGCCTCGGCATGCAGGCGCTCGCCGAGGTGTTCGGCGCCACCGTGAGCCACGCGCCGACCATCATGCATGGCAAGACCAGCCAGGTGGAGCATATCGACGACGAGATCTTCGAAGGCGTGGCCAATCCGATGACCGCCACGCGCTACCATTCCCTGGCTGTGGAACCGGATTCCGTGCCGGACGAGCTGGTGGTGACCGCATGGACGCAGGGCGACCACATCGTGCAGGGCATCAAGCATCGCAGCAAGCCGATGTACGCCGTCCAATTCCATCCGGAATCCGTGATGACGCAGGACGGCTACCGTCTGCTGGCGAATTGGCTGAAGGTGTGCGGACAGGATTCGGCGGTGGAGCGTTCGATCGGATTGCAGCCGAAGGTGATCAAGTAGTTTTCCGACGAATTCGGCGACGGCACGGGCGGTAGTGGACCCGTAGCGGTAGGCCCGTAAAGAAGCCGACATATTCCATTCGCGACACACTCAAGGCGGCCAAGCCTACGGTCTCGAACGAAATATGCCGGCTCCTTTCCTATCCGGTTATCCACGGATTTTCATCGATGACGATTCGCGGGCGTACGGAGAGCATACGGAAAAGGGAGCGGTGTTAACCGCTCCCTTATTCGTTTCACCGGTTGGCTGGCTGGTTAGTTGCCTCCGTTGTTGTTGTTTTGTTGCTGTTGTTGTTGCTGGTTGTTGTTGTCGCCACCATTGTTGTCATTGTTGGTATCGCCGCCGGTGGACTGGCTCTTGGTGGTCAGCGTGACAGTGGCGCCGGCGTCGGCCTTGGTGCCGCCGTTCGGGCTCATGCCGGTCACCAGACCATCCTCAGGGCCGGAGACGGACACCTTCAGACCGACGCTTTCCAGCAACGCCTTCGCATCCACACAACCCATGCCGATCACATTCGGCACAGGGACCTGCTGCTTTCCGGTGGATATCCAGATGGTCACCGGGGAACCGGCTTCGACGGTGCTGCCTTCGCCGGGATCGATGCGCGTCACGGAGCCTTCGGGCACGGTATCGGAGGATTCGCTTTCGATGGTGATCTGCGTGAAGCTGGCCTTCTTAAGCCGGTCGATGGCGGTGTCCTTGGGCTGTCCCACCAGGCTGGGGATTTGGGTCAGGCCGGACGAGATGTACAGCGAGATGATGGTGCCCTTGGTCTGCTTCGATCGTGCCGCGGGATTGGTTTTCACAACCCTGTCCTTGGCTACGGTGGCGCTGTCTATGGTTGTGACGTTGCCCACCTTGAATCCGGCCGCTTCGAGGATTTCCTTGGCTTCCTCCTGGGTGTGCTTGGACACGTCAGGCACGGATACCGATTGCGGTCCGGTGGAGAACCACACGGAGACGGTGGAGCCCTTCGCCACCTTCTTGCCGCCCTTCGGATTCTGCTTGGTGACGGTGCCCCTCGGCTGGCTGGACGTGGTGTCCTCGCGGGCGTCGAGCTTCAGGCCAAGGGCCTTGAGCTGCTCCTCCACGCGGGCTTCGGAGATGTTCGACGTGGTGGTGAAGTCAGGCACGGACACCGTGTTTCCGGTGTGCTTGTGGCTGTTGATCATGAAGACGATGCCGATGATGACCAGCAGCGCGACGATACCGCCGATCACGGAACCGATGATGATCTTCTTCTTTTTGCGCTCCTGCGCCTCCTTGGCACGTTGTTCTGCGCGGGTCTTCGTGGCGAGTGCCGCGTTCTGGTTCGGCACCGCCTCGAACTGGCCAGTGACCGGATTGAACGCCTGCGTGGCGGTGGTTTCCGCGGTGGGGGTCATGGCCACGGTGTTGGCGTCCATCTCGGCCTGCTTGCGGGCCTTCATATTGGTCAAGTCGGTCAGCGGATTGAATGCGGCCGCCATCGGCACGCCGCCGTTCATGAACGTCATCAGATCGTTCTTGAATTCGGAGGCGGTGGCATAACGATTCTGCCGATCCTTCGCCATCGCCTTCGCGCAGATCGAATCCCACATCTTCGGCAGACCCGGCACGATCGTGCTTGGCGGAGTGGCCACTTCCGACACGTGCTGGTAGGCGATCGCCACCGCCGAATCGCCGGTGAACGGCGGTCTTCCGGTCAGCATTTCGTACAGCACGCAACCGGCGGAATACAGGTCGGAGCGCATGTCGACGCTTTCGCCGCGCGCCTGCTCCGGGGACAGGTATTGCGCGGTGCCGACGACGCCCTGCGATTGCGTCATGGTCGCCGCGGAATCGTCGATGGCTCGGGCGATGCCGAAGTCCATGACCTTGACCACGCCCTGCTCGGAGATCATGATGTTGCCGGGCTTGATGTCGCGGTGGATGATGCCCATGCGGTGCGAGTACTCGAGCGCGTTGAGCACGCCCATCATCACCTGCTCGGCGTCGCGCTGGCTCAGCGCGCCGTTCACCTTGAGGATGTCACGCAGGGTCTGGCCCTTGACGTATTCCATCACCAGGTACGGCAGATGCTCGACTTCGCCGGTCTCCGTGGTGACGGCTTCCTCGCCCGAATCATAGATGTTCACGATGTTCGGATTGTTCATCTGGGCGACGGAGTGAGCTTCGCGGCGGAAACGTTCAAGGAAGATGCTGTCGGTGGCAAAATCGGCGCGCATGATCTTGACTGCTACGGCACGCCCCAAACGTGTGTCGGTCGCCACATGCACTTCGGCCATGCCGCCACGGCCGACAAGCTGGCCGAGCTGATAACGGCCTCCAGCCAAAGAGGTGGGCATGTTGATGTTCATCCCTGTTCCTTCCAATCATTACTCACGGAGATATGGGGTTTGCTGACCACGCGTCGGGGAAGCCTTCCCCCCAAGGAGACGACCATCGTGTCGGCCAGCTGCGTCTGCTGGTCCAGCAGACGGCGTTCGATGCGGGACAGGGTGCGGGACACCACCAGCGCGTCCTTCGGACGGTCCAGCGGGTCCTTGGCCAGCATCGACATAACGAATTCACGCAGTTGCACATCGACGGTGTCGGGCAGCGGCGGAACCGGATTATTGACGTGTGCCGCGGCGATGTCGACCGGAGTGGCGCCTGTGAACGGACGGTGTCCACACAGGCCCTCATAGGCGACGACGCCCAGCGAATAGATATCGGATTGCGGCGTGGCATGCTTGCCCTGCGCCTGCTCCGGGGAGATATACTGCGCGGTGCCCACCACCATGCCGTCCTGCGTGATCTGCTCCTGGTTGGTGGAGTAGGAGACGCCGAAATCGGTGATTTTCACTTCGCCGGAATCGGAGACCATGATGTTCGCCGGCTTCACATCGCGGTGGATCACACCGTGTGAATGCGCCACGAACAGGCCTCGGGCGGTCTGGATGAGGATGGGCAGAAGCTTGGTCGGCTCCATCGGGCCGTTCTGTTCGTGATACAGGTCGGCGAGCGACTTCGACGGCACGTATTCCATGATGAGGAAGCCGATGCCGTCATGCTCGTAGTATTCGAACAGCGCTGCGATGTTCGGGTGCGCAAGATTGGCGGAATTATGGGCTTCCGCACGCAACCGGAGCAGTTTCGCCTCCTGGGTGACGCCCAGGTCGCCGCGTAGCGCCTTGATGGCCACCGGACGGCCAAGCTGGATGTCATAGCCTTTCCAGACCTCGCCCATGCCACCTTGGGCAAGACGGGAATCCAACCGGTAGCGTCGGTGGATGAGCTGTCCTTTAATCAGTTTCATTCTGCCAGCGCCTCCTGCATCATCGCTTTCATAATCGGACCCGCGGCGAACGAGCCGTACAAATCAACATTGTGCACCACAACCGCCACTGCGATCTTCGGATCGTCGGCGGGTGCGAAGCCGATAACCCATCCATCGATGGCCGAATTGCCGTCGCCGATCTGCGCGGTGCCGGTTTTCACGGCCACCTGCACGCCGTCGATGGCGAGATTCGGGTTCTCCTTGGTAACCACGGCCTCCATCATCTGCGTGAGCTTGTTGGCGGTGTCCGCGCTGAACGCGCGGGACATGACCGTCGGCTTGGTCTGCGAGATGACCGACAGGTCGGCCGAACGCACGCGATCGACCAGCGTCGGCTGCATGAGCTTGCCGTCGTTGGCCACTGCGGCGGCCACCATGGCGTTCTGCAATGGGGTTACCACGGTGTCCCCCTGGCCGATCGAGGCCAAAGCGAGCTTGTCGTCGTTGGCATCGGTGGGGAACTTCGAAGTGACCGACACCCAAGGCGTGCCGGTGTAATCGGAACCGTCCACGGTGATCGGATCGTCGAAGCCGAGCTTCTTGGCCATGGACGAGACGGCGTCATCGCCCAAAGTCACGCCGAGCTGGGCGAACGCGGTGTTGGAGGAGTACGCCATGGCGTCCTCCAACGTGATCTTGTTGTCGGTGCCGTTGGCTTGGGGCACGGCGTTCGTCAGCTGCGTGACGGTGCCTGGAAGCGTGTAGCTCGCGCCGGCCGGAATCTGGGTGTCGGTCTGGTACTGGCCGCTTTCCAGCGCGGCTGCGGCCACAACCGTCTTGAATGTGGATCCCGGCGGATACAGCTGCGATGTGGCGCGGTTGAGCATCGGATTGGCGATGCTTTGCGACAGCGTGCTGTAGTTGTTGTTCGCCTCGCTCATGTCATGGCTGGCGAGCTGGTTCGGGTCGTAGCTGGGCGTGCTGACCATGGCGAGGATGCGTCCGGTCTTCGGCTCGATGGCCACCGCGGCGCCGTCCGAATTGGCCAGACCGTTGTACGCGGCCTGCTGGATCCTCGGATCGATGGACGTCTCGATATTGGCGCCCTTGTTCTCCTGCCCGGTGAACAGCGACTTGAACCGTTGCCAGACGAGCTGCTCCGATTGACCGGACAGCAGCGAGCTGCGGGACGCCTCGATGCCGTTCCAGCCGCGCTGGCTGATGGAGAAGAATCCGGTGACGGGCGCGTACAGCATGCCGTTGGCGTAGGAGCGCTGGTATGAGAACGAATCGTTGGAAGGATCGGATTTTGCGATGACCGATCCGTTCGAGGCGAGGATGGAGCCTCGCGGTGTGCCGTATTCGTGGTACAGCGATCGGACGTTGCGCGCGTCGTTGTTGAGCTTGTTGGCGCGGATGGCCGTGATGATGGTGGTGGACATGCCCAGGATGACGAACAACGCCACCACGATGGTGAACAGCTGGCGGAGCGATTTATTCATGCGATGCTCCTTGCCGTGTGATGGGCAGGTCGCGGGTGGTTGGCTCCACGATTTCCGTGGCCTGCTGGATTGGATGGGAATCCGTTGTTTCGCGCGGGGTCGAGACGGCTTGTCGCGTCTGCTTGATTTCGGCGCGGCGGATCCGTTCGCGTTCGCGCAGCGCCTTGACGGCCTCCTGCTGGAACGCGTCGTTGTCAAGCTCTGATTCCGGCTTGTTCGCGCAATTGGAGATCACGACCAGCAGCGCGGCCAGCATGTAGTTCGCGATTAGCGACGAGCCGCCGGCGGCCATATACGGCAGGGTCAGACCGGTCAACGGAATGACCAGCGTGATGCCGCCGACCACGGTGAACACCTGGAACGCCATGGTGAACACCAGACCGGATGCGAGCAGCTTGCCGAAACCGTCCTTGATCTTCATCGCGGTGATCATGCCGGCGGCGATGATCAGCAGATACAGCATCAGAATGGCCATCAGGCCGGTCAATCCCAGCTCCTCGCCCAAAGCCGCGTAAATGTAATCGGAATTGGCGATCGGCGTGATCGACGGATGCCCCTGTCCGAGGCCGGTGCCCATCAATCCGCCGGAAGCCAGACCGAAAATGCCGGTGACAAGCTGGTACGAGCCGCCGTATTCCTTGTTGTATTGCGCCGCATCGAACGGATGAAGCCACGCGTCGACACGCGCGCCGACGTGGCTGAAGATGTTCGACGCCGCCACCGCGCCCACGGCGAAGGCGATGAAGCCGATGACGATCCAGCTTTTGCGCCCGGTGGCCACGTACAGCATGGACACGAACATGGCAAAGAACATCAGCGACGTGCCAAGATCATGCTGCACGATCAGCACGCCCATGGACACGATCCACACCACGATGATCGGCCCCATGTCCTTGATGCGGGGCAATTGCACGCCGAGGACCTTCTTGCCGCCGACGGCGAGCTGGTCGCGATGGTCGAACAGATACGAGGCGAAGAAGAATGCTAGGAACAGTTTGGCGAATTCGCTCGGCTGGAACGAGCCTAGGCCGGGGATTTTCACCCAGATGCGCGCGCCGTACTGTTCGGAGCCGAGTCCCGGAATCATCGGCGACAGCAGCAGCACGATGCCGATGACCATGCTGACATACGAGAACCGCCGTAGTACGCGGTAATCCCGCATGAACACGATGAGCAGGTTCGCCAGCACCAGCGCGATCGACAGCCATATCAACTGGCGGAACGCCACCGAGGTTTTCGTATCCTGGTCGATGCGCGCGATCATCATGGCGCCGATGCCCGTCAGCACCATCACGCAGCACATGATCGACTGGTTGGCGTAGGGCTGGAACCGCAGCAGCAAGCCCCAGGAGGTCAGGAACAACGCGCCCACGAAGGCGAGCATCCACAGATAGTCCTGAGGGAAGCCGTTCGTGGTGCGTTCGAACATCTGGAAGAACGCCACGGCACACAGCAGCATGCTGAATGCCAGCATGCCGAATTGCCTCAAGCGCGTAGCGATCATGATTTGTCACCGTCCGCTTTCTTGGCCTGTTCGGCCTTCCTGGCGGCCTCTTCCTGCTGTTTCTGCTTCTGCGCTTCCTCCGCCTGCTTCTTCTTGGCGGCCTGCGCCTCCTCCTGCTTCTTCTTCTCGGCTTCCTGCTGTTGCCGGAGCTGCTTCTTGATCAGGCGCGTATGGCTTTTCGCCTCGTCGTAGGTGTCGAAGGAGATGCCTTGGGCGAGCTGTTCGCGCCAGCTCGGCGGCAGTTCGCTCGTTTTCATGGTGGTGGCCGTGACGGCATGCGACAGTTTGAGGTTGAAAATGCTCGTCGGCACGCCTTGGAAAATCGTCACTGTGCCGTTGTCGTCGCCGATGTAGTACTTGGTCTGGCTCCAGCGATAGGTGCCCGCGCCCACTGCGGCAAGGCCGAGCAGCATCACGATGGTGATGAGTACGGCGATGATCCGGTTGCGGAATTTGCGGGAACGCTTCGTCTTGCGTTCCTCGAGATGTTCGTTGCGGATAGCCTTGGCCACTTCCGGATCGTTCGGATCGGCGGAGATGCGCCCGTTGCGCTTCTGCACGACCGGAATTTCTCCGGTGTCGGGATTGGTGCGGTCGCCGTTGTCTTCACGGACCGAGGATGGTTGCGCGACGCGCTGCTCCGGCTGCTTCGTCTCCTCCTTGGGATCCTTGCCGTTGCGAAGCGCGGCCGCACGCGCCGCCGGCGACTGCTTGCCTTCGCGCAGGGGAGGCGCGGTGGCGACCGGCTCGTTGACGATGTCCGCGATCGGCTCGAGGCTTGCGCTGGCCGCGCCGCCGACAAGCGGGGTCTGGTGCGGCAGATCGAACGCGTCCGCGTCGAGCGCGAGCGTCGCGTCGGCGATCACCGCGGTGACGTTATCGGTGCTTCCCGCGCGCAGAGCCATCGATACGAGCCGTTGCGCGCATTCCTCCTGATCGGAGCAGGTGGACAGCACCTCCTCGATCGTGGAATCCTCCAATACGCCGCACAGGCCGTCGGAGCACAGCAGCCAGCGATCGCCGGGATCCGCCTTGCGGATGGCGATGTCAGGACGCGAATCGATGTCGAAATCGCCCAGCACGCGCATCACCACATTGCGCTGCGGATGGTTGCGCGCCTCGGCCTCGCTGATGCGACCGGTGTCGATGAGATGCTGCACGTAGCTGTGGTCGCTCGTCATGCGGACCAGATGGCCGTCGTGCAGCAGATACGCGCGGGAATCGCCAATATGCGCCAAAACCCAGCATCCAGCCACCAGCGCCACGGACGTGACCGTGGTGCCCATGCCGGCGAGACGGCGTTCGCGCTTGGCTTTGCCGACGATCGCGTCATGCGCGGCCATGACGGAGGTCGCCATCATATGCGAGATAGCCTGCACGTCGCCTTCGACGTCGTCCTGCTCGATATGCGCCAGCGATCGGATGGCGATGGTGGAGGCGGTGTCGCCGCCGGCGTGCCCGCCCATGCCGTCGCAGATGGCGATGAGATGCTCGCCAGCGAACGCGGAATCCTGGTTGTTGGAACGTACGGTGCCCACGTCGGAGACGACCGTGGAGTACATGAACAATTGCTGTGAAGCTGCGGAAGTCGGCACGACGGTCACCTCAATTCGAAGGTGGTCGCGCCGATGCGAACCGGTACGCGTGCGCCGAGAATCATCGGCGCGTTCAGACGTTGATGGTTGACTATGGTGCCGTTGGTGGATCCCAGATCCTCGATGGCCCAGCGGCCGGTGGCGGGATCGGTGTAGACGCGGGCGTGATGCGAGGAGACGAATTCGTCATCCAGCACCACGGTGTTCGAAGCCGCGCGGCCAAGCGTGATGGTGTTGCCGGTCAAAGGGACGGAACTGCCGGCAAGAGGGCCATCGATGACTACCAGAAGCGTTGGTTTGGCACTTGCGGCGGCGTTGGACGCAGGTGCGGAGACGGCCACGGGCGCGGGTGATTCCACGGCCTTGCGCGCGGCGCGTTCCTTACGGCGATGAGCCCGCGACTTGCGCGGGCTGAGAATCTCGATGTCCCTGTACAGCGAACGCACCGTGCAGGCGACGAAAATCCAGAGCAGTACGAGGAACCCGTACTTGAGGATCGCAAACGTTAATTCAGTGAGCATAAAGGCGGCTCCCCGGGTTGGGGTCGGTTACTCCTGATCCTGCGAAGAAGCCCAATACAGGATGCGGGTTCGGCCGATGGTGATCGTATTGCCGTCGAGCAGCGTCGCGGCCTCGACGTGATGGCCCTCGACGTACATGCCGTTGGTGGAGCCCAGGTCGCGGGCGATGACGGTGTTGCCGTTATCGGTGATGTCGATCTCCATATGGCGGCGGGAGATGCCCGGATCGTCGATGACGATGTCGCAATCGGAGCCGCGGCCGATGATGGTCTTGTCCTCGGTGAGCAGATACTGATGCTCGCCGATCTCCAGCATCGGGCAATCCTCGGTCTGCGCATCGGTGGTGACCGGCACGGTGTTGCCTTGCACGGATTCGCTGGAAAGCCGGTAATCACCCTTGGTGAGCTCAAGGTCCTCTTCGAAGATCACCACGACCGGGCCGACGAACGCGTAGTTCTGGCTTTTCGCATACTGGGTGAGGTTGTCGGCAAGTTCATTGGCAAGCGTCTCCGCACCCCATTCGACGATGTTGTTGAAATCCGGAGTGCTGAGCTTGAAACGGTATTCGTTCGGGGCTACGGTACGGTCACGCGTGACGGGCATGGCCTCTTTGTCGATCTCGCGTTCCAGAGCGCTGGAGAGGTCGACGGGCTTCAGGTCCTTGGACCCGAATTTGGCGAAAACCCCGTTGACGGCGCCTTCCACGCTCTTCTCAAATCGGTCGAGAACACTCATACTTGTCCCTTTCTGTCTGTGACTATCCTACGCTTTGGCGTGCCGAGAGCCAATTCAATGGGAACTTGCTTGCAAAAATTCCATGTAAAGGGGTGGTGTCCAACCTTTCGCCGGCGGAATAGTGCCGTTTGTCGAAGGATCGGACAGCCTCCGAACCGCCGACGAAGGGACGGTCCTAATTATCGGTAGATTGGAAGGCATGGTTAATGCGATTGATGAATTTCCAGCATTGAAGGCGCGCACTTTGCGATTCACCTGCGGAGCGCCGCGTTCCGCACGCGTGATCGGCGACGGCTCGCGCGCGCTATTCCTGCGGTCGGATGGTCCGGAGGACACCGTTACCTCACTGTGGATGAGCGTGATCGGCGAGGACGGCGAATCCAATGAGGTTCTGCTCGCCGACCCGCGTGCGCTGCTTGCCGACGCCGATGCCGAGGATGTGCCGGCCGAGGAGAAGGACAGGCGCGAACGCGCGCGCGAAGGCGGCTCCGGAATCGTCGGCTATTCCGTCGACACCGCAGGAAATCGCGTGGCGTTCACCATCAACGGCGGACTGTTCCTGACCGACATCGCCGCCGGCGCGACGCGCGCCATCGCCATCGACGAATCGGAATTCAAGCCGGTGCTCAATCCGCGCATCAGCCCCGACGGACGGCACATCATGTACACGACCGGCACGTATCTGGTGGACGTCGATCTTGCTGAAAACACGGACGACGGCGACGCGGTGTCCGTGGTGGCTTCCGTCCCGCAAATCGACGGAACAATTGACGAACCATCCGACGAAACGTCGGACGGAACGGATGGCGCCCCGGCCGGCGAATGGAAGATCGGCCTCGCCGAATTCGCCGCGGGCGAGGAAATGGACCGCTACGACGGCTTCTGGTGGTCGCCCGACTCCAAATACGTGCTGTTCGAAACCTTCGATGCCTCCCATGAGCGGACTTGGTACATCGCCGACCCTGCCGACCCGACGAAACCCGCGCAGGGACGCCGCTATCCGCAGGCGATGACGGCGAATGCCGACGTGCACCTCACCCTGCTGGAACTCGGTTACGATGCGGACGGCTGCTATTACGGCGGCATCGCGCACCGCGTGGAATGGGACCGTGAATCGTACGAATATCTCGCGGCCGTCAGCTGGACGGCGGGCCATGAGCCGCTGCTGCTCGTGCAGGACAGGCTCCAGCAGCACGACCAGGTGCTCGCAGTGCGCGTGGGCGACCCGATTGCGACTATGAGCACGCCGGAAAACGGTTTCACCGACGAGGACGGCGACGAAGTGGAGACCTTCTCCATCGCCATCCCCGAATACGCTCCCGGCGAAGAGCCCGGCACCACGCGCGTGCTCGAGGAACACCACAACGACCATTGGCTCGACCTGATCGCAGGCACCCCCGCATACACGCCTGACGGCCGACTGATCTGCGCGATGAACGACATGGACGCCGACACGAACCGTCTCACCGTGGACGGCACGCCCTTCACGCCGGCCGGACTGCAGGTGCGCGAGGTGCTCGACGTGACCGACGACGACGTGCTGTGCGTGGTGCAGCGCACGCCGGAACTGCTGCCCGCGGACGAACTGCCGTTCCTGTGGCAATCCAACGCGGACGAGCATGACGCGCGCAGCTTCGACGTGGTCTCGATCCATTTCGACGGCGATTGGGAGCCGCTCACCTACACGCCCGGCCAATGGACGATGTCCCGTTCCGGCGACGGTTGCGTGGTGACCGGGCGCGGCATGGACGACGCGCGGTCGCAGATGCAGCATTGCATGAACGTGCGTGTCGACGGCGCTGCCGCTGATGCCGCCGATGCCGACGGAAATGCCGACGGCGCGGAAGTGATGTCGATGGTGGTCGCGCCGATCGAAAACCATGCCGAAACCCCCGGCTTCACGCCGAACGTGCGATTCGCCCGCATCGGCGAGCGCAAGCTGTACACGGCGATCATCCTGCCGTCCGAAGCCAGCGGCCACGCCCATGACGACACCTTGCCGGTGCTCATGAAGCCGTACGGCGGTCCTGGATTCCAGCAGGTCGTGGAAAGCCAATCGTTCTACTGGGATGCGCAATGGTGGGCCGACCAAGGTTACATTGTGGTCACCGCCGACGGTCGCGGAACCACCGGACGCGGCCCGTGCTGGGATCGTGAGATCTACCTGGACATGAAGGCCGTGACGCTTGAGGACCAGGTCGACGCCGTGCACGCGCTGCCCGACGCGCTTGCCTCGATCGCCACCAAAACCGGCGTTGCCGTGCCGAAACCCGACCTCGGCCGCGTGGCGATGATCGGCTGGTCCTACGGCGGCTTCCTGTCCGCGCTCGCCGTGCTGGACGCGCCCGACACGTTCACCGCGGCCTGCGCGGGCGCTCCGCCGGCCGACTGGACGCTGTACGACACGCATTACACTGAGCGGTATCTGGGACTCGATCCGACCACATACGAGCACAACAGCATCATCGCGGACGCGCCGAAGCTCAGCCGTCCGCTCATGCTCATCCATGGTTTCGCCGACGACAACGTGACGATCGCCAACAGTCTGCGCTTGAGCCAGGCGTTGATGGCCGCGGGGCGCAAGCACACGTTCCTGCCGCTCAACGGCATCACGCACATGACCAACGACGAGACGGTGGCGCGCAACCTGTTGCTGCTGCAGCGCGACTTCCTCGCCGACGCGCTGGTCTGACGGTGTTCCGGCGGAACTGACGTTCCGATACAACCGAAGAAAAAAAGAACGCGTCCCCTGCGATTCGACGGACTGCCAAGTATCCGTCGGGTCACAGGGAGACGCGTAACCCTTCTCAATAGGGAAGATAGGATGGCGTGAACACCCCTGCAAGTAAGGGTGTACCACATCTGTGTAGCACCTTTTGTAGTACCCTTTCGTTTCTCGCGACCGTCGGAGCCAGTCACGATTCGGGGTGTCCGGCAAGGGGTGGCAGGGTTTCGGGCACCGGAATCGGCAGATAGGCGAACAGCGTCCATTCGCCGTCGCGCAGCGTTGTCTCGAGTTTGCCGCCATGCGATTCGAGCTGTTTGCTGAAATACGCGAGGCCGTGGCCTCCCGACTGCGTGCGATCCGTTTCGGTGGTCCTCGCCTGGTTGATCTGCGTGATTTCGACGGCGTTCGGCTTGAGTATCACCGACAGGTCGGCTTTGCTGCCGGACTGGGCATGACGCGCGATGTTGGCGTAGGTCTCGCGAAGCAGGTCATTGGCGATTCCGGCCAGGCTCGGGGAGGCGCTTGGCGCACCGCCCGCCACATGGAGGATCGAGGTGATGTCGAAGCCGAGCGCGCGTAGACGCCGGTCGCCGCCGGCCATCGTGGCTTTGAGCAGGTCGGAGAAGGCCTTGCCGTCCACATCCTCCTCAAGGACGGTGACGTCCATATCCAGTTCGTCGATGACGCGATGCACGTTGGTCAGGGCGGACAGGATGTAATCGTTGACCTGCGTCCATTTGTCGAGCTCATCGCGTCTTTCGTCCGCGTTCTTGCCGTCGTCACCATCCGTCGAGGCGCTGCCATCGCCATCGTCTCCGCCGGACAATGCATCGATGCGACGTTGCGTGACGAAAGCCGCGGCGGACAGATCTCCCGTCACGGCGTCGTGTATGGCTTCCGCGATGTGACTGCGGCTTTCCATCTCCCGTAATCGCGCTTTCGCCTGCTCCGCCTCGGCGCGGCTGCCGGCTACGGCCTGGTTCCATCGCAAACCGCATCCGAGCATCAGTACCAGGCTGACCATGGCGATGATGGCCACGGGATTGCTGCGGCTCGTGCCAAGGGCCAGTTGACGGAACAGCTGGTCGCCTATGGAATAAGCGAGCAGCAGCAGCGCCACGAGATTGTTGGTTTCGTAGGCGAGCATGCCGAACGTGTAAAGGATTCCCGGCAGCGAGTTGACGTCGGCTCCGGGTATGAGCCAAGGTCCCGACTGGCTCATGATCAGAAACAGCAGCGACATCGATTTCGGAAAGAACGGGGACAGCAGCAGCACCGCGATTTCGATGATGGTCCAGACGATCGCCGCGGGATTGTCGGTCGGGACGAGCACCAGGCAGAACAGGATCCACCATACGGTGATGACCACGATGGTTATGCGGATCGGATGCCAGAGTTTCGGATGGTCGGCACGCATATGGTTGTGCCAGGAGCGGAAGGCGCTTACGGGTCTGGGTTTTGTGGGTTCAGCGTGCATGCGATCTCACCCACAATGCCACTGCCTGGCGTGCCGTCTTGCAGTTCAGCTTCTTGAGAATGCCCTGCATATGCTTGCGCACGGTGCTTTCGGAGATGTCCAGTCGTTCGGCGATCTCCCTGTCCAGCATGCCGTCGGCGCACAGGAAGATGATTTGCTCCTCGCGCACGGTGAGCCGCGGTGAGGTCTCCTCCTCGCGTCTGATGCGCACGTTGGCCAGGGCGGGAGGTTCGAATCCCTCCATAACGTTGCCTCCACAGAGCCGCTCGATGGCCTTCGCCAGCTGATCGGAATCCTCCTTGCCGATCAGTCCCTGCGCTCCGGCTTCCATCAGCCTGCTACGGTAGCTGTTGATGGAGAAGCTGGTGATGCCCAGAATCGGCAAATGCCTGTCCATGAGACGGATCCGATGGCAGATGGCCGGCCCCTGCAAGCCCTCCATGGACATGTCCAATACAAGCAGGTTGAGATTGTCGTCGTTCCTCTGGCAACGCTCGATCGCTTCGTCGCCGGAAGTGGCCGTCCACACCACGTAGGCCGTGGGGACCTTCGCTTCGATGAGAAGGCTCAGCGATTCCAACGCGCGCGGATCGTTGTCGACCAGCGCTACACGGTGGATTTTTGGTATGGGAGCTGCGGATTTCGTGGGATTCATCGCATGGCTCACTTTCCACACAGCCAGTAAAGCGGCGGCGGGCAGTCGATGATGGCGGATGCGGTTCCTCTCACCGCGTCGGCGAAGATGGCAGCCTTCCCGTTGGAAGGGGCCATCGTTCCGGCTGGCTGCATGGTGCAGAGCATGACGAATGCCACACATAATGACATGATTTTCATACCGACATTGTACGGGGGAGCGCGTCCACGAGTGAGGAGGCGCGTTCGATCCGTGGAGCCGAAGCGTGGGGCTCTGAAGGCTGTTCATGTGGGATTCGTATGATGAAAGCATGACTCTTAGGCTGCTCGACGAGGCGAATTACGACGCCGAAATGGAAAGCAAGGTGCTGCCCGCGCTGGACGCCTGCATGACGGAAGGATGGATGGATCCAGCCACCGTTGACTGGAACGGCGACGCGCTGCCCAAACTGGACGAACCCGGCCGGTTGCACTATTGCTGTTACGACGCGGCCAAATTCGATGCGCTGCGTGAGGACGGCGCTTCGGGCGTGTTCCGCGGTGCGATCGTCATTTCGCACGGATTCACCGAATTCGCGCGAAAATACAGCGAGATGGCATGGTATTTCCTGCTGGCCGGCTATTCCGTATGCATCCTCGAGCATCGCGGGCACGGTCATTCCGTGCATGACGTGGACAATCCCAGCCTGGTGTGGATCGACGATTGGCGCCGGTATGTGTCCGATCTCGCGGCCTTCGCCGATAGCGTCGCGCGCGAATACGCGTGCGATAAACCGCTGCACCTGTACTGCCATTCGATGGGCGGCGGCATCGGCGCGGCCGTGCTGGAACGCTATCCGGCCCTGTTCGACAAGGCTGTGCTGTCCGCGCCCATGATCGCCCCCGTCGTCGGCATGCCGACATGGCTGGCGCGCATCGCGACGGGCATGCTGTGCGGACTGGGATTCGGCAAATCGCGCGTATTCGGGCATACCGATTTCTCGACCGACCTCGATCTCAGCGAACATGAGGGCGCTTCCGAGGCGCGCGTGCGCTGGTTCCATCAGCAACGCTGCGACGACGTGTCGTGTCAGACCAATGCGGCGACCTTCGAATGGGCGTATCAGGCGCTGGCGCTGTCCCGTGCCATACTCAAGCCGGACATGTGCGGCGCGATCGAAACCCCGATGCTGCTCTTCCAGGCCGGACGCGACATCTGGGTGCTCAACGGGCCGCAGGACGATTTCGTGGAACGCGTGCGCGAAGGCGGCGGATCGATCGAGAAAGTGCGGTACGGGCAATCGCTGCACGAGATCTTCTCCATGCCGAACGAGGTGCTTGGACCGTATCTGGACAAGATCTTCGATTTCCTCGCCGCGCCTGACGCCAGCCTGTAGAAACCCGCATATCCGCAGAAACCCGCATATCCGCAGAAACCCGCGTATTCGTAGAAACCCGTGTATGGTGTGCGTTGGAAGGGAACGCGAGAGCAAAGGAGAACAGCGGCCGATGGCGGGAAAGACGTTCGAGCGCACGCCGAAGGATCTGCTCGTCGGCATCGCGATGACCCTGTGCGGAGGCGTGCTGTGGGGCATCAACGCCACCGTCTCCAAAATCCTCATGGGCACCTACCACGCCTCGCCGCTGTGGCTCGCATGCGTGCGCGAGCTCGCCGGCGGCGCGCTGTTCCTGGCATGCTCGGCCGTCGTGACGCCGAAACTGTTCGCCGGCGTATGGAAGGATCGCAAATCGTATCCATGGATGTTGGCGACCGCCGCCATATGCGTGCTTCTGGTGCAGGTGGCCTATCTTGAATCCATCGATTGGACGAATTCCGGCACCGCGACAGTGTTGCAAAGCCTGAATCTGCTGTTCGTATTGGGGTACGTGTGCCTGCGCGGCCGCCGTCTGCCCGGCAAGCGCGAGACGATTGGTGTGGCGCTCGCCTTCGTGGGGACGGCGCTTATTGCGACGGGTGGCGATTTCACCATGCTGAAGCTTCCGCTGATCGGTCTGGCATGGGGATTGATGAATGCGCTTTCCACCGCGGCAATGTCGATTCTTCCGGTGGGATTGATGGCGAAATGGGGCAATTTCACGGTGAACGGCATCACGTTTATGCTTTCCGGGCTTGTGTTATTGCCGTTCGTGCGACCGTGGGCCACGGCTCCGCACTTGGATTGGGCGGGCGTTGGACTGATGGTCTTCACCGTGGTCGGCGGCACGTTCGGTGCGTTCTGGCTGTACATGGCCGGTGTGATGCGCGTCGGCTCGATGCGCGCCACCATGCTTGGCACCAGCGAGCCGGTCATGGCCACGGTCTCCGCGGTGGCGTGGACTGGAGCAGTGTTCGAGCCCACCGATCTGGTCGGTTTCGTGATGATCCTCGTCATGGTGTTCCTGGTGCGCTGACCGCGCGTCCGCTTCTCGCATACCCAATACTTGAATGTCCGATTCTGCAGAATCGGACACGCAAAGTGCTGCTGGAGTGCCTTGGATGTCCGTTTTTCCAGAATCGGACATTCGTGCATGCAAATTGGTGCCCTGAGTGTCCGATTCTCCAGAATCGGACAAACTCGCTGACCGCTCCCATGCCCCCTATTCCTGATCGTCCTGCTCGTAGATGGCGGTGGTGATCTGCTCGCGAAGCCGGGCGAAATCCGGATGCGCGCGCATCTTCTCCATATTGTCGGGATCGTCCGGATTGCAGGGAATGTTGATCGGAATGTCCATTTTGATGGTGCCGGGATGCGCGCTCATCACGATCACCCTGGTAGCCAGGAAAATGGCCTCGTCAACGCTGTGCGTGATGAAGAAGACGGTTTTCTTCTTTTCCTCCCAAATGCGCAGAAGCTCGTTCTGCAGGTGCTCGCGAGTCAGTGCGTCCAATGCGCCGTACGGCTCGTCCATCAGAATCACATCGGGGTCCGTGGCGAGCACGCGGGCGATTTGCGCGCGCTGCTGCATGCCGCCGGAAAGCTCGTACGGGCGCCGCTCCGCGGCATCTTTCAGGCCGACCAGCTCAAGATAGTGTTCGGCGATCTGTGCGCGCTCCGCAGGCTTGACTCCCTGCATTCGCATGCCGAATTCCACGTTTTTGCGGACGGTGAGCCATGGATACAGCGGCGGCTTCTGGAATACGACGCCGCGCCGCGGGCTGGGGCCGTCGACCTTGCGTCCTTGGGCGACGATCTCGCCGTCGGAGGGCTTTTCGAATCCGGCCAGCATGTTCAGCAGCGTGGTTTTGCCGCATCCGGAACGGCCGACGACGCAGATGAAGTCATGCTCCTTGATCTGCAGGTTGATGTCGTGCAGTGCGGTAACTTCCGCGTTCTCCTGCGTGGTGTAGCGCTTGTTGACTCCGCGTATGTCGACGGCGATGCCCTGTGCCGCCATGGTCTGCTTCTCAGTCAGTTCGCTCCATGTCATGTCGTTGGCGTTCATGGTTCAGGTCCTTTCTTGACGGCTGGTATGTCCGTGGCGCGTTATTTGGCCACGGCGTCGATGGCGTCGGTGTACAGCGTCGTTTCATAGGTGTCGTTCACGGTGTCCAGGCTGTTCTGTGATTTGAGGAATTTCGCCGTGGATTTGAGGACGGCCGGCAGTTCGCCGTGGAACGATTCGCTTTGCGCCTTGGCCTGCGGGTAGGTGTATCCCTTCATTTGCGTGAGCACGTCCTTTTTGGCGGTGCCCAGCTGGGATGCGATGGCTTCGGCGGAGCTGTCCGGTTTGGTTTTCAGCAGGCCCGCTGCGTAGTTTTCGACGGCGGTCCAGGTTTTCATCGCGCCGGGGTTCGCCGTGATGAAGTCGGTGGATGCGATTTCCATGTCGTACGTCGCGGAGCCGCTTTTGGCGGTTTCGGCGCTGGACGTCACGATGTGTCCGTCGGCGGCCTTCAGTTTGGAAAGCACGGGATCCCACACCCAGGCCGCGTCGATTTCCTTGCGATTCCATGCGCCGGCCATTTTGTCGGGATCGAGGTTGATGAGGTTCACGCTGGTTTCGCTCATTCCCGCTTTGCTCAGCGCGCTCAGCAGGCTGAAATGCGAGGTGGAGCCGAAGGGGACCGCGATGTTCTTGCCTGCGAGATCCTTGATGGTTTTGGCGGATTCGACATTGGTCACCAGCGATTCGGCCTCGCCGATGACGTCATGGATCCATACGATTTTCACCGGCAGGCTCAGCGGTGCGGAAACCGCGCGAACCGAGGGGCTTGATCCCGCCAGGCCGATGTCGATCGAGCGGGAGCCGAAGGCCTGGATCACGTCGCCGCCGGAATTGAACTGGTTCCATTGGATGGTGGCTTTCGGCATGCAGGCTTCTAGCAGGCCGAGATCCTTGACGATCAGATCGGCGTTCGGAATGGATTGCCATGCGATGCGGATGGTCCCGGTGAAGTCGTCGTTGGTGTCGACCGGGCAGGTGGCCGTGGCACCGGTGGGGGAGATGCCGGCGATTTCGTAGGCCGTCGGCATGGCTCCGCAGGCCGTGGTGCCGGTCAGCATTCCGGCCGCGATTATGGCGGCGATGCTTTTGCCGAGCAGTCGTGTGGTGTGGTTCGTGGTGTGGTTCGGGAAGTGGGTTGCGTCGCTCATCGTCTTGTCCTCTCTTGTGTGTTGCGTTGCGGATGATCGCTCCGCGGATGGTCGGTTTTCAGTCCTTGCCGACCCACGGGGTGACCAGTTTGGTGATGAGCACGATCAGCCCGTCCAGCAGCAGCGCCGCGATGCCGATGACGAAGATGCAGGCGATGGTGAGCGAGGTGTTCAGCTCGGTGCCGGACAGGTAGGCGAGCGCGCCGATGCCGGGGATGCCGTTGTTGAGCTCGGCGGCCACCACGGTGGTCCAGGCGAAGCCGACGGCCAGTCGGATGCCGTTCATGATGGAGGGCAGCGCGCTGGGGAAGATGACGAACAGGAACGCCTTGAAACGGCTTGCGCCCAGTGAGAGCGCCGAATTGGCCCGGTCCTTGTTCACTCCTTGGATGCCTTCCAGGGTGGCGAGCACGATGGGCGGGAACGCGGCGAGGAACAGCAGCCAGATCTTGGTGGTGTCGCCGATGCCGAACCAGACGATCAGCAGGCCGATGTAGCCGAGCGGTGGCAGCGCGCGGATGAAGTTGATGTAGGGCAGCACGATGCGGTTGAGCCATTCGACTTCGGCCAGAAGGAATCCGACCAGCATGCCCACGATGATGGCCAGCAGCATGCCGATGCCGATGCGTTCGAGGCTGACCACGAGATGCTGCCATAGGAAATATTGCTGTTCGCCGCAGATGATGCGGCTTGATCCCGGCGATTGCGGACGGCAGGAATTCGCTTCCACGAACGCGCTCCACACCGATTGCGGCGATGGCAGATACAGCGGATTGATCAGGCCGGCCGCAGTCGTGCCCCACCATAGGACGAGCAGCAGCACTAGGGAGAGCAATGCCTGAATGGTGCGTGATCCTTTACGAATGGTTGCCAGTAAGCGTTTCATCGTGCGCTCCTATCCTGTTTGGCATGTGGTTCGGCCGGTCAGTCGGTGCTGGCCAGGTAGTGGTACATGGTGTCGAGCATTTCGTCCGTGATTTCGACGGGATTGTTGTACAGGTTCGGATGCCGGCTGATGCGTACCAGGTCGGCGATCTGCTCCTCAGTGAGGTTGAGGTCCTTCAATCCCGTGCGCATGCCGATTTTCACCTTGAGGTCGTGGATGGCGTCGGCCATCGCATCCACGTCCGAGAAGCCGATCTCGCGGGCGAATTCCTGCACGCGCCCGTGCTGCGCGTCCTTGTTGATGCGGGCGAAGTAGTCGAGCGTCAGTCCGCATGCCTCGCCGTGGGGGATGCCGTGGATGTTGGTCAGTGGGAACGAGCACGCGTGGGAGGAGGTGGTTTTGGGGAGCGTGAAGGCGAGACCGGCGATCACGGACGCCTCGCACATCTTCTCGCGCGCCTCCTCGTTGTGCGGTTCGGCCACGGCGATCGGCAGATATTTGAAAACGAGTTTGGCCGCATGCACCGCGCATGAATCGCAGATCGGCTGGTGTCCTTTGCTCCAGAATCCTTCAATTGCCTGGCTGAGCACGTCCATGCCGGTGCTTGCCGTGATTTTCGGCGGCACCGAGTAGGTCAGCTCCGGATCCACAATGGCCACGCTCGGAAAGAAACCGTCGGACACGATCGGCGCTTTTTTGCCGAGCTTGCGATTGGTGAGCACGGATACGTACGTGACTTCGCTGCCGGTGCCGGCGGTGGTCGGCAGTGCGATGATCGGCAGATGCTTCTGCGGCATCGCCTTGCCGGTGCCATGGTAGTCGGCGATGGAATCGTCGGTCAGACAGATGCTCGCCGCGGCCTTGGAAACATCCATCGCGCTGCCGCCGCCCATGGCGACGACGAATTCGCAATGGTTTTTCCTGATGATTTCGGCACAGGCGTCCACTTCGGTGACGTCCGGATTCGGGGAGAAGTCGGTGAACACGGTGGAGACCGCGCCGTCGCTGGCATCGATCAGCCGTTGCGCCTCGCCGGAATCGACGAAGAACTGCGGAGTGACCATGATGCCGTCATGTAGCCCCATCGTTTCGGCGATGTCCTTGATCTCCATCGCCCTTCCCTTGCCAAATCGGATCGTCACCGGTTGCGCGTAATCCCAAAGCATCTTGCCTGACCTTTCTTCCTGCTGTCGTGTGTCGCGCGATCGCTTAGTCGCACAGGTTCTCGTCGACCCAGGTGAGCACCTTGTCGAGCTTCGGCAGTTCCTCTTCCAGTTGCTCGGCGGTGATGATCAGCGGCGGGCAGATGTTGATGTTGGTTTCACGTCCGAACGTGGAGAATCCGAGATCCATGAGCTTCGCCATGATCTGCGGCATGACGGAATTCGGCGTGTGGTACGGAGCCATGAGCTCCCTCGTCTCCTTGTTCTTCACGATGGTGAGCGCGGAGAACAGGCCGATGCAGCGGGCCTCGCCGACGCACTTGTGCTTCTCCACCATGCTTTCGAGGAACGGCTTGAGAATACCCTCCATCTCCTTGACGTGGGCGCACACGTCATGCTCGAGGTAGTAGTTGACCGCGGCGACGCCGGCGGCGCAGGCGAGCGTATGTCCGGAATAGGTCAGGCCGCACTGCAGCACATGGTCGGTGAAATAGTCGGAGATCTGCTTGGAGACCACCACGCCGCCCAACGGCACGTAGCCGCAGGTGACGCCCTTGGCGAAGGTGAACATGTCGGGCTTGATGTCGAAATTCTGCCAGGCGAACATCTTGCCGGTGCGGCAGAAGCCGGCCATGACCTCGTCGCAGATCATGAGGATGCCGTACTTGTCGCACAGCGCGCGCACGCCTTCCATGTAGCCTTCGGGCGGAAGGATCACGCCATTGGCGCCGACGATGCTTTCCATCAGAATCGCGGCGACGCTGTCCGGGCCCTCGTACTGCAGCTGCTCGTCCAGACGATGCAGATAGTCGGCGGTCACGGCGGCGTCGTCCACACCGCGGGTGTAGCCGTCCTCATACATGTTCGGGTTCATGAAATGCACGAAGCCGGGGGCCGAGCCGCCCAGCTCGGTGGCGAAACGACGCCAGTCGCCGGACGCGTTGGAGGCTCCGATGGTGGAGCCGTGGTAGCTGCGGTAGCAGCTGAAGATCTTCGGACGGCCTGTCACCATGCGGGCCATTTTGATGGCGTTCTCATTGGAATCGGCGCCGCCGTTGGTGAAGAACACGCGCTGGTAGAAATCGGGGTCGGCCACGTCGACCAGCATCTTGGCCAGGCGGGATTTCGGTTCGGACGCGTAGGCGGGAGCCATGAAGCACATCTTGTCGGTCTGCTCCTTGATCGCGTCCACGATTTCGGGAAGCTCATGGCCGAGATTGGAGCATACGAGCAGCGAGGACATGTCGGTATAGCGTTTGCCGTCGTAATCCCAGAAATAGATGCCGTCGGCCTTCTTGATGGGCTTGACGGGGCCGCCCTGCTTGTGCCAGGACTGCATGACGTACTTGCTGTGCAGGGATGCGACCTCTTCGCCGGTCAGTTCTTCCATGGTTGTTCCTTCCGCCGTCACATCGGATGGGATGTGCGCCGTGCACAAAAAGCTTGTGCGACGTTTTCCGATGTGGATTTACCAGTGTTCGCAATGCAGGAATTCTCTTTGGAAATTCCTTGCGATAACTTGCATTGTATGAATCCGGAAATCGTGGAACAATGCTGCGGCGCCTAAAGCTGTTTGTGCTGCAGCACAAATAATGGCGAAGGAAACGATGGTGAAATGGCAAGGTGTGGCGAAAGAAAAAACGGAAGAAAGACGGACGCGACCGTCGCCGTCAGCAGTCCAGCAGCTCCTTGACATGCAGTCCGATCGAAAGGGACTCGCGCACCGCGAAGTCCGACAAATTCACATCGAGGATGTCCTGGATCTTCCCAAGCTTGTAGCTCACCGTGTTGCGATGCACGTACATGCGCTCGCTGGTCTCCTTGATGCTGCCGCTGAACATCAGATAATTGCGCAACGTCTCGGTCAAATCGCCATTGTTGACCTTGTCGTATTCGACGAGTGGGCCGACGGTGTGGTTGTAGTAGTCGCGCAATATCTCGGGATCGCCTACGGATAGCAGCAGCTTGTCCACGCCGGCGTCATCGTAAAGGAATGGCGTTTCGGATTTGCCGCGATGTTTCTGCAGGCGTTCCAACGTCAGTCCCTGACGATAGCTTTTGCCGATGCAGCGGGCCGATTTCGTGATTTTGCCGATGCCGATGAACATGCGTTCGTCGTCATGCGCGATCGCCATGCATGCCGACAGCATCTCACGTGTGATCGTCGAAATTTCGTCGGCGTTGTAGCGGGCGAACACCATCACGATCCGATGGTCCATGGCGAACTGCGCGATCTGCCACTGATGCTGCGTGATCAGCGATTCGAGGGCGTCGCGAAACATATCGATGCGCGCGTCCGGCACATGCGGCAGCGCGCATTCGGCGGTGGGCACAGTGGACACGCAATCCATCACGCCGACGCTGTAGTTCCAATCCTTGCCGAAGCCGTTCTGCTCGAGAGTGTCCAGGTAGAGTTCCTCGTTGGCCGGCCATTCGATGGCGTTCTTCAGGGCGACGCCCAGTTCGAGGGAGTATTTCTCGCTCAGGGTGATCGAGAGGCTGAACTGGTGCATGATCTGCGCCATGTGCTCGTTCCACGGCACGCGGAACAGGGGGAAGTCGTGCTCGTCGCAGAATCGTATGGCGTTGGGGCTGATCTGGTGGATGAACGGGCCGACGTTCACCACGATGCCGCTTGCGCCGCATCGGTAGGTGCTGGCCACCAGTTCGGTGAGGCTCTCCTGGCTATCCAAACCGATGCCGGTGGTGAATGCGATCTCCTGGCCTTCGAGGAATCCTGCGATTTCCTCGTTCTCGACCATGTGCACCCAGCGCACCGGCCGGTTGAGCCCCGCCCTTCCGGCGATCAGCGTGATGTCATGCTTCTGCGCGCGGGCCTGGTCGAAAAGCTCCTGCAAACGAACGGTCATAGCTGGAACTGTACCGGCCGTTTGTAACGGCACGCTTTGGTGGCCTGTGGCCGAGCTGCTCGTCCGTGCCTGCGGTGACGCCTGTGGTGGGCGGTGCCTGTGGTGGGCGAGCCGCTGCGCGCCGTGGAACCCAAATGTAGTGTTCCGAATGTCCGATTCTGCAGAATCGGACACGTGAAGTGCCATATGTGGGGTCTGAGTGTCCGATTCTGCAGAATCGGACGCGTGGTCATATGCTTGGGGCGGTTGGGTGTCCGTTTTTCCAGAATCGGACATTCGTAGTCATGTTTTGGCGACGATGGGGTGGGGTATGGGCTACAGAAGTATTGACGCGCCGGAAACGATAAGCAGTATGTAGGTCAGCTTTAGGAACGCCGTTTGGCTGATGCGTTTCTGAAGCGCGTTGCCGATGAAGACGGCTGCGATCAGCGGCGGAATGCCAACGAGGGTGAGCAGCGCCGCATGCGTCGTCCAGGCGCCGGCTGCGACCTGCTGGATCCCCATCACCGAATTGAGCGCCACCCACACGCAGGCGACCGTGGCGCGGAACTCGTCTTTGTCCTTCAGCACGGCTGCCGCGTACACCACCAGTAGCGCGCCGCCGGAAACGAACAGTCCATGCACGACGCCCGCGCCGATCAGAATCGCAATCAGCGTTCCTTGCCGTGGCGTGGACGTCGACGGATGGAGCAGATTCTTCGCTGCGATGACGATGATGAACAGGCCGTATGCTTTCTGCAACGGCGCAAGCGGCAGCAGACTGTACATCGCAATGCCTGCGACCATGCCGATGGCCATGAAAGCGATCATGATGCCAAGTTCGCGCCATCGGATATGGCGATGATGCTGGATGCCGAGCCATAAGCAGGACAGCAGCGCCATCATATTGAGCACCACACGTGCCTCGTCCGTGCCGATGAGCAGCATCGAGGCCGGCATCGCCAGCACGGTTCCCGCGAATCCGGTGATCGCCTGGATTGCATTGGAAGCGAACAGCACCACAAGAAACAGCGTGTCGCGAAGTGTCTCGTTCATGGAACATACGCTACCGATGCGCACGCACGGTTTTGTAACGATGCTTTGGCAGGCCGTGCCGTATGCTTCGCTTTCGAATGTCCGATTCTCCAGAATCGGACAAACAAGGTCGCGTTGATGGTGCGTGAATGTCCGATTCTCCAGAATCGGACACGTGGGGTCATGTTTGGGATGCATATTTGTCCGATTCTGCAGAATCGGACATTCGAAAACGAAAATGCCGGGCACCTTGCACGGGTGTCCGGCATTGTTTGCCTAGTGATTACCGCGATTCACGGCTTGCAGAGGCCGGGAAATCAGCCTTCGATGGCGATCTGGTGCTTGGCCTCGACCTGCTGTTGCGCTTCAGGCTTCGGCATTTCCAGGCACAGGGTGCCGTCCTTGTAGCTGGCGTGAATATCGGAATCCTTCATGTCCTCGCCAACGTAGAAGCTGCGAGAGCAAGAGCCGGCGTAGCGTTCGCGACGCAGCCAGCGGCCGTTGCCGTCCTTGTCCTCGTGCGAGCTATTGCGATGCGCGGAAACGGTCAGATAGCCGTTCTGCAGATCCAGCGAGATGTCGTCCTTCTTGAAACCAGGCATGTCGATGTCGACCATGTAGCCCTTGTCGGTTTCGCGCACATCGGTGCTCATCATGCCCGTCGACATATTCGCATCACATGCCGCGCGATCCATGTTGCGCCAACCCTCGAAGAACGGATCATCGAACAGGTCGGAGAACATCGTGTCATTCATCAAAGCCGGAAACATTGCCATAATCGGTACTCCTTAAGCAAATGCGCGTTCGGCGCGCGGAGTAATGCGGCTTGGCAGCCGGCCGTGCGATTATCGCTGCGGCGTCACCATCTAGCGACACCGGCGACCGGGTTCGTTGCCACATCCGGAACCCTCCCGGGCTCCTGACCTTGACCTTTCACTTCACCCAACTCTTCCGTGTGCCTCCCATTCCAGAATTATGCTCACAGTGAAATGCGATGATAGCGCGATGATGGCGCGATGGAAACGATGCTGCCACCTTGGCAATTTTCGATGGATTTGGCAGTCTTGGAGTTTCAGAAGTTTCGGGATTCGCTGCTGAACGTCAGGTTTTTGGTACATTTTTTTGGCATATTTTCGGATGCGTCGCATACGAGAAAACCCCGAAACCTTGGTATTCCAACGTTCCGGGGTTTTCTATTCCCGTGCGAGCGGGGGAGTTGAACTCTATGGGCATCGTATTGTTGGGTCATGTGAGACTGACAAGGCCTTGTTTTGCTTAGGTTCTTGGCAAGTTCAATCACGTAGCCTAGAGGGAGATTTCAGGATGATTGTCACCGTTTTGTCACCACGGATCAGTGGCTGGATGAGTGTTTAATTATGGTCGTATAAGTGCAGGGTGATGTTGTCGGAGTCGTCTGCTTCTCGATTTTCTTGTATGGCCTCTTGGAACGATTGTTTCCATGTTCCTTGGCGGTGTCGCCACCGGCGAGGCGGGTCCATTGGATCGCCGAGTTCAACGCCTTCGCCTCGCCCGCCAGTCGGTCGAGGCGGTGCGCCTGCGCCTGGTAGTAGCGCTGCTGTGCGGGGCTGACCCCGTAGCGCAGCGGCAGCCGTTCGGGTGCGGTCTGCGGTTCGAGCCGGCTTGTAGGCTCGCCGAACCACTGGTAGAGGCCGGTCGTCGGGGTCTGGCCGGCGTACCGGTTGGACGGGTCGAGGATGATCTGGTCGCGGTGGAGGGGCAGGAACGCGCGCAGCGTGGAGCCGCCGTCGTCCACGAGGCGCTTCGCGTCGAACGTGATCTTCTTCCTTCGGTGGGTGCCGGGCAGCCACACGGTGACCGTCTTCCCGGTCCGGTTGACGACGAGGCGGCGGTTGAACGTGACGGGTATGACGGGCGTGTGCGCGAGGCCGGCCATGATGTTCGTCATGTCGTACGCCTGGCCGAGCTTCGTGTCGCGGACTTTGAAGCCGGTGTCCTTGAGCGTGTACGTGAAGTGCTGGCCGCGGACTTCGACGCCGATGCCGCGTATGTCGAGCATGTCCTTCCAGTCCTCGAAGTTCTCCGCCGCGGACGAGGTCAGGTCGATCAGCATGCGGATCCGGTCCTTGACGCCCATGCCCTTCGCGGACGCGTAAATCTCCTCCATCGACATGCCGTACCGGCGCTCCACCGGCTCCTCGCCTTCGGCCCGTCGCGTCGTCCGTGGCGGCGTCGCCGCGCCCGGTCCGGCGGTCTCATCGATGCGTTCGGGATCGCGTTCCCGTGTCGTCGGCGCGTCGTCCGTCGTGGTCTCGCTGCCGCGCATCTTGCGTGCCTGTTCCTCCACGACGGGGTTGAACACGACTCTCAGACCCTCGCGGCGGCATATCTCGTCGCTGACCGCGCGCCACTGGTCGATGATGTCCTTGGGCAGCTCGGCCTTCAGATGCTTCCCGTAGCGGGAGGCGGCGCACACCATGATGTGGTCGTGCAGATGGTGGCGGTCGGTGTGCGTGGCAACCACGAACCTGTATTCGCCGCCCGTGATCCGGCGCGCGAACTCCATGCCGAGCTCGTGCACCTTCTCGGGCGTCACGGGGTCGTCGGGGCTGAAGCTCAGCTTGATGTGGTACGCCAGCCGGCTGTCCTTCCGGATGCCCTTCGGCGACCTGCGGTTGTCGTCGAGCATGCCTTCGGCCAGCGCGTCGTAGTCCGTCCTGGTCCGCTCGTAATTCGAGCCGACCAGTCTCCCGCCGTCGGTCTTGGCGGGGTCGATGATGTACGCCATCGCCCCGTTGGGGCCGCCGAGATTCGATTTCACGGGCCTGCCGAGCTTGACCACGGCCATGCTCACGCGTCCTTCCCCGCGTCGCGCCTGTCGGCGAACAGGTCGCCGAGCAGTCGCTCGATGCGGTCGAACGACGCGCGGATCTCGGCCACCTGCTCGGGCGTTATGCGCTCGTTCGCGTTGGCCCAGTGGGCGATCTGGTTAACGTTCACGCCGATGCGGTCGATCTCGCGGGCGATCGGCTCGGGGTCGGTCAACGGTCTGATCTCGGTGACGTGGATGCGCCGTTCGGACAGCATCCGGCGCGCGTACGAGGCGAACGAACGGTGCTCCAGCGCGTACCTGGTCAGTTCCTCGTGCAGTTTGCGCACCCGTTCCCACTCGTCCGGCGTGAACCTGATGATCTTCTCGACGCAGTGCGTTCTGCCCTCGGCCTTGCTCATTGCATGCCTCCAAGAAAAACGTGGAGGCGGGTCGTCTTTATTGCCGCGAAGCGGTCTGGAGAGCTTGCTCGACCATGGGGTCTGGGTCTCCCGAGCAAGCCGAAACGCAACGCGTTTCGAGTGATTGGATATCCAATCACGTCGCTTGCTACTCCCATATCCATTTCATGGATCGGGAGCAATCTCGCGCAAGGCTTTTGCGGAATTCCGTGGGACTTGATCGCGTTCACGATTCGCTCCTTTCCCTCAATGCCTTGAAGAGATGTCCAATGCTTTGCGTCAATCGTCCGTCGATCGCGCGCATGCCGGTTTGGACATTCGGAGCGAGGAGAAACAAGAACGCCCCGCGAAACAATCACGGGGGCGATACGGTTCCCGCCGGTCTCGCATTGATTCTCGGACTCCTACTCTGGTTCGGTGTGACCATGGGGACAAAGGACTGGACCCTAGTGTTTTCCGGAGCCTGCGCAGTGCTCGTCGGCGGCATTCTTCTATATGGTCTCACACAGCGGTTCCTGAGCCGTCTATCCCACGGCGTCTAGCCTTCACCCTCACATTAGGGGTGGGGGAGTGATGGAGATCTTCGAGAAACGCCGTCAGAACGGATGGTTTGTCTGTGCGATGAGCTAGTACGGCGTCGGCAAAGGGGTGCCAACCATCTCGCTTGCTGCTAACTGAATATCCGGCTATCGGAGGGGGTCTGAAATGCGTCTGTCTGCAAAGAACCGAGGTAATCAAAGATCCATACAACTGGCGAGGACGGCGACTACCGTCCCCGCCTCCCATAAGAAGGGGGAAACAAATGCTCTTGACCTCCCAGACATTGATGGGACAGTTCGCTCAGGACGGACTTGTTCTGGGATTGGGAACGAAACAGACGGTCATAGCGGAAAAGGACGCTGACCGGATACTCGCCACGTTACACTGGTTCCTCGCCCCTCGCTCTGACAAGGAGGTCGACGATGCCGCTCAGTCGGGGCAGATTGTCATGGCCGACGTTGAGAAGCTGATCGAGCTGAAGGCCCTCATCCGTCGCCCTGAGGGAGCTGATCGTTTCGCGGGCGTCTATCGGAAGACGGCTCTCTACTATGACCAGATCTTCGGGAACGGTCAGGAAGTGTTGCAGGCATTTACCGATTACACCTTCTACCTTGTGGGAGCCGGCGGCATCGGAAACTTCACGGGGTATGCGCTGGCCATGCATCCGACAAAGGGACTCTACATCACCGATTTCGATATCGTCGAGGAATCGAACCTGAACAGGCAGTTCCTGTTCACCGAGGACGATCTAGGAAAGCACAAGGCCTCCCTTCTGAAGGAAAGGCTTCAACTAAGGAATCCGGAAGTTCATATCGAGTATTCCCTTGAGGGAGGGAACACGGAATCCCTGGACAAGGCGCTGTCGTCAACGGATGGGAAGAAGTTCGCGATAGTGTCAGCAGATTCGGAAGGACTGCTGGCAGAGATAACCCCGGTGCTTGTCAAGCATCAGACACCATTCCTGAACGTCGGCTATCTGAACGACATATCGGTCATCGGGCCGCTCTGGGCGCCAGGACATGCCTGCCCGCTATGCGGCAATACGCTTTCTCTGGTGCCTTCTTCCGCCTCCAGCAAGGTGGAACGGTATCTTAAGGACATCAACGCCAACTATTCGGCGCCGTCCGCTTTCCCAAACAATGCCGTGGCTTCGTCAATGGCCATGCTTGATGTGGCCGCGTTCGTCTCGGCGAACTATGACCTGGTCCAGTCCTTTGACAAGCGGCTTGGAATGGCGAATGGCAGCTGGAAGAGGATGGAGCTGCCGATACGTCGTGACCCGGAGTGCAAATATTGTGGATGCTAAATGGCCCGTCAGCTTTCCGAAGCCAATCGTAACCGGCACTCGTATCTACTATGGCGCCTCCTTTCTGGCGGCGCTTGCGGTGTCGTTCCCGCATGCGGTGCTGACCCCGATTCTCCTGGCCAAGGGACTGAACCTGTCGCAGATCGCCCTGGTGCAGGTGTTCTATTCGCTGGCCGTGTTCCTGTTTGAGATTCCCTCGGGGATTGCAGCCGATTCACTAGGACGCAAGCGTATCTACGTCATCTCCAAGCTGTTGCTGGCGGTGTTCGGCGTCTTGGTGTTCTGCGTGTCCTCGCCGGCGTTGCTGTGCCTGGCATGGTTCATCTACGGGGTGTCCAACGCCTTCGAGTCGGGCACGATCGGCAACGAGGCGATTCTGGCGGTGCGCAAGTTCTGCCGTGGCTCCGGGATGGAGCCGGGGAAGACACTTCACTACCTGGTACGTCTTGACGCCCGGTGCGAGACCATTGGACTGATAGTCGGCGGCCTGGTCGGCTCCGCGGTGTATCCGTTCGTCGGCGACGCGCTGTACCTGTGGGTGGCGGTCGCGGCTCTGTTCGTCGTGCTGTTCGTCCAGGCGGCGTTCCGGCTCCACGCCGAGGACTTCGAACAGGAGAAAACGGAAACTCTGGCAGCTAGGACGAACATGGCGGGCATGTTCCGCGCTACCATCAGTGAGGCGATTGCCTGTCTGAAGGATGCTTCCATTCGCAGGATCATCCTGGTCATCGCCGTGACGCAGATCTTCTTCCAGGTGCATTTCCAGTTCTGGCAGGCGTATTTCCTGGCAGAGGGCGTCTCGTCGCGGTATTTCGGCATCGTGTACGTCGCGTTCCAGCTGATCTCGGTGCTGGTGACGTTCCTGGGAGCGTCTGCGGTGGGGCGGTTGCGTTCCAGCCGAACGTTGAAGGTCGTCTTCGGTGTAGTCGCGGCGGCATCCCTGATGGTGATGTTCACGGGGGCTGAGGCATCGCTCGCTGCCTACCTGTTGTTCGTCTTCGGGTTCTGGATCGTCGTGTTCTATTCGGATGCCCACTTCCGGTCGATGGCCAGCGAGGAATCCCTGAGCACGCTCACGTCGGTGAGCTCGGCGGTGTCCCGCATCTGTTCCATGCTGACCTTGGGCGTCATCGGCGTGGTGCTGCGTTTCCTGCCGGTGACGAGGGTGATTCCGCTGTTCTTCCTGGTCGCCTGTCTCATGCTGGTCGGCCTCTACGCATTCACCGGGAAGCGAAACCGTGCGGCGCGGTAGCGGATGAACGATGAAATGAGCGGGGCGGCATCATTTGGTATGATGCCGCCCCGCTCGTTCTTCATGTGGTGCGATTACGCGGTCTGTGGAATGCGCGTGTTCGCCTGAGTGGGATTGTTGAGGTAGGCTGCCAGGGCCTTGCGCAGTAGAGCTGCCTTGGACAGGTGCTCCTTTTCGGCCTGCATGGCGGCTCGGGATGCCATGTCCGGCGTTAGATAGGTCTTGCACATCACCGACGCCTGCTGCCGCGGCTGCTCCGCGAGCGGCCTGCCTGCAAAGATGTCATCCAGGTCGGCTGCCGTGAGTGGCCGGGACGGGCGGATGACCTCGCCGACGATCCGCGGGGTGTGTTCGGCATACGAGTCCGACAGTTCGGACCATTCGTTGTTGTGAGTCATGGCTTCTCCTTTCATTTCGCCTGGTCGAAGAACCGCTGCCAGTCGGGACGACAGTCCATCGCGTGGAACGCCTTGCGTGTGCGCTGCGAAACCAGCACTTCCACACGGCGTTCCCGTGACTCGTCCACGTATCCGAGGAACGCCATGGTACGGTCGCCGGGCCGTCGTGACTCGACCTCGAACATCGCCACCGCATGCCTGATCACATAGTCGATCTGCGCCTGTGTAAACCAGTGCTTGTAGGCCGATTCCTCACATTCAAACATACTTATATGGTACCAGATTCTGGGACCATATAATGAGGTGTGTTGGGTTGCTTTCGAGTCTAAGCCGATAGACATGGAGTGTTAGCTGACTTTCCCGATGAAGGCGTTGGTGATGCGGTCTGTGTGCATGTCGGTGCGGGCCGTGGCTTCAATCGTGGTTCTCATTTCGTTCTGGACCAGACCGATGTAGCGCATGGTGGTAGCAATGTTGGAGCGGCCGCGCATCCGACTGACCAGGACGATGTTGCAGCCGCTTCGGTAGTAGCTGACGGTGGCGAATCGTCGCCGCAGGCTGTGCGAGGGCCATCCGGTCGCCGTCCTGATGCGTTTGGCGACGAAGTCCACGCCGCAATATCCTTCCGCCCCGCCGGGAAACAGCCAGCCGACAGGACGGTGACGAAGCTCGGAAGCAAGACGAGTAGGGACCGGCAATGTCCGTTCCTTGTCCCCCTTGCCGTCGTGGTGCAGTCCGATGATTTCCACGCCATCCTCCTCGCTCCACTGGCTGAGACGCGTGAGAACGCGAGAGACCGGCCCGTGCTGGTTCTGGTCGATGTCTCCCATGCATTCGGCAAGCGCGTCAATCACCAGAAGCTTGATGCCGTACTGGGCGCATGCCGCACGCGCCAAAGCCATGTCCTTGGTCAGATCGACCGTTTTGTCGCGTATATCGGGATTGGCGTCATTGAACGATACGAAGCAATGGACTCGCCCCATGTCCGCTCCGGACGCCATGAGGCGGCCGCTGACCTTATCTCAGTCGTCCTCGGTGAGGATGAAGCCAACGTCTATAGGATCCTTCAGAAAGCCTCCGCAGGTTCCCCTGGTGGCCTGAGCCGCCAATTTAATGGCCATTGCGCTCTTGCCCGTTTCCCCGTCGCCCGAGAACAAGGTCATGCCGCAGGCGAAGGGAAGCCGTTCGTTCAGCATGCGTATGGGCTTCGGCCTGACACCGTCCATCGGTATCGCGTCAACGTGTCTGGCCATGGTTCTCCCCCAATCCACTGAACGGTGTAAAAACTGCAAGAAATGGCTCGTTCCAACGGTTTTCGGGTGTGAAAAATGGAGCGAAGAATGCAAATACTGCCATAAATGGACTGTTCCGCCATTCTCAGAGATTGGTGATTTGCCACCATTCGTTTTTCGTGTGCTTTGTTTTTAGTTGGGCCACGACGATTTGATTGCCTTTATTTTTGCCTCTTTGGTAGCGATTTCGTCGTATACGTTTTCAACAACGCCAATGAGTTGTGAAACTTTTGTCACCATTTTTGTAACCAGTTGACCTTTTGTGACATAGCAAAAGAGCCTGAATCGTTGGAATTCCAACGATTCAGGCTCTTTCTTGCTGGTGCGAGCGGGGGGAGTTGAACCCCCACGAGCATACACTCACTGCCACCTGAAGACAGCGCGTCTACCATTCCGCCACGCTCGCAGACAATCGATTAATTTACACCGCTTCATCCTAAGTAACAAATCGGCGTGTCGCGATTGGCAAATGGGAGTGAAGAGGCCGGATTAGGCGGCATGTTCAGCCTTGTACTGCGTGCCCCAGTCCTTCATCGCCTCGATAATCGGTTGCAGCGTCCGCCCGGTTTCCGTCAGCGAATACTCCACGCGCGGCGGCACTTCCGGATACGCCTCGCGATGCACCAATCCATCGCGCTCCATCTGACGCAGATTCGCCGTCAGCACCTTCTGCGACACATTGCCGATCGAACGGCGCAGCTCACTGAACCGCATGGTCCCGTTCAGCAGGTCACGCAGGATCAGCACTTTCCACTTATCGGAGATCATCAACAGCGTCGTCTCCACAGGACACGCCGGTAACTCACGTTCCATCAGAAAAATCGCTCCTTTACTAATCGCAATAAAATCAATAAAAGTTCCCTTTTGGTAACTATAGCACTTTATTATGCCTTCTTCCGTTTTGGTCGGTATGGAAATAATGTTCATAGCGACAGCGGGAAGCAACGGAAATCCGCCCGCTAAAACCTTGAGAAACCTACGAAAGGAACAAACATGAAGATCGCAGTGGTGGCAGCTAACGGCAAGGAAGGCCAGCTCGTCGTCAAGGAGGCCGTCAAGCGCGGCCATGACGTGACCGCCGTGGTGCGCGGCGAAAACAAGTCCGAAGCGCAGCACGCCATCATCAAGGACCTGTTCGACCTGACTGCAGCCGACCTAGCCGGTTTCGACGTGGTCGTGGACGCGTTCGGCGTGTGGGCTCCGGAAGACCAGCCGCAGCACTCCACCTCCCTCAAGACCCTGTGCGACGCGCTGTCCGGCACCGACACCCGCCTGATCGTGGTCGGCGGCGCAGGTAGCCTGTACGTCGACGTCGAGCACAAGACCCAGGTCAAGGACCTGCCGACCTTCCCGGAGGCGTTCATTCCGCTGGCCAACGGCATGGGCAAGTCGCTGGAGGAACTGCGTGAGCGCACCGACGTGAAGTGGACCTACATCAGCCCGGCCGCCGACTTCCAGGCCGAAGGCGCGCGCACCGGCTCCTATGAGCTGGCCGGCGAAGAGTTCACCGCCAACGCCGAGGGTCAGAGCTTCATCAGCTACGCCGACTTCGCCATCGCCGTGGTGGACGAGGCCGAATCCGCCAAGCACGTCGGCGAGCGCATCTCCGTGTACACCAAGTGAGATTGACCGCGCAGGTCCCTCGAGGCTCCTTGGGTCCTGAGTCTCGATATCCGGCGTCCGATTCTGGAGAAATGGACATCCAGGATTCGCGGAATGTGCCCTACGTGTCCGATTCTGCAGAATCGGACGTTCGCGGGGTCAATATCTGGGTCTGAGTGTCCGATTCTGGGGAAACGGACATCTAAGCCTTGCGGAATGTGCCTTACGTGTCTGATTCTCCAGAATCGGTCGCGCGTGGTGTTCTGCAGATGCCATGGATGTCCGATTCTGCAGAAACGGACACTCAGGG
>NZ_JDTK01000008.1 GCF_000770925.1 Bifidobacterium ruminantium DSM 6489 | reverse complement strand
GGACTCCATCGGCGTGTCGAAACTTGACAAATCAGGAAGAAAATACCTTCCAGACATCTACCAGCGGCGACCGCAATGCTTTCCACCGACTCCGGACTTGCCTCCCGCTCCCCATGGGCCACGTCCTTCGGCACGCAGCACACCCAAGTGATGCTTCATGGCAACCAACATGATGTGCGTGTCCTCCAAACCAAGGTGTCGTTCCGACTTGGTCGGATCAAGCGCGCCCTGCCGCTTGGCGTACGCGTCCAATGTGTTGATGCCGTACGGATGCTCGTCATCCGGAATCGAACCCTCATCCCAACGGCGGCTCATCGGCAATGTATCGATGATCGTGATATTGCCCGAACGGTAGCTCTCCGCATATCCGGCCACATTCAGCATGAAGAATCCATGCTCGAACCGGGCGTTGTGCGCCACATACGGCTGCTGCTCCAATCGCTGCAACAAGCCGATCTGCGCCTCCGGCCACTCGTCGAACAGGCGGAAGCCGGATGCACGCTGGGTCACGTCGATGCCGGTCAGGTCACGAATCAGAGGATTTCCAAGCGTCGCGTTCTCGGCGGGAACACCGAACGACAAGCGCGCCTGGCCGTACGCGTCGCCAGCCTCGTAATAGCCCTGCTCGTACCGGTATTCAGTAGGCGCATCAGCCGGACGCGGGGAAATCATGTTCATGTATTCGAAACCGACGTCGATGATGTACACGCGAGCCGGATCCGTACCGGTGGTCTCGATGTCGATGCCCATGACGTTGTCCACATCGCGGCCAGGCAGATACGCGTCACGCCAATCGGACTTGCGATACTCGGCCAAACGGCGAGTTTGCGCCGATTCGCCGGTTTGAGACGCATTGCCGCGCGCGCCGGCTGAATCCGAGCCTTGGCCGAACACCGTGGAGCCGCCCGGACTGGTGACGCCGCTCAGATTCGCACGCGACATGGCATAATCGCTGGCACGCTTCTGGCTCCTCTCCGAAGCGCGTCGGGCGGCACGCCCGTTGACGATATCGGCGGTCCGATCCTGGATGTCATCCAGCGTGATCTCCCCGGAAACCGAAGCGGAACCGGGGTGAAGCACCGGCACCGTCACGCGTTCACGCCGTTCCTCGGTGACCGTCCACAAACCCATATCCACACCGATGCGTCGCAAAACCGCGATTTCGTCGCACAGCCGCCGGTTCGCGTAGGCGAGCGCGCGGGGAAGCCGATAAGAGGCGATGAGCCGGTCGAAATCCGTCATGAACGTGCTGCTGTACTGCGCGATGATCGGTTCGAGCCGGTCGCGAATGGCAAGATCGTCCTTCAGCAGATCATGCAATTGTTGGACGGGCAGTTGCGGCGACGGTACGGAGCGCAGTATGTCCAGCAGGTCGATGTGCTGCCGTGCGGCGACGCCGATGCCATTGCGCAGGTCAAGCGAGGACACCCACTGCCAATCAATCGGCTGGTTGTCGGCATTGTTCGGCATCGATGCCGACCATTGCCCGATGTCCTGTTTCGCGTCATCAAGCCAGGAAGAATTCGTCGTCGATTCACTCATATCTGTCCATCGTAGCCGACACCCACCATCAGAGCACTGCGACATGCGGCGGACCGGCGTGGGCTTCCTCTCTGCGCGAACGTGGGTGCATGGGTACGTGCGAAATCGCTTCCTACGAAACCGCGCGCGGATATATCCATGCACGGCGGCCGGCATGCGAATCACCACATAGCGCAAATATGACGATTTTCCAGCAAAACCCAGACTTGACTTTCATTTTGAATCACGGAACGCGATCAAACGTTCCAAATCAACGAAAGGAAGCTGCAATGTCAGTGACACATTCCGAACCAACGCATTCCATCGGCGACATCAACGAAAATGGATGCGGATGCTGCCATGGTGCGGACGTCAATGGAGGCACGACCATGTCGGCAACATGCGAACCGAGCGAGTTCCACGAAGCATGCGGAACCAAAGACGACGAAGCCAAGGGAAGCGGACGCCTTCCGGACAATGTGGAAATCAATCCACTGTTCGCACGGCCGAAGGAGGCCAAGGCGTTCCCGAAATTCACCATGCCGAGGGAAGGCTCCCTGCCGGAAACCGCCTATCAGGTGGTGCATGACGAAGCCATGCTGGACGGCAACGCGCGACTCAACCTCGCGACGTTCGTCGGCACGTGGATGGATGACCATGCGAATCGTCTGTACATGGAGGCGGCCGACAAGAACATGATCGACAAGGACGAGTATCCGAAGACGGCCGAGGTCGAATCCCGTTGCTGGCACATGCTTGCTGACCTGTGGCACGCGCCCGATCCGATGAACACCATCGGCACCTCCACCATCGGCTCGTCCGAAGCGTGCATGCTGGGCGGACTGGCGCTCAAGCGCCGTTGGAAGGAGGCGCGTGAGAAGGTCGGCCTGCCCACCGACAAGCCCAATCTGGTGATGAGCAGCGCCGTGCAGGTCTGCTGGGAGAAGTTCTGCAACTATTTCGACGTGGAACCGCGCTACGTGCCGATTTCCGAAGATCACAAGGTGCTCGACGGGCATGACCTCGACAAGTACGTCGACGAGAACACCATTGGCGTGGTGGCCATCATGGGCGTGACGTATACGGGTATGTATGAGCCGGTCGAGAAGATCTCCGAGGCGTTGGACCGTATCGAGGAACGCACTGGACTCGACGTGCGCATCCATGTGGACGGCGCTTCGGGCGCCATGATCGCACCGTTCATCCAGCCGGACCTCGCCTGGGATTTCCGCGTCAAGCGCGTCTACTCCATCAGCACCTCCGGGCATAAGTATGGTCTGGTGTATCCGGGATTGGGCTGGGTTATATGGCGTGAGACCGCCGATTTGCCGGAAAGCTTGATTTTCAAGGTGAGTTATCTCGGCGGTGAGATGCCGACGTTCGCGCTGAACTTCTCCCGTCCGGGAGCGCAGGTGCTGCTGCAGTATTACATGTTCCTGCGTCTGGGATTCGAAGGGTATCGAAGGATGCAGCAGACCTCGCACGATGTGGCGAAGTACCTGTCGGGCGAGATAGCGAAGATGGATGATTTCACGTTGTGGAATGACGGTTCCGACATTCCGGTGTTCGCTTGGATGCTCAAGGATCGGGCGAATCGCAAATGGAATCTGTACGATCTGCAGGATCGGTTGCGTATGAAGGGTTGGCTGGTGCCGGCCTATCCGATGCCGATGAATCTGACGCAGGTGACCGTGCAGCGCATCGTGGTGCGCAACGGCTTCAGCCACGACATGGCCGAAGCGTTCATCGGGGATCTGAAGGCGTGCGTGAAGTATCTGGACGGACTTCGTTCTCCGATGCCGAGCGAGGCGCACGTATCCGGATTCCATCACTGATGTTCCTTGATTCCGGGGAATTGAAGGAAAACCATGATCATTCCCACAACGATTATGTTCACGAAAGCTGGCTGCAATGACAGTTCATATGAAAAAAGCCGCTTGCCGTGGTGGCGCACAACGCAAGCGCAGCTGCACATCCAGGATCCGCTCACTTCGGGGCGAATGCCCGGACGACACCGACCGGAACGGCGAACAATCCATCCCCCATCGCGTCCACCGGCCGATCTGCAGATGCAGGAAACCCCAATATTACGGGCGCACCTGCGCATGCCGGGGAGAATGAAGCAGGCGGCACAACCTCAAGCGTCGCGAGCAAAACCGGCAAGGCCATGATGTCGGTCGGCCAGCTGGCCATGCTGACCGTGGTGGCGGTGGCCTCGTTGCGTTCGCTGCCGGCCATGGCCGACTACGGTCTCGCATCAATTCTGCTGTATCTCATTCCCGCGGTGGTCTTCCTGGTACCGACCGCCTTGGTCGCCGCCGAACTGGCCACCGGCTGGAAGGGCGGCGTGTACGTATGGGTGCGTGAGGCCTTCGGCAATCGAATCGGATTCCTTGCCATCTGGCTGCAGTGGATCCAGAATGTGGTGTGGTATCCAATTCAGATCGCCTTCATCGCCGTCAGCCTGTCATACGTGTTCGGCATGGGAGGCTTGGGCAGCAACGGCGTGTACGTCGCCGCGGTGATCATCGTGCTGTATTGGGCGAGCACGCTGGTGGCGCTGCGGGGCGGCAACCTGTTCGCCAAAGTCGGTTCGGTTTCGGGACTTATCGGAACGCTGTTCCCGGCACTGCTGCTCATCATCTTCGGAGCGGTCTGGCTGGCGATCGGCGAACCGATGCATACTTCCCTGCATGCGTCCGCGCTGCTGCCGTCGTGGACGGGCATCGCGTCGATTGTGCTGATCGTCTCCAATGTGCTCGCCTATGCGGGCATGGAGGTCAACGCCGTGCATGCCAACGACATGGAGCATCCGGGAAGCCAGTTCCCGCGCGCCATCGCGTTGGCCACCGCGCTGATCCTGCTGGTGCTCGTGCTGCCGACCCTGGCCATCGCCTTCGCCGTGCCGCATCGTGAGCTGGGACTCATCGACGGCATCAATCTGGCGTTCAAGGAGTTCTTCGACCATTTCGGCATGAGCTGGGGCACTCCGGTGATTTCGCTGCTCATCGCATTGGGCGCGTTCTCCTCCGTGGTAGCATGGATCGCAGGGCCTTCCCGCGGTCTTTTGTCGGCCGCTCGAACCGGTCTTATGCCGCCCGCGTTGCAGAAGCGCAACGCCCATGGCGTGCAGGAGGGCATTCTGATTCCGCAGGGCATCATCGTGACCGTGCTGGCGTTGCTGTTCGTGCTGATCCCCAATGGCAACACCGCTTTCGCGACATTGGTGGATATGGCGACCGCGTTGTATCTGGTGATGTACATGCTGATGTTCGCCGCGGCGATCCGTCTGCGCAGAACACATGCCGAGGTACGGCGCACATATCGGGTTCCAGCGATCCGGCTGGTCGCGGGCGTCGGTTTCGTCGCTTCCGCCGCAGCGTTCGTCCTGACCTTCGTACGTCCGGCCGGCTTCACCGGTTTGAACAGCGTCTCGTATGCGATTCTGGTGGCCGTTGTCGTGATTGTGCTCGGCGTGCCGCCGCTGGTGCTGTACGCGTCGCGCAAACCGGGCTGGGATCTGCGTTCGGCTGCCGAACGGGAAGCCGATGCGCGCGACATGCTGGTGAATCCGGAATGCTGACGGATCCCGCATAATCGCCGGAATATGAATTCCGAATGGCATGCGCGTCAAACGCAAGGGGTGCCTCTCAAGCGAGCAACTTGAGAGGCACCCCTTGCGTTTTCGTGTTTTCGTCGCGTCTGCCGCGTCCGTCTATGCGGTCACAGCCTTGCGATCACAGTTCGAATCCGAGTTCCGCTGCGGCTTCGGTCGGTACCGGATCCTCGCACCAGAAATCCTCGAGATTCTCGTTGGTAGTCAGGCTTCGGATCTCGGCCTGGTCGATGTACAGTTCGCCGCTGAGATGGTCGGTTTCGTGTTGGAAGATGCGGGCGGGCCAGCCATGCAGATGTTCCTCATGCTGGTTGCCGTCCTCGTCCTGCCAACGGGCGGTGATGTCAAGCCAGCGTTTGCGCACGGCCTGATAGCCGTCGAAGCTCAGGCATCCTTCGTAGAAGCTACGGGTTTCGGTGCCGATCGGCTCATAGCTGGGGTTGATGATGGCATGGAAGGGGAATTCCGCGGCTTCGCGCGGATCGCCTTCGTCATCGTCACGCACATGATCCTCCACGACGGCCATTGCCAGGCCGAGACCAATCTGGGTGGCCGCCAGACCCACGCCCGGAGCCTCCAGCATGGTGACGCGCATGGCATCGATGAGCTTGTCGAGCGTCTTGCGGCTCAGCTGCCCGTCATAGGCGACGGTCTGCTGACGCAGCACCGGCTCGCCCGCCTGCACGATCGGCAGGATCTTCTCCGTGCCGCCGATTTTGATAAGCTTCTCGACCTCGCGGTTGAGTTCGAGATTCACTTTCGTGTTATGTCCGAACATGCGGTCCTCCTACAGGGCGAGCTCATCGGCGACGACCTTGGCGAGGCGATCGCACACTTCGTCGGCCTGCTGCTGGGTTTCGGCCTCGGCCATGACGCGGACGAGCGGCTCGGTACCGGATGGACGCAGCAGCACGCGGCCGGTGTCTCCCAAGAGTTTCTCCTCGCGTTCCACTGCGGCCTGGACCTTGGCGTTCGTCTTGGCGGCCATCTTGTCGACGTTCGGCACGTTGATGAGTGTCTGCGGCAGCTGCGGGAAGTCGGCGGCCAGTTCCTTGAGGCTCTTGCCGGAGCGCACGACTTCGTTGCACAGGGTCAGCGCGGTCAGGGTGCCGTCGCCGGTGGTGGCGAATTCACGGTTGATCACGTGGCCGGACTGCTCGCCGCCGAGCGAATAATCGCCACGGAGCATCTCCTCAAGCACGTAACGGTCGCCCACGTTGGTCTGCACGGTCTTGATGCCCATGGAACGCAGGGCCAGTTTCAGACCGAGATTGCTCATCACCGTCACTACGAGGGTGTCGTGGTTGAGCTTGCCGGCGTTCTTCTTGGCGCGTGCCAGAATACCCATGATCTGATCGCCGTTGACCATGGTGCCGTCTTCGTCCACGGCGAGGCAACGGTCTGCGTCTCCATCGAAGGCAACGCCCATGACGGCGCCGGAGGCCTTGACCATGGCCTGCAGCTGCTCGGGATGCGTGGATCCGGCGTTCTTGTTGATGTTGTATCCGTCCGGGGACGCGTTGATGACGGTGACATCGGCGCCTGCCCGGCGCAGCGCTTCCGGCGCAACCACGGAAGTGGCGCCGTTCGCGCAGTCGGCCACGATCTTCAGTCCCTTCAGCGGGGTCGGCTGGGACTTGTCCGGACCGACCGGTGCGATGGCGGAGACCAGATGGTCGATGTACAGGTTGGTTGCGGTGGCGGTGTCATGGCTGATACGTCCCACGCCCGCGCCGGTAGGACGTTCCCAATCCTGGCCGAGCACCGCTTCGATCTCGTCCTCCTTGGCGTCAGGCAGCTTGAAGCCGCCGCGCGCGAAGAACTTGATGCCGTTGTCGGGCATCGGATTATGGGAGGCGGAAATCACGGCACCCATTTCGACGTTGAGCACGGATGTCAGGTAAGCGACACCCGGGGTCGGGATGATGCCGGCATCGATCACATCGAAACCGCCTGCGGACATGCCCGCGGACAACGCCGCGGCAAGGAAATCGCCGGAAACTCGCGTATCGCGGCCGACCAGCGCGCGACGGCGGCTCGCGAACTCGCCCTTGTCGTCGTCATCGCCCAGCACGCGCACTGCGGCGTCACCCAAATCAAGCGCCAGCTGTGCTGTCAAATCCCTATTCGCCAATCCTCGAACGCCGTCGGTTCCGAACATACGTGGCATGAGTCTCAAATCCTCGCTATCTGCAAACGATATTTCCGTGACCTATCGTACTCAATCATGCCGTCGAAACCGGCAGCCTGTGGCGCAATCGCATAACACTTCACAATTCAAAGCATTTCACGGCGCGCAATGCCCTTTTCGTGTCGCACGACTTTGATTTCAAGGCGGAAAATCAAGTCGTGCGACAGCACTTGATAAAGAAATACCCCCTAACTATCATTTTCCGTTGAAAACCAGCGAAAAATAAGAGTTAGAGGGTATGAAAGCCAGCACGCTTGTCGCACAACTTTGAAAAATGCCTCCAAAATCAAAGTCGTGCGACAGCCTTCGACGCAAAAATGCCCCCTGACCCTTATTCTCAAGCGGAAACCGAGGATTAGGGGGCATAAATGCCGATATGCCCGTCACACGACTTTGAAAATCGCACCCAAAATCAAAGTCGTGCGACGACATGACGGCTCTTAAGCGGGAACGTTCCTGTCGCCCCTGCTATCAGAGCGCGGCGTTGAAGTCGCGCACTTTCAGCGTGCGGTGAGAAGCCTCGACGTTGCCACGCACAATGCGCTGCAAGGCGTTGTCCGCGCCCTTATGGGACGCGAGCCAGGCGTCACCGAGCTCGACGAGCTTCGCCGGATCGGCATAGCCCGGATACAGGCCCTCGAGCAGAGCCTCGGCCATGTGGAAGGTCTTGTGTTCCCAAATCCAATCGACTGCTTCGAAGTACTTCTCGGCATACGGCTCGGCCAGGTCTGCGCGCGGTGTGGCGGCGAAGCCGCGAGCCACGGATTCCAACTGCATGTTGGTCAGACCGTCATCGTGCAAAGCCTCGTTCCACGCCCATGCCTTCGCTTCGGCGGTGCCGGCCACAGCGCGTGCGCCATAGGCGAACTCACGGTTCTCGGTGGTTTCGCGCTTGGCCAGTTCGGCGTCGATTCCAGCTTGGTCGATCGCATTGACGGTGCTCAGCGCGTTGATGATGGTCCAACGGAAGTTGTTGTCGATGTCAAGGCCTTCGAATGCCACGGAGCCGTCGAGCAGACCCTTCGCATTGGCCACGAATGCTTCGTCGCCCGGCTCGCCGTAGCCCAGATAGGCGGTGACAAGCTGGAACTGCTCGTCCGATCCGGCCTTGGCCGCGCCGGCCAGCTTGAACAGTTCGGCGGCCACATGCTTCACGACCTCGGCACGATCGGCCGGAGCGGTGTAATGCCATGCGGTGGTGCTGACCTGTGCCAGCGCATAACGGAAGGTGGTGGATTCGCGTTCGGTGGCGAGCGCGGCCAGCGAGGTGTCGATGAACCTGCGTGCCGGCAGTTCGCCGTCGCGGGTCATGTCCCACAGGGCGAGCCAGATCACGGAGCGTGCGAGCGCATCGTCGAAGCGGTACAGGTTATCCAAGGCGAAGGCGAGGCTCTTGTCGTCGAAACGAAGCTTCGTGTAGGTCAAATCGTCATCGTTCACAAGAATCAGCGACGGACGTGCCTTGCCCGCGGCCGCGTCGACGACCGTCAGCGCACCGTCCACGTCAAGTTCGAATCGGTCGGTGCGCACGATCTTGCCGGTTTCCGGATCCTCGTTGTAGAAGCCGACGGCGAGGCGGTGGGCGCGCAGGACCGGATGTTCGGCCGGCGCGGTCTGGCGGAGGGCGAGGCGTTTGATGGTGCCGTCCTCGTTGGTCTCCACTTCCGTGGTGATGGTGTTGATGCCGGACCGTTCGAGCCACTGGGCGCTCCAGGCCTTGAGGTCGCGGCCGGAGGTGAGTTCCAGTTCGGCGAGCAGGTCGGCGAGGGTGGCGTTGGAGTAGGCGTGCTTGTTGAGGTAGTTGTTGATGCCCTTGAAGAAGCGGTCGCGGCCGACGTAGTAGACGAGCTGCTTCAGCACGGAGGCGCCCTTGGCGTAGGTGATGCCGTCGAAGTTGACGTAGGTGTCGTTGAGGTCGTTGATCGGGGCGACGATCGGGTGGGTGGTGCTCAGCTGGTCCTGATTCAACGCCCAGCTCTTCTCGCCAGAGCTGAAGGTGGCCCAGGCGTCCTTCCATTCGGTTGCCTCGGCAGTGGCCATGGTGGAGGTGAACTCCGCGAAGGATTCGTTGAGCCACAGGTCGTTCCACCACTTCATGGTCACGTAGTCGCCGAACCACATGTGGGCGAGCTCGTGCAGCACGGTGACGACGCGTCGTTCCGCATAGGCGTCGGTGACCTTGGATTCGAACACGTACTGGTCGCGGATGGTGACCATGCCGATGTTCTCCATGGCGCCGGCATTGTATTCCGGCACGTAGATCTGGTCGTACTTGGCGTACGGGTACGGCACGCCCCAGGTCTTGGCGTAGAAGGCGAAGCCCTTCTTGGTGATGTCGAACAGGTAGTCGACATCCTTCTCAAAGGCCTTGGCGAGCGCCTGACGGCAGTACATGGCCATCGGCACGGTGCGGCCGTCCTCGTTGGCGTATTCGGTGTGCCATTCGGCGTATGGACCGGCGCAGATGGCGGTGAGGTAGGAGCTCATGGTCGGGGTCGGTTCGAACACCCACAGCTTGGTGGTTTCGGGCTCGTGGCTGCCGAGCGTGCCTTCCTCGGTGACGGTGTCGGCGTCCGTGACGGATGCGGTCGGCATGTTGGAGGTAACGATCCAGGACTTGGCCGCAAGCACGGAGAAGTCGAACACAGCCTTGAGGTCAGGCTGGTCGAACACGGCGTAGACGCGGCGCGCGTCCGGCACTTCGAACTGGGTGTACAGGTAGATGTTGCCGTCGGACGGGTCGACGCTGCGGTGCAGTCCTTCGCCGGTGTTGGAGTACTGGCACAGCGCCTTGACGGTGACCTCGTTGTGTTCCTTGAGGTTCTTCAGTTCGATGCGGCTGTCCGCGTATGCTTCGGCCGGGTCGAGGGTTTCGCCGTTGAGGGTGATCTCGCTGACTTCGTTGGCGATGAGGTCAAGGAAGCTTGACTTCCCCGGCTTCGCGTCGAAGGTGATGGTGGTTTCGGAGCCGAAATCCTTGGCTCCGCGGGTCAGGTCAAGCTTGACCGTGTAATGGATTGGCGCGGCGATGATGCTTTTGCGTTCTTCCGCTTCGATTCGGGTGAGGTTTGCTCCTGGCATGTCACTCCTTCTTTCTGGTAGCAGAAGGCGGCGCGACCGATTGTGCCGGTCACGTCGCCTTCCGATTTGCGTATGGTCTACAGGTTATTTCGATGCGTTCAGATTCATCGCATCATCCACGTCCTGCGCGATGTCGGCGACGACGGGGACGATCATCGGCTTGCGGTGCAGCTGGCGTGCGACCCAGCCGCCAAGCGTGCGTCGCATGATCTGCTGCAGCTTGTAGGTGTCGCGCGTGCCGGTCATCATCGCGTCCTGCAGCTGCTCGACGATCTGGTGACGGACCTTGTCGAACTCGCTTTCGTCTTCCGCGACCGCGTTGAGGTAGATCTTCGGGCCGGTGATGACATCCGCGGTTTCGGTGTCGACGACCACGAAGCTGGACACGAAGCCTTCGGTGCCGAGGATGCGGCGCTTCTCGAGTTCTTCGTCGGTCAGTTCGCCGACGGAATCACCATCGACGTACACGTAGCCGCACGGCACGGAGCCGACGACCGCGGCCTGGCCGTGGTACAGGTCGACGACGTCGCCGTCTTCGGCCAGCACGACGTTCTGCGGATCGACGCCGGTCTTGACGGCGATCATGCCGTTGGCCACCAAGTGGCGGTTTTCGCCGTGGATAGGCATGGCGCACTTCGGCTTGACGATGTTGTACATGTACAGCAGTTCGCCCTCGTTGCAGTGGCCGGAGACGTGCACGGCGGCGTTGTCTCGGTTGACCACGCGGGCTCCGAGCTGCACGAGCTTGTTGATGACCTTGTAGACGCCATGCTCGTTGCCTGGGATCAGGGAGCTGGCGAGGATCACCGTGTCGAACTCGTTGATGGTGATGTCGCGGTGGTTGCCGTCGGCGATACGGCCGAGCGCGGCCATAGGCTCGCCCTGGGAGCCGGTGCACATGTAGACGAGCTTGTCGTCCTGCACGTCATGGGCCTGCTTCAGGTCGATGACGGTGTCCTCGGGCAGACGCAGGTAGCCCAGATCGGCTGCGATGGACATGTTGCGGACCATGGAACGTCCGACGAACACGACCTTGCGGCCGTACTTGTGGGCCGCGTCGACGACCTGCTGCACGCGGTGCACGTGGCTGGAGAAGCTGGCCACGATGATTTTGCGCGTGGCCTGTGCGAAAGCCTGGTCAAGCGCAGGGCCGATGGAGGTCTCCGGCTTGACGAAGCCCGGGACCTCGGCGTTGGTGGAGTCCATCATCAAGAGGTCCACGCCCTTTTCGCCGAGCTTGCCGAATTCCACCAGATCGGTGATGCGGTGGTCGAGCGGCAGCTGGTCGAGCTTGATGTCGCCGGTGTCGATGAGAGAGCCGGCAGGGGTCTGCACGAACACTGCGAGCGCGTCCGGGATGGAGTGCGTGACGTTCACGAATTCCAGATTGAACGGACCGACCTTGAGCTTGTCGCGTCCCTTGACCTCGACGAGCGTCGGGTTGATGCGGTGTTCCTTGCACTTGGCCTCGACGAAGGCGAGGGTGAGCTTGGAACCGATCAGCGGAATGTCCGGGCGGAGCTTGAGCAGGTACGGCACGCCACCGATGTGGTCTTCGTGGCCGTGGGTGAGCACGAGCGCCTCGACCTTGTCGAGACGGTCCTTGATGTAGTGGAAGTCAGGCAGGATGAGGTCCACGCCCGGCTGCTCCTCTTCCGGGAAGAGCACGCCGCAGTCGATGAGCAGGATATGCCCGTTGTATTCGACCACGTTCATGTTGCGGCCGATCTCGCCCAGACCGCCGAGCGGCACGATGCGCATGGAGCCCTTGCGGTACTTCGGCGGGGCGATCAGCACTTCGTCCTGCTGCGGCGCGGTGGATTGCGGCGTGGGACGCGACGGACGGCGGTTCGAGCCGTTGCCGCGGCCACGCGATCCGCCGTTGCCACGGCCGCGCGTGGAGGACTTCGTCTTCTTGGAGACGGTTTTCTCGGACTTCACAGCCTTTCCGGCCTTGGTTGCCTTGACTGCGGTTTCGGCGCGCTTGGCAGCCTTGCTGCCGCGCCTGTGTGTTGTTGTGGTTTTGGTTTCTTCTGTTGCCATTTCCTAGTTGGATTTCTGTTACTAATTGTCTCCGCCTGTGCGGAGGCGAGGAATTTCAGTGGGACTTTGCCCTATCCGCGATTCACAGCAGTCCCGCGGCGCGCATGCCTTTCTCCGCGCGTGCGATCTCAGCCTCGCCCGGACCGACGTTCGGCAGGCGCATTTCGGTGGAATCGAGAACGCCACGCACCTTGAGCGCGGCCTTGGCCATCACTGCCTGGAAGCCGTTGCCGTTCATCGCTTCGACGAGCGGAGCCAGACGCACGGCGATGCGCTGCGCCTCGTGGATGTCACCACGATCGAACGCGGCCGCCAGATCGCGCATCGGGCCTGCGGCGGCGTGCGCGATCACGGAGATGATGCCGACGGCGCCGACGGACAGGAACGGCAGGAACAGGCCGTCATCGCCCGAATACCAGGTAAGACCGGTCTCCATGCGCTTGCGCACCGCTCCGGCGATGTCTCCGGTGGCGTCCTTGACGGCCTTGACATGATCAAGATCGGCCAGACGGCAGTAGGTCTCCAGCTGGATGTGCAGACCGGTGCGGCCCGGCACATCGTACACGATGATCGGCTTGTCTGCGGAATCGTTGACCGCCTTGTAGTGGCGGAACACGCCTTCCTGCGACGGACGGGAATAATATGGTGCGACCACGAGCACCGCGTCGGCGCCCGCCTCCTGGGTCTGCTCCACCATGCGCACGGTATGCGCGGTGTCGTTGGAGCCCGCGCCGGAGATAACCGGCACATCCACGATTTCCTTGACGGCCTGGACCAGCTCGACCTTCTCCTCCATGTGAGTGGTCGGCGATTCACCGGTGGTGCCGTTGACAACAAGACCGTCGGCACCATCAGCCACGAGCTGCTTCGCCAGCTTTTGCGCGGCGTCGAAATCGACAGTTCCATCAGCTTTCATGGGGGTAACCATGGCCGGGAGAATACGACCAAATGGGGCAGGATCGAGCAAATGCATAGTACCGTCAGTCTTAGGGCTTGTCATACGGCTAACGGTACTTCCCTCTGCGGACGCTTTCGATTTCGCAAGACGCGAAAATCACATTTTGGAAGGCTTACCGACGATGACCGCGACGACGCACTGCAGGAAAGCGACGAACGTGAACACCATCAGCGGCACATGATGGCCGCCGGTGGCCTGAACCAGCACGCCGAACATGAGCGGGCCGAGCGAAGCAATCAGATAGCCGAACGACTGTGCGACGCCCGACAACACCACCGTTTCGGCGCTGTCCCTCCCACGCAAAGCGATCAATGCAAGCGCCACCACCAGAGAAGCACCTTGCGCGCAGCCGCCGACGAATGCCCATACTGGCATGAGATGCGGCAGCAGCAGCATGCCAAGACCGGCGATCAGCATGGGAGCGCTGGCGGTAAGCGCCGCGCAGACCTGGTTGCCGCGCACGTTCATGAGCTTAGGAATGACCAAGCCGGAAAGGATGCCGATGCCTTGGAAGATGAACAGATGCACGCCGGCGGTGGAGGCATCGTAGCCGATGGACGCCGAGATGGACGGCATCCAGTTGGACATGGTGTAGAAGGCGGATGATTGCAATCCCATAAACAAAGTGACGTACCAAGTCATCGGCCGGCGCAGCACGCGGGCGAACGCTCCTTGAGCCGGACTTGCGGAAGGCGCTCCACTTGCGCAAGCGGCGCAATCGCCAGTATTAACGGAGGACTTGCGATTGTGCAGTATACGTAGCAGCCACAATGCCGCGACGACGAGTGGCGGCACGCTCCAGAAGGCAAGAGACGCACGCCAACCGCCCCACGCTTGCGCAAGCGGCGCGGAAACCAGTCCCGCGGTGGCGCTGCCAGCGGTGATGCAGCCAGAGTAGACTCCTGTCGCCATCGCGACATGGCCGGCGTAATCACGTTTGGCAATCACTGGAACCAGCACGTTGCCAACGGCGATGGCAGAAGCGAACACCACCGTGCCCAGCCAAATGCCGATACCGCCGCCGAACGAACGGATGAAATCGCCCGCCGTGATGCACAGCAACGCAAGCAGGATCGACATGTCAATGCCGATACGACGTGCGAGGAACGTGGCGAGCGGGCTAATCGCAGCGAAGGCGAGTAGGGGAATCGCGGTCAGCACGCCCTGCACTCCCTCGGCCCAATGAAGGCCAGTACCTATTTGCGAGAGCACCGGACCGACCGCCGCGATGGAGGGACGCAGATTCAGCGATACGAGGAAGACCAAGGCAGCCCACGGTCCAGTGGAAGGAAGGTCGTACGCCAACGCTCCGTTTATCTTGTTCACAATGCCTCCATTCCCGTTTTCGCCTCCATGGTTCCGGCCGACCGCCGCTATACCGTCAATCACCAAGCTCGCCAAGCGTTTCGAAACAATCGTTGATGTCCTCAATGCGCTTCCGCACGTCGACGTCATCGCTTCCGAGACGTTCCCCCACCTCGTCCGCGAAGAGGGCAACCAAAGCGAACGCCGCAGTGAAGCTTGAAAGCATATGCGAGTTCAACGCCACGTTGAAGAAGACGACGTTGCGTCCGATAAGGGCATTGCGTGCCGCGACGTCGCCTATTACCACCACGGTGACCCCACGTTCGAGTAACACGTCGACAAGTCGGGCGAAAAAAGGAGGACGCCGACCCACGCCGACGATGACGGCCACATCGTCCGATGAGTAGTCAGTCAATTCCTCTGCGATAGATTGCCCCGGATGCGGGAGAATATCGATGTTTCCACGCAGCTGCAGCAATTGTTCACGCAAATGAAGCGCCACGGGATATCCATTGCGGTAACCGACCACCGCGACATGCGGAGCCATGGCCATGTCCCGGCATGCGGAATCCAATTGCGCGCGGTCGATGTCCTCAAACGTATGTTTCAGGCTTTCCGAATCCCTGAGCAAATGGTCGGCAAGCAAATCATCGCAGCGAACATTTCGCACGGTTTCCGGAGCGCCTGGACGGTGGATACGGCGCACGTCGCGTCTGAATTCACCCGCATTCGAATAACCGAGTTTGCGGTACAGACGGCTGAGCGTAGGCTGCGAGATGCCGCTTAGTCGTGACAGTTCCACGGAATTGCACATCAGCACGTCGGTCAAATGTCCGAGGATGAATTGCGCCGCCTCACGCTCCGTCGCGGTAAGCGATTCGTAGGAACCCCTGATACGGGCGACCAAGCCGAGATCCGCTGCACCAGCCCCTTCGTCCGGCACTGCCATTGTAGACGTTTCAACATTCGAAGCTTGTGAAATCTTTTTTTCAAATATCATATCCAATGCTCCTTGCATATCACATACCGCAATAAATCATCACCTTGGTTTATATCGAGAATACTCCAATTATCGGCATTCCTTTTCTCTTCATCGCCCGCCGTAAACAATCGTTAACATGAATGAAAAATTTCAGACATTGGCCGATGTTGAAATTCAACCATCACGACAATGGCAGCAGCAAAACCTTCATGCAGCGCCACGCACCACTAGGAGATGACCAAAATGGCAACAACAGCATACCCTATGCAAACAACACCAAGGATCGATCCTCTCGATCCTCCGCACCGCCTGCTTATGGCCCCAGGCCCAACCAATGTGGACCCCCGCGTACTGGCCGCGATGAGCAAACCAACAGTCGGCCAGTTCGACCCCTATATGTTCAAGGCGATGGACGAGGTGCAGACTATGCTGCGCTCCATTTTCAAAACCAATAACACACAGACCATGGTGGTGGACGGCACCTCCCGCTCCGCCATCGAAGCGGCGTTCGTGTCAACAATCGCGCCCGGCGACCCTGTGCTGGTCTGCTGCGCAGGACGTTTCGGCATGCTGCTCAAGGAAATCGCAGAACGTTGCGACGCCGAAGTACATGTCATCGAACGTCCGTGGGGGGAGGTGTTTCCTCTCGAACAGATAGAACAGGCCATCATCGAAGTGAAACCGAAACTCGTGGCTACCGTGCAAGGCGACACCTCCACCACCATGTGCCAACCATTGGAAGGTCTGGGCGACATCTGTCACAAATACGGTGCGCTGCTGTACACCGACGCCACAGCATCGATGGTCGGCAACGACCTCAGGGTAGACGAATGGGGCATCGACATCGCCACGACAGGCATGCAGAAATGCTTCGGAGGACCGTCCGGCATGGCCCCCATCACGGTTTCCGACAGAGCCGTGGACGTAATGGAACAACGCAAAAGCATCGAGGCCGGCGTGGCCGATGGTGCGCAGGAAATCACCACGAACCGCATCCGCAGCAATTACTTCGACCTACCGCAAATCTTCGATTACTGGGGTCCGCGCCATCTCAACCACCATACCGAAGCCACGCACATGCTGTATGCGATGCATGAGGCCGCGCGCATCATCGTGGAAGAGGGCATTGACAATGTCATCGCACGCCATCGCCTCAATGGGATGGCCATGAGCGCCGCCATCGAGGGCATGGGACTGAAACTGTATGGAGACCAGAGCCACCGCATGAACGATGTGATCGGTGTAGTGATTCCCAACGGCGTGGACGACGCCGCCATACGCGCGCAGCTGCTCAACGACTTCTCCGTGGAGATCGCATCCTCGTTCGGCCCTCTCAAGGGCACCATCTGGCGCATCGGCGTGATGGGATGCAACGCCCGCAAGGACGCGGTCCTCACCTGCGCAGCGGCGCTCGGCAACGTGTTGGAGCGCAACGGCGTGGCCGTGACCCCCGGCAAGGGCATCGAAGCGGCACTGGCGGTGTACGAGGCGTTCGAAAGCGGAAACTGATCCGGACACGTCGCAAACAAGGAAAACAAGTCACACAAAATCTCTGGAGAAACGACGATGAGCGCAGAACAATGGGCCGTTGACGCGGCCGATGAAATCCTTGATCGCTGCGACCAGCTGGCCGAACTAACCAGCATGGAAGGCGGAATCGAACGTGATTATCTGTCACCACAGATGGCCGAAGCCTATAAGTTGACGGCGGGATGGCTCGAAAAGGCCGGAATCGCCACACACATCGACCAAGCGGGCAATCTGGTGGGACGGCTCGAAGGACGCGAGCCTGGACTGCCTGCGCTCGTGCTTGGGTCGCATTTGGACTCCGTGCCCGATGCAGGCAAATACGATGGCATACTCGGCGTGGTCACCGCGGTCGCGGTGGCCGTCCACCTGGCGGAAACCGGCAGGAACAAAGAGTTGCCGTTCGCCATCGAAGTGCTGGGATTCGGCGACGAGGAAGGCGCGCGATTCGGAGCCACGCTGCTCGGCTCTTATGCTTTCGGCGGCGGCTGGCGCGACGAATGGCTCGACCGCACCGACGTCAATGGAGTGAGCATGCGGCAGGCGTTCGCTGATTTCGGGCTCGATCCGGACAAGGTCGGCGAAGCGGCTCGCAAACGTGAGGACTACATCGGATACCTCGAGTTCCACATCGAACAGGGGCCGATCCTCGAACAGCGCGACCGCGCGCTCTCGTCCGTCACTTCGATTGCCGCGGCAAGCCGGTACGTGGTCACCGTGGATGGCATGTCAAGCCATATCGCGACACCGTACGACCTACGCCACGACGCGCTGACCGCCGCCGCGGAAATCATCAGCGCCATCGACGAAATCAGCCAGCAGGAAGGAACCCGTGCGAACGTGGGCGAGATTTCGGCCGAGCCGGGCGGAGTGAACGTTATCGCGGGCAAAGCCACATTCAGCCTCGACGTGCGCGCCGGCAACGACCAGCTTCGCGACAAGGTGTTCGACCGCATCTGGAAACGCGCCGACGAAATCGCCAACCGCCGCAAAGTGAGCGTCAGCCACACCATGATCCACACCGCGAGCGCGGTGCATTGCGACCCGTTCCTGCGCTCCTGCATCGAGGAAGGCATCGAGCAGTCGGAAGGCAAGGAAGCGTTCGGACTGGTGAGCTATCCGGGGCATGACGGCATGGCCGTGGCCAAACTGCTGCCAATCGCGATGCTGTACGTACGCTGCAAGGGAGGCATCAGCCATAGTCCCTACGAATCGGTCAGGGCAGATGATGTGGCATATGGCGCGCAGGCATTCGAGCAAGCGGTGTTCGACATTGCCGCCCGCAACATCAACGTCGAACGCGTCCAGCAATTAGACGAGGAGGCGTGACATGGACAGCCGGCATATGACGGAATTTGCGAATCTCCAATCCGCGAACTTGGCCATCCGCGGCGCCATCCTCGCCCACGACGTCGTCACGCAGGGCACCGTGGCGGTGAGCGGCGGACACATCACGGCAATGCTCGATGATGCCGATGCGCCAATCGAAGCGGATGAAACGCTTCGATTGTCCGAAGACGAAGTTCTGATTCCCGGCATCGTCGATACCCATGTGCATATCAATGAGCCCGGCCGTACCGAATGGGAGGGCTTCGAATGCGCCACCCAAGCGGCCGCAGCCGGAGGCGTGACCACGGTGCTGGACATGCCGCTCAATTCCAATCCGCCGACGCTTTCCGTTGAAGCCTTACAGGTTAAGCGTTCCTGCGCTCTGCACAAGGCGCATGTGCAACTCGGGTTCTGGGGCGGCGTCGACGAGTCGAATCTTGGGCATCTCAAGGAGTTATGGGATGCCGGGGTGTTCGGCTTCAAATGTTTCCTCTCCCCCAGCGGCGTCGACGAATACGGATCACTTCCATACGACAAGCTGGAACAGGCCATGCGTGAAATCGCCTCGTTCGGCGGACAGCTCATCTGTCATGCGGAGGATCCGCACGGTCTGGCGGAACACGCCGGATCGGTGGGCTCCTCCTATCGGAGTTTCGCGGATTCGCGCCCGGCCGAATGCGAGGCCGATGCGGTACGCAATGTCATGCGTTTGGTGGCGCGCACAGGCTGTCGCACCCATATTCTGCATGTATCCAGCGGCCTGACCGTGGATGTGATACGTCAGGCAAAGGCCGAGGGCCTGCCGGTCAGCGCGGAGACCTGCCCACATTACCTCACATTGGATTGCGATCATATCCCCGACAACGCCACGGCGTTCAAATGCTGTCCGCCGATCCGCGACTCGCATGAACAGGACGCGCTATGGCGCGGACTTGTGGACGGCACACTGGATTTCATCGCCACTGACCACTCTCCTGCCGATGCCAAGATGAAGTCAGGCACGCTCGCCACGGCCTGGGGCGGCGTCTCCAGTCTGCAGATCGGCTTCCGCGCGGTACTCACCAGCGCATTGCAGCGCGGCTTGGGACTTGCCGACGTCATCCGTTGGATGTCTCAAAACACCGCACGTTTCGCGGGATTCACCGACCGCGGTGTCATCACCCCCGGCAAGCGCGCCGATCTGGTGGTTATCCGCCCGAACGAACGGTTCACGGTAGACGCGACAACACTCAAAAGCCGCAATCCAATCAGCGCGTTCGATGGCATGACACTCAACGGCGTGATCACACGCACGTTCGTCGGGGGCGCAGACACCGAAGCCAGAGAGGACAATATCATCACGCGCCCGTAGCACATACATTCCATTGAACACACACAGGAATCGAATAACCATGGACGATATTTTCACCTTTGACACCCCGCAGGGTGCCGAAGACGCGCGGCATGCCTACGACAATGCCGAGAATGCACTATCCCCCGACCTGCTCACCGCGATTCGACGATACGAGCGGGCTCTGATGGCGAACGACACGGCCACGCTTGACGACCTGTTCGCTTCGGATCCGGACGGCATTCCCGTCGTACGTTCGGACGGCAGGGGAATGCTTGTCGGGCACACTGCGATAACAGCGTTCCGCAAGCGCCGCAAAAACGTGCCGACACGTACGCTTCGCCGCCGAATCGCACGACAGCTTGACGAATCGAACGCATGCATTGTCTCGCAGTTCGACAAAGTCACCGGTGGCAGCGTGGTGCAGACTCAGGTATGGCGACGCGTCGGTACGGACCATACGTGGAAAATCGTCATGGCGCATCTGACTTATCCTTCGCCCGCGGTCGATCGCAGCATCTGGAGAATCGTCGGGACTCCTCTTGTCGCAGCGGCGAAACCCGGCCCGCTGTCCGGCATGAACATAGCCGTGAAAGATCTGTATGCCGTGCAGGGTCAACGGATCGGAGCGGGCAACCCGGAATTTCTGCGCACTTCGCCCATATGCGAATCGTCCGCCCCCGCGGTGCGATTGCTGCTTAATGCCGGAGCCGACGTGAAGGGCATCGCGCAAACCGACGAATTCGCCTATTCGTTAGCCGGAACGAACGTGCATTATGGCACGCCGCCGAACCCGAAGGCACCTGGATGCGTCAGCGGCGGTTCCTCGTCGGGCCCCGCCTCGGCAGTGGCCTGCGGACAAGCGGATATCGGACTGGGCACCGATACCGCCGGTTCGATTCGAATCCCCGCTTCATATCAGGGATTGTGGGGCATCCGCACCACGCACGGACGCATCAGTCTCGATTCGACGCATCCGTTGTCCCAATCCTTCGACACGGTCGGATGGATGACCAGAGACGCGCAGACCTTGGAATTCGTGGGCAAGGTGATGATGCCAGACAAGGATGCCACGCAAAGCGTATCGAAACTGTTGACATGCCCAAAACTCGACGGTTGCGTCACGTCCGAAGTACGCATCGCATTCTCCCGTTTTCGCGCCGGCGCATGCGATGCGGTGAGCTCCGGACGGATCGGCATGCTGGACGGTATCGGCCAAGCGCAGTTCGACGAACAGATGCTAGACAATTTCCTGTCGATTTTCCAAACAGTGCGCGGTTTCGAAGCGTGGCGCAACAACGGCGATTGGGTAGGCAAGCATTACGACGACCTCGCGCCGGAGATCGCGGCACGTTTCGAATACGATTCGCATATCCCCCAAGCACGATACGAGCAGGGGCTCGGACGTTTACGGCAAACTTGCTCCATAGTGCGCAATCTGCTCGGGAACAACGTCCTGCTCATTCCATCCGCATCTTCGACGGCACCTGCGATTATCCCTGACGGCGATCTGGAAAACATCGAGAACGCACGCGCGCACACGTTGCGTCTGACATCCATAGCCGGGGTGGGTGGATTGCCAGCCGTCAACATCCCACTGCAGACCGCGCAGGGTCTGCCTTGCGGAGCTTGCCTGCTCGGACCGGCCGGATCAGACAAGCTGCTTATCCGCGTAGCCAAGGAACTGTACCGGCATGCGGCGGGCACCGTCTAAATTCCGCTATTCCGTGTGACGGTTTGCGTCGGCGCGGAGCCCATAATCGCACGAGTATCGTCCCGTATCGATGCAATCCCGTATCCATCGCACCGATACGGGATTGCAATCGCACGCATCACCGCACGCACATCACCCTTGAAACGACATGCAATGACGCATATCAGCAAACAACATACTCGATACTGAAATAATCATTTCATTAGTTGAATGCCACATTCCCTGAAGCAACATTACAACGACGTTAACACAATCGCCATCTTTCCAAGAAATACAAGCTCACGCCAAGCGCAATGTGACGTCCTTATTTCCAAATCGCACATTCCGCAATCCAATTGAAATCCAGATTTCCTAGAGAACGAAATAAAAATTTCCGTTAATAGACATATCGACAAATCAATATCGCAATTCCATATGTGAACCATATGCGAAGGCTCTGCAAGAACACGAACCAGCACAAGGGAGGTTACGATGACGGCGACAATCATCGACCAAGGATTCGGAAAGTCTTCTTCCACCACAACAGCACCGAGGAAACCTCGGTCCAAGGAAGCGGAAACCACCATCAAAGACGGCTACGACCCGCGTCTAGCCAACAAGGATCTCGCCCCTCTCAAGAAGCAGACCTGGTCTTGGTACAACATTTTCGCATTCTGGATGTCAGACGTGCATTCCGTCGGCGGATACGTGACCGCGGGAAGCTTGTTCGCGCTCGGTATCGCCAGCTGGCAGGTGTTCATCGCGCTCATCGTCGGCATCGTCATCGTGCAGGCGCTCGTCAATCTCGTTGCCAAACCCAGCCAGCGCACAGGTGTGCCGTTCCCCGTCACCATGCGCTCGGTCTTCGGTGTCAAAGGCGCAAATATTCCGGCCATAATCCGTGGCATCATCGCCGTCGCATGGTATGGCGTGCAGACATTCCTCGCCTCCGAATCACTTAACATCATCTTCCTGAAGTTCTTCCCCGGCGCGCGGACGCTTGCCGAAGACTACTCGTTCCTCGGACTTTCGGCACTGGGCTGGATCTCCTACGGCATTCTGTGGGTGGCCCAGGCGTGTGTGTTCTGGAAAGGCATGGACACCATCCGCAAGTTCACCGACTTCGCCGGCCCGCTGGTGTACGCGGTAATGTTCATCCTCGCCATCTACTTGGTGGTACGCGCAGGCGGATTCGGCGCCATCGACTTGAATCTTTCGAATGGTAAACCGCTGGGCTTCGTCGAATCAATTCCAGTGATGATCACCGCCATCGCTCTCGTCGTCTCGTATTTCTCCGGTCCGATGTTGAATTTCGGCGATTTCTCGCGCTATTGCGATTCCTATACGGATGTTAAGAAGGGCAATTTCTGGGGACTGCCGGTAAATTTCGTGGTGTTCTCCCTGCTCACTGTCATCTGCGCCTCCGCGACCGTGCCTGTATTCGGCGAACTGATCACCGATCCAATCAAAACTGTGGAACGCATCGACACCCCGTTCGCGATCCTGCTGGGCGGAGTCACCTTCGTCACCGCGACCGTCGGCATCAACATTGTGGCGAATTTCGTCTCTCCGGCCTTTGACTTCTCGCACGTCAATCCACAGAAAATCAGCTGGCGCACCGGCGGCATGATCGCTGCGGTCGGATCGGTGGTCATCACCCCATGGAACTGGTATTCGAACGACCAGGCCATCCACTACACGCTCGACCTGTTGGGCGCTCTCATCGGACCGCTGTTCGGCATCCTTATCGCCGGCTACTTCATCGTGTCGCATCAGCGCATCGCCGTAGACGACCTATTCACCATGAGCCCGAAGGGACACTATTGGTACCGCAACGGATTTAATCCGAACGCGGTCCTGGCACTGATTCTGGCAGGCGTTCCGTCGATCTGCTGCGCGGTACTGCCAAGCCCTCTCAAGCAGATGGGCATCATCGACTTGACCGCGTTGTCGAACTTCAGCTGGTTCATCGGCGCCGGTCTTGGTCTGATGGCCTTCACCCTGCTGGAACGCCATCGTCCGCAAATCGACCAGCTGTCCGCAGACGACCCGAAGGTGAACGACGGCAATATCGTCAAGTGAAGTGACCCCATCCTTGCTTTTCCATCCGAGGTCGACATGAAAATCAAAATAATCAATCCGAACACCACGTGGTCCATGACGCGCACAATTGAGCAGGCGGCGCGAAAAGCCGTCAGCGACGATGTCAAGATCGAGGCGGTAAGCCCGACCATGGGGCCTGTCTCCATCGAATCGCACAGTGACGAAGCGCTTGCCGCAGTCGGCGTGATGGACGAAGTGAGCAAAGGTGAGGTCGACGGGTGCGACGGTTATGTGCTGGCATGTTTCGGTGATCCGGGACTGCACGCGGCGCAGGAACTTGCACAGGAACCTGTAGTGGGTATCGCGCAGGCCGCGTTCCATGTGGCCACGCTGGTCGGACGTTCATTCGCGATTGTCACCACGCTGGGACGTACATTGGGACGTGCCCAGGATTTGGTCGACGAATACGGATTCACGCGGCAATGCGTGGCCTACCGGGCATGCGAGGTTCCTGTGCTGGGACTCGACGAGCATCCGGACGCCGCTTACACATCCTTATTGGCGGAATGCCGGGCAACGCTGGAGCAATGCGACGCGGATTCGATCGTATTGGGATGTGCGGGAATGGCCGGCATGTGCGAAAGGCTGGAGGATGAATTGCATGTACCGGTGATTGATGGCGTGGCAGCCGCGGCCGCGCTGGTCGAAGGTCTGGTGCGCATCGGAGCTCGTACATCGAAACGGCGGGAATTCGCCAATCCGGGCGCAAAAGAGATGGTTGGGCTGCTCTCCGGATTCTCTAGACCGTAAAGCAGGGGCTGCGCATCAGAACGGGTCGGAAAATCTCAAAAAAAGCAAACGAAGTCCGACGCAAACAGGTGTGCTTGCGTCGGACTTGAGTGCACAATCGCAAAACAGCACCCCGGAAGGCGCGCCTAACAGAAACGTGCGTCCCGAAATTCAGTCCACGTAGTCTTGCGGATTCTGGGCGAACTTGTCGGCGCAGCCGGGGTTGCAGAAATAGTAGGTGACGCCGTTGAATTCGCGGGTGGCCGCAGCGGTGGACGGGTCGATGGTCATGCCGCAGACCGGGTCCTTGACGGTGGCCGCAGCCGTATCGGACGCGCCAGCCATGCCGTGGCCGCACCCGCAACCGCCGGCGTTCGCACCGTGGCCGCCGCAGCAGCCGGAATCCATGCCCGCCATGCTGCGGGCGTCCTTCTTGGCCTGATGATCACTGAACAATCCCATGATGGTTCCTTTCTGTTGATGGGTATTGGTGTTCGGATTCGGCTTGCGAACCCGATAGGTTCTGCGTTCGGCCGCGCCCGGGTCGAACAGGCGTAGGCGGCTCGCGTTCGTGACCACGCACAGCGAGGAGAATGCCATGGCCGCGCCCGCGATCATCGGATTGAGCATCTGCCCGGTGAACGGGTACAGCGCGCCAGCCGCGACCAGGATGCCGATGCTGTTGTAGCCGAGCGCGAATCCGAGGTTCTGCACGATGTTGCGCATGGTGGCGCGGGTCAGGTCGAGCGCGTGCACGAGAGCCATGAGAGAGCCGCTCATCAGCGTCACGTCCGCGGATTGGATGGCCACATCGGTGCCGGTGCCGATGGCGAACCCGACGTCGGCGCGTGCGAGGGCCGGAGCGTCGTTGATGCCGTCTCCCACCATCGCGACCGTGTAGCCTTGCGCCTGCAGTTTCGCGATTTCATCGGCCTTGCGCTCCGGACGCACGCCGGCGACAACGCGCCCGACGCCGACCTGGTCGGCGATGGCACGCGCCGTCGCCGCGTTGTCGCCCGTCAGCATGACCGTCATGACGCCGCGCTTGGCAAGCAGCGCGATGGCCCGCCGCGAATCTTCCTTCGGCACGTCGGCGACCGCCACGATGCCGGCAAGTGCGCCGTCGATGGCGACCAGCATCGGGGTTTTCCCCTGGGCCGACAGGCGTTCCATATCCCCGATGATCGCGTCGAGGTCCTCCTGCGGGGCGTCCGCGGCGGCGAGCGGCATGCCGACGTCGAGGGCGTCGATCAGGTCGGTGTTGCCGACGGCGGCGGTGTGCGGCAGCCCGCGGAAGACGATGTCGGCGGTGACGCCTTGCCCGGCAATCGCGCGGAACGCAGTGGATTGCCCTGGTGTGGCCGCGCGTTGCTTCGCCGCGGCCACGATCGCGGCGGCGAGTGGATGTTCGGAGTCGCGTTCGGCCGTGGCTGCGATCGCCAGCAGGTCGTCAGGGGCGTTACGCCAGGTGCCGAGCGGCAGCACGTCGGTCAGCGTGGGCCGTCCGGTGGTGATAGTGCCGGTTTTGTCAAGTACGACGGCATTGATTTTTCCGCAGGCTTCCAATGCTTCCGCGGAGCGGATGAGCACGCCCATGCGTGCGGCGCGCCCGGTGGAGACCGTGACGGACAGGGGTGTTGCAAGTCCGAGCGCGCATGGGCAGGCGATGAGCAGTACCGATACCGCGGCCACCAGCGCGTGCGTGACGCGTGGCTGCGGGCCGAACGCGTACCACATCGCGCAGGACCAGACCGCGATCAGCACGACGATGGGCACGAAGACGCTGGAAATCCGGTCCGCGAGCCGTTGCACCGGCGCTTTCGAGCTTTGCGCGGCCTGGACCATGCCGATGATCTGCGCGAGCACGGTGTCCTTGCCGACTTTCGTGGCCCGGTAGCGTAGCGAGCCGCTGCCGTTGATGGTGGCGCCGGTCACGTCGTCGCCTTCGGCTTTGGCGACCGGCATGGATTCGCCGGTGATCATGGATTCGTCGACGGTGGATCTGCCGGAGGTGACAATGCCATCGACCGGCAGTTTTTCGCCCGGACGGATGGCGATGATGTCGCCGACGCGCACGTCGTCGACGCTGATGTCATATTCCCTGCCGTCGCGTATCACGCGTGCGGTTTTCGAGCGCAGTCCGGCGAGCGCGCGCATGGCTTCGCCGGTGCCGGCGCGTGCCCTCGCTTCGAGCAGCTGACCGATGAGCATGAGCGTGACGACCACGCCGACCGCTTCGAAATACGGTTCGCGTGCGTTGGCGGGCAGGATCGATGGCATGAAGGTGGCGACGCAGGAGTATGCGAATGCGGCCACGATGCCGAGGCTGACCAGCGCGTTCATTTCCGGTGAGCGGTGGATGATGGCCGCGAATCCGCTGCGGAAGATCGGCAGTGCCGCGTAGCCGACGATCGGCAGCATCAGCAGGAACTGCACCCAGTTCGCCATCGGGTAGAGCATGAGCATGGTGGAGGCGAATACGGGGATTGTGCAGATGGCGGCCACGACGAGACGTGCGATGAGGATGCGGATGCCTGGTTTCGCGTCGTCGGTCGTGCTGCCGGTGCCAGAGTCCGCATGAGTGGAGGGTTCGGCGGTGGATCCGGCGTTGGATGGGCCGGTTCCGTGGGCCGTGGTGATGTCAGTGTCCGTTGCGGTATTCGCGTTGGCGTCGGTGTCCGTGCCGGTGCCGGAATGTCTGCCCGGCAGGACGCGCAGAGTGCCGTGGAGCATGTTCATGCCGCAGGCGAAGGGGTAGTCGCCGGGTTGGTCGGGATGGATCGTCAGCGTCGTCGTGCGGAAGGCGGGCAGCGCGAGGTCGATGCCGAAGTCGGGGAACACCACGTGCGAGGAGCATTCGCCGTCCTCCTTGCGGTCGAAGATCAGCCGCAGCGGCAGGCCGGCCTCCGCTTCGACGATTGCCGGATCGTAGCCTCCTTTGACTTCGACGACGGCCTCCTGCACGCCGTCGCGGATGTGCGCGCGGTGCGCCTTTCGTGGCGCGAAGAAGAACCACAGCACTCCCGCGGTGACGAGCAGCGCCAGCAGGATGGCGATTGCGATGTGCATCATTCACCTGTCTTCCAGAATTGTTGTCCGTGCCTTAACGAATACCACCACCATATACCCCTATGGGGTATATTTCCATGTGTCGGTACGCTATCTTTAGCCATAGGACAAAGTTTTCAGCGTTGCGAGGAGCATGCCATGAACACCACGGAGCACGGATACGCGGACGACCAGAGGAAAATCGTCGCGCGGCTCAATCGCATCGAGGGACAGGTGCGTGGCATCCGCCAGATGACGGAGAACGGCGAATACTGCATCGATATCCTGACGCAGATCTCGGCGGCGGACAGCGCGCTCAAATCGGTGGCGCTGCTGCTGCTCGACGACCATCTGGGCCATTGCGTCAGCAAGGCGGCGAGGGAAGGCGGCGCCGTCTCCGATGAGAAGCTCGCCGAGGTCAGCGCCGCCATCGCCAGACTGGTGAAATAAGACGCGATCCGCCGACGGCCATGGGCGGCACGTCGGCGGATCGCGTGGGAAACGAAGCAGTCGCGGGGGTTACAGGTCGAGGAAGTTGTCAAGGCCGACGGTCAGACCGGCGGGAGCGTCGGCGGCGAGCTTGCGTACGGCCAGCAACACTCCCGGCATGAAGGAGCCGCGGTCGAAGCTGTCGGCGCGGATCGTCAGCTGTTCACCGGCGTTGCCGAACAACACCTCCTCATGGGCGTTCAGACCGCGCAGACGAACGGCGTGCACGTGGATGCCATCGACCACCTGGCCACGGGACCCACCGTCGGTTTCGGTGTTGTCCGGAACCTCGCGCAAGCCGGCCGCCTTGCGCGCCTCGGCGATACCGTGCGCGGTATGGATGGCGGTGCCGGACGGCGCATCCACCTTGTTCGGATGGTGCAGTTCGATGACCTCGGCGGATTCGAAATACTTGGCGGCCTTGGTCGCGAAGTAGTCGGCGAGCACTGCGGAAATGGCGAAATTCGGCGCGATGAACACCTTCTGGGTATCAGGGCGCGGGCCGGCCGCGATGGCTTCGCGCACCTGGGCGAGCTTCTCGTCGGTCCAACCGGTGGTGCCGACCACGATATCCACGCCCTGCGTGATCAACGCGAGTACATTGCCCAGACTGACGGATGGCACGGTGAATTCCACGACCACGTCGGTATTGGCCGGTTCGATGCGGGTAAGGTCATCGCCGGCGTCAAGCGCGAGCGCCAATTCCATATCTTCCGCGCCGTTGACCGCATCGACCACGTGCGACCCCATGCGTCCTTTGGCGCCTACGACCGAGACCTTGATCATGGTTGCTCCTTCTGTATATGCAAACTGTATATGCGAAGACGGGAGTTTCCTCGCACGGAAGCTCCCGTCGGAATCCGACATAGTGCGTATGCGTTCGAGACTAGCCGCGTTTGCGGACGATGGCCCAGCCGAGCAACGCGAATGGAATCGAGCACAATACGAAGATCCATGGCATCATCAGGCCGGTGTTCGGCGTGGCGTGATCGAGCACGATGCCGGTGATCATGGAACCGAAGGATGCGCCCACAGTGCCGGCGGTGGACACCCATGACAGGCCTTCGGTGAGTGATTCCTCAGGCACCGTATCCTTCATCACCAGGTTGCCGGAGGCAAACACCGGCGAGACGGTCAGGCCGGTGAGGATCTCCATCAGACCCATGACGATTAGATTGCCCATGCAGGCGTGGATGATCGCGAATCCGACGGTCATGGCGGATAGGAACAACACCATGTGCAGCCAGCGCGAGCCCTTGAGCTCGCGGGAACCGAACGCGAGCGCGCCGATGCATGAGCCAACAGCCAGCATGGCGAGCTGCACGCCAAGCACGGAGTCGAGGTGCAGCGATTTCATCACGGCGGTCATGGAGGTGTCGAACGCGGTGAAGCTCATGTTGAAGATGATGAAGGCGAGCAGCAGCGGGATCACGCCGGCATAGGTGAGCACGTTGCGCTTGGCCTTAGTGCCGTTTCCTTTCAGCTGTTTGAGACTCAGCCTGGTGGCTTTCGCGTCAGCGCGACCCGGCACGTTGGCGGCACGCACGTCCTCGTCATCCGCGCTAGCGGCATTCACTTCGATGGTTTGAACCACAGGCGGCTGCGTGCCGCGCAGCGTGAAGAAAATCGTGCCGCCAATAGCGCTGGCTGCCGTCGGCACGAACAGCTGCGAGACGGGATGCACGGATGCGGCAAGGAAGGCCGCGAGGATCGGTCCGAAGATGAACACGATTTCGTCAATGGCGGATTCCAGCGCATAGGCGGTGTTGAGCATCTCGCTATTGCCGGTGCGATCGAGCACATACGCCCAGCGGGTGCGCACCAGCGCGCCGAAGGCGAACTGGGTCAGTCCCATGATGATGGCGAGCAGGAACAGCAGCGGAATGGGCACTCGCACCAGCGCGGCGAACGCAAAGCCGAGCATGGCGACGATTTGTATGGCAAGTACGATCTTGCCGACCTTGCGTTGGCCGAAGCGGTCGAATAGGCGCGCATACAGCGGGGTGACGGCTGCGGTGGCGAGCACGTAGGCGGCGCTCATGGTGCCGGCGATCGTCCAGTTGTCGTACAGGTGGTTCAGGGCGAGGATGATGCCCAGGCCCATCATCGACATTGGCAGGCGAGCCAATGCACCCGATGCGCAGAACGCCTTCGTTCCGGGAATGGAGAACAGCACCGCGTACGGCGAGCGCCGTTTGCCGGAGGATGCGTTCTTGCCGTTGGACGCCGTCGTGTTGGAAGGTCCGTTATCGGCGGCCATCAGGCGTTCACCCGGCCCCTGTAAATGAACATGTCGTCGAACAACGGCTCCTTGCTGTCCTCGATCGGGGCGCCAGCCGGACGTTCCGCGCTGCGATGTGCGATGCAGTCCAGTCCCTTGTGGTCGTAGAAGCTTACGTCGCAGTCGGAATCGGTGTGCAGATAGAATGCGGGCACGTCCCATGCGGCGAAATGCTGCTGCATGCGGCGCCACAGCTGGCCGCCCACACCGTGGCCACGCACATCGGGATTGACGATGAACAGTTCCAGCTCACCCATGGTGGTTTCGTTGGCATGGCCTTCGCGTTCAAGGTCGATTTCCACCGAAAAGCCGGATTTCAGCGCAGCCATGTGTTTAACGGCTTTCGAATCGGCGCAGATACGGCGTTCCAACGCCTTCATTTCCTCGCCGACCTCGATTTCGTCGAGTTGCGGCGCTTCGCCCGCCACACGGATGAACGTGACGCCGGCGAGCGTACCGTCGGTAGTGAACGCGCCATTGGCGAAAGTGGTCGGCTTGAGGTAATGCAGTACAAAATATCGGGAAATCAGCCGTGACATGTCCGGACCGAGCTCGTCCACGTCCTGCGGCCAAGTGCGATCGAATAGTTCAGTCACCGTGCCCAAATCGTTCCAGCCAAGTGGACGGAAAACAATCGTTGATTTCGTCGAATCGTCCGTGCGCTGGGAATCGTTGGTCATTCCGGCATTCATGCCAGTGTTCGGGATAGTGGTTGCGTCATTCGCAGCCATAATCGAATACTCCTTAACTGTCGTTGCGTCCGGCATGTGCGCCCGCCCACACATGCTGCACGAGGGTAGCGGCGTTCCTCCACAACGCTGCCTGCATTGCGTTTAGTCCGCAGGCAGGCCGGAAAGCGCCCCCTGCTTTTCAAATAAGGAGTCGTGCGCACCGGCACTAGTCGTTGTCGGATTGCTGCGGAATTCCGTAGCTCAACTCGGCAAGGATCTCTTCTTCTGTTTTATCGAGAGCGTCCAGCTCGCGATCGGCCTCATGAGGCTCACTCACATAGTAGAGACAGGCGTCGATACTGTCCAACGGAACCCCTTCCATCGCCGAGAGCAGAAGACGGTACATGTCGAGCTGTGCGAGCTTCTCCTTGATTTCCTCGTCTTTGTGTGGTTTTCTGCCGGTTTTCCAATCGACCACGGTGTAGCGTTTCGTCTTGTTCGATTCATCAAGACCCCCGAAGAACACTGCGTCAAGTTTGCCGTTGACGATGGTGCCGAGTTGCGGCACGTTGACGACGAGCTGGCGTTCCACCCACGCTGGACGGCGTTGCGCCCATTTCGACTCGACAAGGCGCTGTTGCCATTGGGCAATCCGCTGTTCGCCCTGCGACTGCGCATCTTGTGTTGGCATATTCTGCGATTGCGTACCGATCGCCGCGATCATATCCGCACGCGATTGCGCGTTCGCACGGTCGAAACCGTCCTCACCGCCAATGCCGTCGGCGTTCACGTCGGCCATAATGAAACGTTCCGCCCACGCGTGGAATTGTGTGCCGAGCTGTGCCGTCGGCGAGGCGACGCGCGGAATCGGACGAACCAGACCACGCCAGTATGCGCGCGCGTCACGCTCGCTCATGGTGCCGGCGCGCGCCTGCAGCGAAGTGACGTTCTGACGACCAGCTGCGAGAATCCGCTCTCCTTTGGCACGTACTGCTGCGTCGAAAGCCTCCTGCGATTCGTCCACGTCAGCCAAATCGGCTTCCGGAATAAGCTGCCTGTCGGCCACGAGCAACCGGGCACAGCGCAGCAGCGAGTTGCCGCATTCCTCCGACGGCGCGGTTGTGGCGGTCTTCTCGGCTTCACGCACGCCATCCGCCGCAACGCGCAGTTTGCCGGCGACATTATCCGTCAAATTGCACGGCCATGGCAGGAACCGGTCGTCGGATACCGGTTCGAGCGGCGCGTTCCATGCGTCGCCGACCACGGCGTCCTCGAAATCACGGGCATGTTCGCCCACGAAATAGCCTTCGGGCAGTTCGCAGCCGAGCGTATGCAGGGAGCCGTCCGAATCGATGCCGTCGACGTGTCCAAGCCCGTCGGACACCACCGGCGAATCGGCCAGATTCTGCGGTTCGCGTGCCGCCGAAACGATGCCGTTCATCGAATCGCGCACCTCCTGCCAGAAGTTCGACGGCTCGCTTTTCCTTCTCCCTTCCACCAGACGGGAATCGCGGCTCGTCTCATTGCAGCCGCTGTAGGTGAGCAGCGCCTCATGACGGGCGCGGGTCAACGCCACGTAGGCCAGACGGCGCTCATCGGCATGCAGTCTACGGCCATACTCCTCCTGCTGCGTCAGATACAGTTGCGACGGATCCACGCCTTCCATGTCGTCGATAGGCATGGTCCGCAAGGTGCCGAACACCTCGTCGTCGATGAGCTCCACATCATCCAATCCGGCAAGCGCCTCCAGCGGGTCGCCGCCGACGGTCGCGTCGTGCGGAAAGCGTGGCAGGATGTCCGCGTCGGCACGCACCGGTACCGGGACCGCGGATGGATCCTCCAGCCATGTGTGGGCTTTTTCGCCATATTCCGGCGGGTTCCATATACCATCCCTCATGCCGCCTGGATGGTCTTCATCCATCGTCACGTTCAGACGGTCGCCTTGTTCGGAAGGGAAGACGCCGTCGCGCATGCCGACCACGGCCACGGCGTCCCATTCCAGTCCCTTCGATTGGTGCACGGTCATGAGCATCACATCGACGGGGGTGTCAGGGGCAGTGGCGTTGTCGTCCGACGCGTCGCGCAGCGAATCCACCCAGGACATGAACGCGCGGAGGCTTGGCGTGCCTTGGGCGACGATTTCCTGCAGATACGTGTCCACCAGGGACAGCATCGCATCGAGCGGAGATGTTGCGAATGACGCGTTCCACGAGCCGGCATCGTCGGTCTCGTCGGCATCACTGGCATCGCCGTGCGGATGCCGCATCCGTTCCGCGAGCAGCAGGTCGATGTCGAGGTCGAGCGCGGTGATGGCCGCGCGCACCACTTCGGGCAGCGGATGGCCGACCGTGCGCTGCACCTGCCGGATGACGTCGGCGGCGCGGAGCACGCTGGCCGCGCCCGTTTCACTCAACGTGCCGTCGAGCAGCTTCGGCAGATCACCCCGTAACAGCACGTCGATCAGGAACACGGCATTGGGCACTTGATCCCGGTAGGCGCGCACGGTGGCGCGGATGTCCGCGTCGGACGGTTCCGCCTTCTCCTCCACGATGCCGGCCGCGACGAGCGCGCGGTAGCGTTGCGCGGTGTTGAGCCTCTCCGCGATGCCGGCGAGCGCCTGCAGGTCGTCCGCTCCGAGAGCGAACCGTGGCGTGGCGAGCAGACGCATGAGCGCGCCGCTGTCGGTGTGGTCGCACACCACGTGCAGCAGTGCGATGATGTCCTTGATCTCCGGCCGTTCCAGCAACGCCGCCTGCCCGACGACGAGCGTGGTGAGTCCGGCCTGTCCGAGCGCGTCCTCGTAGGCGGGCATCTGCGCTTTGGATCGGAACAGAATTGCCACGTGCGGCCGATTGTCCTTTTCGCCGTCTGCCGTGTCGTCCGCGCTTGGGGTGTGCAGGGCGATCGCGTGTTTGGCGAATCGCACGACGGCGTCGACCTCCTGGCCGAACGTGGCGTATCCGAGCACGCCGAGCGTGCCTTCGGGGGCAGTTTTGGTGTTGGCGAGCGCGGGAACGTCCACTTCGCGCATGAGCGAACTTCCGGCGCGTTTCGCGGGCAGTCGCAGTGGTTTGGTCAGGTTGTTGGCCGCTTCGAGCACCATGCGCGAGTTGCGTCGGGTGACGGTGAGCGCGTATGGCCTGTCGGTCACGTCATGGCCGAGGTCGTGTTGCAACATGCGGAACGCGCCCGGGCTGGCGCCTCGCCATGCGTAAATCGATTGGAACGGGTCGCCGACGGCGTTGATGGCGCTGCGGCGCGCGTCGTCCACGTGGAACAGGGCGGTCAGCAGGGCGGCCTGCGTAGTGGAGGTGTCCTGGTATTCGTCGAGCAGGACGTGCGTGTAGCGTTTGCGATAGGTGGCTCCGATGGAGGGGAATCGGGTGACGAGTTGGAATGCGGCGATGGTGAAATCACTAAATTCCGCCATGTTGAGCGCGTGTTTCTCGGCGTTGTAGTCGACCACAAGGTCGAGCAGAAGGTCGCGTTCGCGTGCCACGCCGGCCAATCGGGCGGTGTTGTGGACGCACAGCTGGTGGCATTGGGCGCGATATGCACGTTTGCGTTCTTCGAAATCGGCGTCGGATTCCTTCTTCCGCTGTTTTGGCGCCTTGCCGAGTTTCGGCGCGTCCTCGGGCACATCCTCGTCCTCCAGCGCTTTGGCGACCTGCGCCACAAACGCCTCGTCCCATTCACGCACACGTGCCACGGCCTCGTCGAAGCTGGAGCAGTCGCCGCCGATCATGGCTCCGGATATGGCGTTGGACAAGGCGTACACGTTCCCCGCGATGGTGCCGAACGATCCCAGTCCATCACCGCCATCGTTGAAGGTGGCGATCTGGTCCATATGCTTGTCGAGCACGGTGTGGATGAGCTGCATCGCGCCCGCCTCGCTCAGCGGTTGCGTGTTCTGGTCGAAGCCGACAAGCAGTCCGTATTGGCGCACGATGGATTGGAAGAACGCATCGTATGTGGAGACTTCCGGTTTGAGGAAGGCCGCGCGCGCGACGGCATGTCCGCCACGTCCGTCCGATCCGGCCTGGCTGCGCGCCACGGCCGCGGAAACTCGCGACAGCAGTTCAGACGCGGCTTTACGCGTGAAGGTCAGTCCCAGGATCTTTTCCGGACTGACACCCTGTCCGATGAGGGTGATGATGCGCCGGGTCATGGTGTAAGTTTTGCCGGATCCTGCGCCCGCCACGACGACGACATCCTCGTAGGATGGCGCTTGGATGACGGCGGCCTGTTCCGGACTGTCGGTGATCTTCGGTTTGGCCGCCATCGCGGCGGCCTCGTTCTTCCGCATGGTTCCATTCATGCCGTCGGCTCCGCTCATGCCACGGTCCTTTCGAATATGGTGTTCTGTTCTCCTTGGCAGGCCGGACAGACGTCCTTGCACCGGCAGTATCCGACGTGTTCCGGGGTGGGTCGCGCGGTGATGCGGATCGCGCGGCTGGCCGCGGCCGCATAGAAGACGCGGGCGATCATGGACAGCGACCACACGGCCATGGTCGGACGCAAGTCGAGCAGCTGCTTCCAATGCTCCTCGCTCACCTGTTCCGGCCGTTCGGCCCCGTCGAGGGCCGACACGAAGACCTTGTCGAGTGTTTTCGCGTACTTGCGGGGCACATAGTCGCCGGCGTTGATGCTTCCGCCGGAAAACAGCGCCTGCTGATGATACGTCTCGTCGTAGTCGCCGTACGGTGCGGGCGACGTGTGGTCCATGACGTGGAACAGCGCGCTTTGCGTGATGTCGGGCATGGCCGCGATCGCCTGCGCGCCGCATACGCCGCCGTTTTCCGGGAAGGCGAGGCCAAGCTGGTAGCAGACGAGCTGCAAATCGCTGAAAATGTTACGCCCGTTCGGCGTCCGACCGGTTTTGTAGTCGATCAGACGCACCTGCTCCTTGCCGTCGTCGGTACGCCGGTATTCAAGCCGGTCGATGCGTCCGGACAGACGTACGGTGAGCCGTTCGCTCATGCCGGTTTCCGGCCATCCGCCGACAAGCGTTCCCATGGTGGCGATGAGTTCGTCGCGACTGATCGGACTGATGCCGTCGATGGCGTTGTACGCGGCGAGGATGTCGTCGAATCCGAACCGCGCGGCGAACTGCTTTTCCGCTTCGGCGCGTTCCAACGTGCCGACGGTGATGGTCTCGTTGTTTTTGACCGGATATTCCATATGATTCGATCTGACGAAGTATGTGGCGATGTTGCGCAGCGCGTCGGCCGCCTTCGCATCCTTGCCGAGCGCCTTGTACCGTTCCTCGGGGTCGGCGATCGCGTCGGGGTCGGCGCGCATGCCCTCGTATTGCCTGAGCATCCATTGGGTGATGCTTTCGATGTTGTCCTCGTCGCTCGTTTCGGTGTGGTTCGATGGCAGGTCGAGTCCGGCTTCGGTGGCCTTCTGCGCGACCGCGTGGATGATTGAGCCGAATCCGGTGGCCGCGCTGCCCATGCGGGGGCCTGCGAAGCGGTTCTCCAGCATCCAGCACACCGGGCAGGCCCACAGGCTGTCCACCGCGGACGGCGAGAGGGTGACCACATCGGACGGCCGTTTTTCCGTGGATTTGCCTTCTGACCGATTCGGTTGCGAGGTTGTGTCGGAAATGAACTGCCAACGGTCGGGATCGGCTGCGGCCACACCGTGTGAAGCCAGCAATGCCAAGGCTTCGGCCGCGTCTCGCGCCTGATCCGAATCGGCCGGAGCGGATGCCAACACGCTGCGAGCGGCGGCGACCAGGCCGCGCGGATCCGCCTCGAGTCCCGCGTAATCGCCGGTTCCGCCGACCGTCGCATACACGCGTTGCTCTGGATCGGCGTCACGGTCGCGGTCGAACCATTCCGGCAGATAGCCATACAGGAAGTCGGACGGCACATGGTCATCGTTCAGGACTGCGCTCACCTGCACACGCTCGTCGGCGCGGGTCAGCGCCACAAGGAAGCTCTTCTGCTCCGAGGCAAGCACCGCCGCGGACTGCGCGTTTTCACGGCCGGACGATGTGACGATGTCTTCGGAAAGCCCTCCATGCAGCATGACGTCGGCAAGCTCCTCGCCGCCGAACAGGGTGTTACGTGGTGTGAGGTTCGGCCATTGGCCCTGCTGCACGGCCGGCATGAACACCAGTTTCCAATGCCGTCCTGCCGCACCCGCCGGCGTGGTCAGCGTCACGGCCTGGTCGATCGGCGCGGTGTGGGCGAGGGAATCGGCTTCGATGGTGAGCGAACGGACCTGTTCGATGAATGCGCCGATGGTGCGCGCGGCCATCATGCCGTCGGATTCGCCGCCGGACGCGTAGCTGAACAGGCGCATCGCCACGTCGAGCCGGTCATTGGCCGCACGGCCTTCCGCGTTGTTGCGCAACGCCATCCTCTGCCACGTCGTGGCCTTGCCAAAAGCCCGCCAGGCGCAATCAAGCATGTATTGCGGTTCGCGTGACGTCAGACGCGCCTGCGATGCCATCGTATCGTCCAGAACCTTCCATAGGTGTGAGAAGGCTACGGATTGCGGATCCTTCTTCCTCAATACCGAGGCGATCGCGTCGAGCACGCGGGCCGTGTTCCCTTCCAGCAGCAGGATGTAGAGCGCAGCCACACCGAAGGAAGGATCGTCCGCGTCGCCGCTTTTCCCATCATCCGCGAGCAGACTGTCATCGGTCACAACCGACGATACGGCCGATTCACGCGATTCGGCATCCCGAGCCGATTCGCGCGCCGCGTGGAAGTCGGTTACGTAATCGTTCCAATCAGAGAGCAGCCGTGGAAGCAGTGCCTTGTCGGACGTTACGGACGCAATAGCATCGGTCGCGGAACTGCCATTCGAAGCGTCGGAACCGCCATCCAGTACGGCGGCCAACGATCCGAGCGCGTCCATCGCCGACTCCACCACAGACAGGCGAGCCGGACGCTCCCCCGTGGTGGTGATCAGCGGCGAATCCATGATCAGCCTCACACGGGATCGGATGTACGCGCCGGCCTCGTGCATATCCATCGAGGAGGCGGCGATGCCCCGCCGTTTCAATTCGGCCAGTTCGATCATGGCGAACAATCCCTGCACGAACGGCTCGTCCTTGAGCGGCCGCGTCACGCTCGAATAGCGCACCGGCACGCCGTCGGAACGCAACCGCTCGCCGAACGCGCGCACGGTGGCGTTGTCGTGGGCGATGACGGCCATGTCGTTCCAATCGCGTCCGTGCTCGAGATGCTCGGTTTTGATCCTCCATGCCACGTCGTTGAGCTCCTCGACCGTGGAACGGTACATCGCGGCGCCCAGACTTCCGTCGCGCTCCTTGGGTGGCTCGATCGGCGGCATTTTGCCGGGACGCTTCGGCAGCGCGTCATCCATCTCCTCCGTGCTGGCGATGGTGAGGCTCACACGGCTCGCCACCGCGCCGCGATCAGTGCCGTCGGCTGCATGATCCGGTTCGAGACGCACCAGACGTGCCCCCATTCGGGATTGGGCCGCATTGAACAGGTATTCCGGGTACGATCCGCGGAACGTCTGCACCGCCTCGTCGGGATTGCCGACGAGCAGCAGTCGCACGCCACGGTTGTGCAACGCCGACAGGAAATCAAAGCCCGCGAGCGTGGCGTCCTGGAAATCATCGACGATGATGAGCTTCGGCAGATCTTTCTCCTCCGCCTCATCCACGGCCGCGGTCGCGTCGATCATGAGCCGTGAGGCGTCAAGACGGAACTGGTCCGGATAGGCGTCCCTGACTGCCTGGTCGTATTCGCCGCGCAGCGCGAAAGCGAGCCGCCATTGCACGCGCAACCGCTCCCGATGTGCGTCGACCGTCTCGCCTCGGCTGGCCGCACGGGCTATCAGCTCATCCTCGAATTCCGGCTTCGCGCCGATCTCGTTCATACGAGCGAGCATGTCACGGAATTGGCCAGCGAAGGCGTCGGCGGAATCGTCGGCGATCATGCCGGACCAGTCGGCCACCGCGAAGTAGGTGCGCAGCAGCGCGCAGGTATCGCATTCGTCGCCGCGTTCCACATGCCCGGTATGCGCCGCGAGCACGCGACGGATGATCACATCCTGCTCGGCGCCGTTGAGCAGCTTCGGCAACGGCTTGCCCTCGCGCGAACGCACGGCGGTCATCATGCGGAATGCGACAGCCGGCAATGTGGTGACAGGACGGGCCTGCGACACCGCGGACAGCTCGCGGATCACGGCGTCGCCCAACACGTCGGCCACCTGTCTGCCGGACACCGCCATCACGGCCCGTTCCCCGCCGTATCTGCGCATCGCGGCGATCAGCGCGTCGAGCGCGTATCGGGTCTTGCCGCTACAAGGTGCCCCCACAACCAGTGTCGCATCGTCGAGATCATCCAAATCCATCATGGCTTCCATCCTAACCTGTCAGAGTCTCGACGCCTCTGCCCGCGCACGACATGTCAGACAGCGATCTGCCCGGCCTTCCGGGCATCCGGAAAACCGGGCAGGGATAATCGGGGTTTCTCCCCCTGTCACTCGATCCAATCCCTCAGTTCTTCAGCATGTTGTTCCACACCTGGTCCAGCACACGGGAGGTGAGCCGAGCGGCCGCATCCCTGCCCTGATCCTGCGTCATCACAGCCACGGAGACCTTCCGCTTGCCGTTGGAGATCACCATGAAATAGTTGTAGGCGTCCCTGATACCCTGCCCTCGGAGGGCGTGCACGGTGGCGCCGGACGGAATGGACACTCCTTCGGAGGCGATGTCGTAATTCATCAGCGAGTCGTCGCCGGTTTTGGCCATCTCGACCAGCATACGAGCCGCGTCGTTGGGCGACGAGTAGTTCTCGTCACCGGAATTCGAGGCTTGGACGTCACCATACGCGCGTTCGAATCGCGTGCGGCTGTATTTGTTGTCGCTCAGCCATTCGTTGAGGTCGCTTTCGCCACCGACCGCATCGATCAACGCATTCGCCGAATCGTTGTCCATCTTGGTCAGCGAATCCGTAAAGTCATCTGGCTTCCGGTTATAGGTATCGCGAAAGTCGACCCATGCCGGCAGATAGAGTCCCGCAGCCACATAGGGCAGGCTCGCATTGCGTGACGAATAGCTGCGCAGGCCGTCCTCGGTCATGACGGAGACGCCCACTTCGGTGGTGGAAACGCCATCGACGATGGCATCCATCGATTTCTTGTCCAGCGTTCGAACTTCCTGACCGTTTCCATCCTTCGACGTGTCGGATTCGGTCTTCTTCCCGGATTTTCCGGTGTTTTTACCGGATTCCGTCGTTTTTTCGGCGCTGTTCCCGCCTTTCGACGACCGCGTGGCCGGCTTCTTCGATGTTGATTCCGTCTGTATCTGCTCGGCCTGCTTGGCATTGTCCGCGTTTCCGACATGCAGGAACGCGATGGTTCCGCCGATGATGAGAGCGATGACCACCACGGACGCAATGACGATGCCCCACACGCCCTTATCCAATCCAGGCTTGTTCGGCCGCGCAGCCGCCGGCGCGGAATCCACGGGAGGCACCTGCACAGGAATCGTTCCGAAATCCTGATTCCCCAATGGCATGGTTCCTCCGGTCATCGCACCATCGACCACGGTTCCATCCGGCACCGTGGCATCGATTATCGTTCCCCCAGTCGGAATCGGCCCCGCATCCACGCTCCGAGGCAGCTGCTGCCCGCAATTAGGGCAGAATTGCGCGCCGCCTTCGACGACCGTTCCACAAAACGGACAGAACATGCCTGTTCTCTCTCTTCCTCTCAAATCATCATCGCTCGAATATAACCGCCATACCATACCCCCTTAGCATGGCTGACGGATATGTCCCCATATACTATATCTGGAAGAGCATCGCAGGAACGGCGTACTTTTGCCGCGCACCGGCGAATTCGCATGGAATCCACAGAAGGAAGAAGCATGGAAGCCTCGAGGAGCATTCCCCCTCAAATCCCCGGTTACACGCTTGTCAAGCGTTTGGGCTCCGGATCCGAAGCCGACGTGTACCTGTACCAGCAGCTTTCACCGACCCGCCAGGTAGCCATCAAAATCAGCAAAGGCAAACTTGATCCGCAGGCCGCCGCGCGCTTCCGTTCCGAGGCGAACCTCATGGGGCAGATCTCCTCGCATCCCAATATCCTCACCGTCTACGCAAGCGGTGTAACCGCCACAGGCAGCGGCTACACCGTATTCGAATACGCGCCGGGCGGCAATTACAAATCCCTCCTCGCGCACAGCAGGCTCACCGTGGAGCAGATGCTCGACCTGGGCATCAGATTGGCCAGCGCGCTGTTCACCGCCCACCGCCGAGGCATCATCCACCGCGACATCAAGCCCAGCAATATCCTCATCAGTGCGCAGGGCATGCCGTTGCTGTCCGATTTCGGCATCGCAGGATCCGTCTACGGGCGTCCGGGCATCGGCTTCACCATCGCATGGGCCGCGCCGGAAGTGCTCGCCCAGGGCGGCGGAGGCAAGGAGTCATCCGATATCTATTCGCTGGGCGCCACGCTGTTCGCCACGCTGACGGGCCAATCGCCCTACGAATATTTCTATTCCGGGCTGCTTGGCGATGCCAAAGGCAAAGAACGCGCCGAACGGCTCAAAACCATCATCCTCAACAATCCGTTGCCGAAGTTCAACCGGCCGGACATTCCGCCACAGGTGGAGAAGGTGCTCCGCAAGGCCTTGGACAAGACGCCGGAGAATCGCTTCTACTCCGCCTTGGAATTCGCGCGCGCCCTGCAGAACGTGCAATACGAGCTGTATGGCCACATGACGCAGGCCATCATCGAGGGCATTCCGAATTATCCGCAGAATCTGCGTCGTCGCAACGATTCAGGCAACGCCGTGCCGCAGCCGGCGAAACGCTCGTCATGGGTGAAACCCGTCGCGATCGGTCTGTCCGTGACGGCGGCCATCGTCGCGCTGGTTCTGGCATTCGTTTTCGTGGTCGCGCCGAACATGGACACAGCCTCCGACAACACCACTACGCAGGTGCGCAACCGAGGCACCAAGGACCATGCCGAGGACGATTCCGATTCCGCCATCACCACGGGCAGCGTGCCCAGCGTGCAGGATCTTACGGGAACCTACGTCTCCGACGGAGGCAAAGTGAAGTTCACATGGGTCAATCCCTCCCCGGAGAAAGGCGACTCGTACGTATGGTCGCCGGTCGGCGATTCGGGCAGCGATCCTAATACGCAAGGCACCTCCACGAAGTCGACGCATGTCGAGATCGATCCATCCGACGGCGCTCAAACCTGCATCCAAGTCAGTCTGGTGCGGGCGGATCGGCAGATGTCCGATGACCCCGCGATCTACTGCGTGGCCAACCAATGAATCATACGGCAGCCGAACAGAACGCGAACACAGCCAAGGAAGAGCCAGCACATGAGCAAGCATAGGAACGTCGAGAACCAGTCGGCGCAATCGTACGAACGGCAAATGCGATTCGGATCGATGCTGAGCAAGCTGCGTCCGTCCGGCGGACGCCAGTGGATCACACCGATCGTCATGCTGCTTCTGCTGCTCGGCATCGTCGCCGGAGCCATCATCGTCAGCTCGGTAACACAACGGCATGTGCAGCTCGACGACGGCACCGTGTGGATCACCTCGCTCAAAGACCGCAAGGCAGCCCGATTCAACGTGAAGAACAAGGACGCCAACGCAGGCGTCTCCTCGGCGGCGGCACGGTTCGACGTGGCCCAGAACAACGGCGACACCGTGATCTCCGAAGGCACGAAGGCCAGCAACATCGAAGCCTCCACCGTCAGCGAAGGTGGCAGCACCACCATCAAATCCGATATCGAAACCGTCATCGGCGGCGACACGGCGGCATTCATCAACAGCAAGACCGGCAACGTCTGGGTTGGATCAGCCGGCGAGGTGAAGTCGATGAACCCCACCACCGACACTCCGAAGATGAAACTGGGATCCGGCGGCAAAATCGCGGTGACGCACGACGGCGTCGTATATGGCTACCGTCCATCCGACGGCACGGTGTTCAGCATCGACGGACCACAGGGCACGCTCGGCAAGGAAGATACGATCAAGGGCGCAGGCAACGCCGAATCGTTCACCGTGATCGGCAAGACGCCGGTCGTGGCCGGCGAAGGCAAGATCTTCTGGCCGAAAGGCAGCGCGGACATTGGCTTGCAAGGCAAGACGACATTGCAGGCGCCTTCCACGGATGGCAAACAGTCCGATTGGGTGGCGGCTTCGACGCCGCGCGGCATCGCCATGGTCGATCTTCACAGCAAGAAGGTCACGTCACTGCGCAATTCCGGCAAGGGCGAGGCCGCGCAGCCGGTGTCCACCAACGGATGCGTGTTCGCGGCATGGGCCCAGCAGGCCAGCAACTACGTCAAGGTGTGCGCCGCGGATGACGCCACCGCGCAATTCGGCTCGCTCGAGGACATCAACGCCACATCGCAGCTCGTGTTCCGCACCAACCATCGTCTGGTGGTGCTCAACGACGTGGTCAACGGCAATGTATGGAATCCCCAGGAATCCACCAAGGTCATCAAGATCCAATGGAACAAGATAGAGACCAAGCAGTCGAAGCAGCAGGAACAGAACAACGACAGCGCCAACAACCAGCACAACTTCAGCAAGAACTGCTCCTCGCAATCGGGACAGATCAAGGCCGAGGACGATTCCTTCGGCGCACGCGTGGGATCGGAGCAGATCCTCGACGTGCTGCGCAACGACGAGCAGACCGACTGCTCCGTGCTGCGCATCACTTCAGTGAGCGCACCGGACGGCGCCAACATCACCGTCTCCCCCGTATACGACGGGCGGTACCTGCAGCTCGACGCTTCGGCGGCCACCGCAGGCAACGTCTCCTTCAGCTATGAGATCTCCGACGGCCGTGGGCAGACGTCCAGCGCCAACGTGTCGCTCACGCTGGCCGATGATGCAGACAAGGCGCCTGCGCAGACCGACACTCCGCCGGAAATCGATGTGGAGCAGGGCGCTTCATACACCACCAACGCGTTGGGCAGCTTCTCCGATCCCGACGGCGATCCGCTGACTTTGGTGTCGGCGACGCCGCAGAACACCGACCAAGTGACCGTGTCCACGCGTGCCGACGGCCAGCTCGTCTTCAACGCCGGTTCCATGTCCTCGGGCCGCGCCGGCATCGAGGTCACGGTGTCCGATGGCCAGCAGACCGGCACCGGCATGATCTACTTCTCCGTGAAACCGGCGAAGACTTTGGCCGCGGTGATCGACCCCGTGGTCAAGCAGACCACGCCCGACACCCGTACCACGATCGCGCTCAAGCAGTATGTGCACGGCACCTCCGTAGAGCCCGCCGAGCTGACCGCGGCGGAAACCCCGTCCGGCGCGTCCACCACCATGAACGCCACCGACATGTCGATCACGTTCACCGCTTCCAATCCGGGCACCTACTATGTGCCGTACACCATCACGCAGGGGTCCATTCCGACGACCGGTCTGGCACGCGTGGAAGTACAGGCAGTGACCGGCGACGCGGCCAAGCCGGTCGCTGCGAACGATGTGGCGCTGCTCGGCGCGGACAATACCGCGATTGTGGAGCCGCTGGCCAACGACGTCGATCCGATGGGCGGCGTGCTGTCGGTGACCAACGTCACCGCCGATGCGCAAAGCGGCATCAAAACAGGCGTGGTGAGTAACAAGAGGGTCTATATCACCGCCCGCCAAGTGCCGACGAAGCCGGTGCGGCTCACCTACACCGTGGCCAACGCCGCGGGATCGTCGACAGGCGTGATCGTATTGCAGCCGCCGGCGCTGACCACATCGAACTCCGTGCCGAAGGCCGAGAACATCACCGCGCAGGTACGCACTGGAGGCATCGTCTCCGTGGACGTGCTCGACCATGTCACCTATTCCGACGGTACCACGGTGAGCCTGCAGAACGACCTGCAGTATGACAAGAACACGTTCAAGGGTCTGGTGTTCGTCTCCGGCAACACCGTGCGCTACCAAGCCACCGGACAGACCGGATCCTTCCCCGTCACCTATACGGTGAAGGACAACCTCGGCAACGCGGCCTCCGCCACCATCACCATCAACGTGCATGAGAAGGACGCGTCCAACAAGGCCGCGCCGACACCGTCCGATGTCGAGGCGCAGGTGGCCGCCGGGCAGAAGGTGCAGATTCCGATCACGCTCACCGGCATCGATCCGGATGGCGATGACGTGCAGCTTCTGGGCCTGGGCAACAAGGCGCCGACCCTCGGACGCATCACCGAAGTGGGCGCCACCTATCTCGTCTACGAGGCGTACAGCGATTCCTCCGGCACCGACACCTTCTCCTACGCCGTGGAGGATTGGACCGGACAGCGCGCCACCGCACAGATCCGCGTGGGCGTGTTCAAATCCGGCAACGATTCCGGCGTGTACGCGCGCGACGACGAGATCACGCTGCGACCGAACATCGCGGCCACCGTACCGGTGTCGCAGAACGACATCTCCGGCGACAACACGAATCTGACGGTGTCCAAGGACGTCCAATCACAAGGCATCAACGGCATCACGGTCGTCGACAACATGCTGGCGTTCACCACGCCGAAGCAGGCCGGCACGTACTACGTCGTCTACACCGTCAAAGACAAGGCAGGTCTGTCCGACACGGCCACGTTGACGGTGAACGTCGACGAAAACGCTCCCATCGATCCGCCGACCGCCTACGATTACCGCGTTCCCGCGGCCGCCACAATCGACAAGAAATCAGTGGATGTGGATGTGTCGCAGTGGATCGCCAACCCATCCGGCACAGCGGACGAACTGCAGGTGGGCGTCGATGCCTCCGCCACCGATCATGCGCATGTCAAGGGCGGCAAAGGCTCCACCACCATCACCGTGGACCTGACCAGCGAGGCCCGCGCGGTGCCATACACCGTCACCAACACGACGTATGGCATCACATCCACCGCGTTCATCCAAGTGCCCGCATATGGCGTGTTCCCGCCGACCCTGCGCCCGAAGGCTCCGGCGTTGAAGGTGAACGCAAGGGAGACCATCACCATCAACATCGCCGACTACGTGCGCGTGGGCGTGGGCAAGACCGCCTACGTGGACGGCGCCGATTCGGTGAGCGCCACAAAGGCGGCCGACGGCGACCTGTACGTCAACGACCAGACGCTGAAATTCACCGCGCCGAAGGACTACGCGGGCCCTGCCTCCATCACCTTCACCGCGGTGGATGGCAAGCGTGGCAAGGGCGACAAGGTGAAAATCGTCAATTCGGCGGTGCTCACGCTGCCGATCACCGTGATCGGACGAGACGTGCCCGCGCCGACGTTCTCCTCCTCCACCGTCGACGTGGTGGCCGGAGAAAGCGTCACCACTATCGATCTGACGGCACTGACTCATTCGGTCTCCGGACTGTACGACGATGAGAAGCAGTACACATATTCCGGCGGTTCAAGCGCCAATGGCGTGGATGCCAAGGTGAGTTCTGACGGCACATTGACTGTGTCGGCGGACAAGACGGCCACCCCAGGCACTACCATCAGCGTGCCGGTCGACATCAAGTATTCGAAGGGCACGGTGAGTGCCGGTATGACCGTTCGCGTCACCGCGTCCAACAGGCCGTTGGCCCGGCTCGGCGACAAAACCGTGAAGATCAAGGCCGGATCCAGAGAACAGGTGAATATGCTGTCCGACGCCTACAACCCGTTCCCCGACACCCCACTGACCGTAACCGGCTGCACATCCGACGGTGCTTCGAAACTGACCGTGGAATGCCCATCCGGCGGCGTGATCTCCATCACGGCGGCATCCGACATCGGCGCGAGCACCAACAAAGTGATCATCACCGCGCGCGACGCCACCAAGACGAAGGAACGCGAAGTGACCGGCACCATCAGCGTCTCGGTGATGGACAAGCCGGATGCGCCGCTGCTGTCCGCAGTGTCCGGCGACCCGCAGGACGGTGCCGTGAATCTGAGTTGGACGGCCGGTTCGGCGAACGGCAGCCCGATCACCGAATACAAGGTGGCCTGGAGTGGCGATGGTTCCGGAGAGCAATCGTGCGGGCAGAAGACCTCCTGCCTCATCGACGGCTTGAAGAACGGCAAAACCTATTCGTTCAAGGTGCAAGCCAAGAACGAAGTCGGCTGGTCCAAGGAATCCAACACCGTGGACGGCACGCCGGACAAGCTGCCGGATGCACCGACGGACGTGAAGGCCGAAGTCAACGGAAACACGATAAGCGTCACATGGAAGGCGCCAAACGGCAATTTCTCCGCGATCGACACCTACGAGGTGACCCTGTCCGGCAGGAACGCACCGGCGAAACAGACGACGAATTCCACCCGAATCGACTTCGAATTTGAAGCCAACGCGATCACCGATGGCGACTCGTATACGGCAACGGTGAGAGCCCACAACAAGGTGAACTGGAGCCAGCCGTCCAAGTCCTCCGACTCGGTCAAACCGTGGAGCAAGCCCGATGCTCCGAAGATTTCCGTGACGAACGACGACACCGAAGGAACCATCACCATCGAATCGGTGGGCAACACCCGCAATGCCGGATGCAGTGCCGTCGAGATTTCCGGAGACGTCACAAAGACCATGAAATGCGGCGGAAGCGCGCAGTTCGGCATACCCGAGCATGATCTCAACACAAAGGAATACACCATCAAAGCGGCAGTGGTCGGCAAGGAAAACGTGCACAGCGACGAAGTCGTCGTGAAGTTCACACCGAAATACACAATACAGGCGCCGAAGTCAGTCACCATCAAAGGACATGACGACGTGTGCACCGTCAGCTGGACGCCGTCAGGGCATGCCGACGGATTCATCGTGAACGCGACCGGACTCGGCTCCTATACCGCCAGCGATTCCGAAAAAAAGCATGATTTCCGCCTCTCCGAATGGCAATCCTGCTCCGAAGCCTCAGTCATCCAGCAATTCAACGGCGCGCAAAGCGCCGCCACGCCCGGCAAAGCCAATCCGGAATACGTCCATAAGGTGAAGGCCGTTATCAATGCGCCGACGCTCACATGGGACGCCAACGACACGAACCTCATCAAGGTCAGCGGCGGGTCGGCGACCATGTACGGCCAGCCCGGCAGGACCCTGATCACCTTCACCGTGAATGGCAAACCCCACGACTTCGATTGGACGCCGAGCACCAACGGAACGCTGGACGTCAAGGACATCCTGCCCACAGGCGCCGATTACGAGTGGAAGGCAAGAGTCGTGGGATCCGATCCCGCGTTGAACAACGAAGCCGACGGCAAGCGGCTGCTTGACAAGGACCGGTACACGCCTCCGGCACCGGTACCGGATCCCGATCCGGACACCGATTCCGGACAGGACGCGCAATCCGCCCGCGAAACCAAGCCCGTAGCCGCATCCGTCGCCCTGTCCACCATCGACGGCGAATCCAAACCTTGGATTCGCGGCCTGGCCTACTACGCGAGACGCTGACAGCACGCGAACGAGACCATCGAAATCAACCACAACCCACCGATCCGAGCACCACCACAACAAGGAGCAATCCCATGAGCAACGAATTCGACGACGCCACCCAGCTGGGTTCCATCGGACACAATCCGCGAGTTCCCGCCCAACCCGCCACGCCAGCGCAGCAGCCGCATACTGCCTTCCCCGCCCCCAGCCTGCCGCACCTTCCGCAGGATGACGAGGATCTGGAAGGCACCGTGCTGAGCACGCACAACGTCAAAAACCCGGTCGCCACGAAACCTGTGGCACCATCCACGGGCAACGCCCGCCAGCAGTTCACGCCGGCCGTGCCGACCCGGCAGACCGTGCAGCAGTCCCCCGTCTCTCCGGTCGCGCCCGTCTCCCCGACGGTTCCGGCACAGCCGACGACCCCGGTGACTCCGAACCAGCAGCAGTCGCGCCAGGCCGAAAACACCCCATCCGGGAAAAAGCAGCCGGTCATCGACACCTCCATGATGTCCGCGCCGAGCGAGGACATCGTCGAATTCCATGAGAAGTTCTCCAAACTCGTCGACAACGTCTCCCAAGTCGTGGTCGGCAAGGAGGAGCCGATCCGCCAATGCGCCACCGCCATGGTGGTCGGAGGCCACATCCTGCTCGAGGACAACCCGGGAACCGGCAAAACCCAGCTGGCCCGAGGCCTCGCCAACTCCATCGCCATATCCTTCAAGCGTATCCAGTTCACCCCGGATCTGCTCCCGTCCGACGTGGTCGGCGTCACCTTCTACGACCAGAAGAAGGGCGAATTCGAATACCGCGAAGGACCGATCTTCGCGTCCATCGTGCTCGCAGACGAGATCAACCGCGCCTCGCCGAAGACTCAGTCCGCGCTGCTCGAGGTCATGGAGGAGCAGAAGGTCACCGTCGACGGCGTCACCCATGAAGTGCCCCAGCCGTTCATGGTCATCGCCACCCAGAATCCAATCGAACAGCTCGGCACCTACAAGCTCCCGGAAGCGCAGATGGACCGTTTCCTCATCAAAACCACCATCGGCTATCCGAGCCATGACGTGAGCGTCGACATCCTGAAGCAGGTCAACGTCACCGACCGCGCCTCCACCGTGTCCCCGGTGCTCAGCGGCGACGACGTGCTGCGCATGCGCGAGATCAGCAAGAAAGTGCATCTCGACGACGCCATCCTCGAATACATCGTGCGACTGGTCGAAAACACGCGGCACAACGAACGCATCCAAGTCGGATCCTCCATGCGAGGCGCGCTCGCGCTGACCCGCTGCGCACGCGTATGGGCGGCCTCCGACAACCGCGGCTACGTGGTTCCGGACGACGTCAAGAACCTCGCCGTGCCCGTCCTCGCGCACCGCATCACCCTCACCGCCGAAGCCACCTTCGCAGGAACGACCCCCGAGCAGATGATCAAGCAGATCCTCGAGGAAGTCCCCGCCCCGACGCTGGGCGCCAACGCCTGAATCCAGCCATCCCCTAACCGGACCCGGCCACGCAACCGAACCCCGGCATACACTCCGACACAACCTGAAAGGTCAAGGAATGCGGCAATCGCAGACAATGCAGCGCAGACGAACCCTCAAACGGTCGCTGCGCCGCATCAGGCATCGCATCAAACGGCTGGTCACCTCATACGTCTCCCCGCTCGGATGGGTCGTGATGGCGCTCGCCATCGCCTCGCTCGTGGCGTTCAGCCTCCTCGGATGGCATGAGCTGCTGGCCATGGCGGCGGTGTTCATCGTCATGCTGGTCACAGCGGTCATCCTCTCGCTTGGCAACACGTCGTTCAAAGCGACCATCGACGTATCTGAAAAACGAGTCACCGTATCGGACACCGTGCAGGTCGAAGTCTGCGTGGACAATCCCGGACGCACCCCCACCGCCTCGGCCCGCGGAGATCTGCCCATCGGAGACAACCACGAGAAGTTCGCCATTCCGATGCTCGCAGCCGGCCAATCACGCCAGACGAACGTGGAATTCACCGCCGTCTCCCGCGCCGTGCTGCCCATCGGCCCCTTGTCGATCCGCAAAGGCGACCCGTTCGGACTGATCCGTCACGAAAAGAAACTCGTCGACCAGATCAACGTGTTCATCCACCCGCAGACCGTCATGCTCAACACCCTGAACGCCGGCATTCCACGCGATCTGGAGGGGCAGCCAAGCGGCGAAATCGTGGACGACGACCTCGATTTCTACGGACTGCGCGAATACGAGCCCGGCGATGATGTGCGCAACGTTCACTGGCTCAGCTCCGCGAAAACCGGCTCACTGATGATACGCCAATACGAGGCCACGCGCCGCACCGACACCGCCCTGACCATCAGCATCAATCCGGACGACTACATGGACGCCCGGGAATTCGAGCTAGCCGTGTCCATCCACGCCTCCATCGGCGTGCAATGCCTGCAACAACACCGTCCCGTGAGCACGCAGGCCGGAACCGAGCATGCGAAGCCGCGTAACACCACAGAGTTCCTCGACGGGTGCAGCGCCATCGAACCGGATCTCGACGACAATCCCAACCTCGCCCAGGCAACGCTTGCGAACGCCCCGGACTCGACCTTCTACTTCTTCACCGTCGGCAGGAACAAAGACATCGACTCCATCAAACGCATGGTGCTCGCGCTCCCCCGCTCCGCGACCTGCGTTGTATTGCAGGCCGTGACCGACCAACCCCGCGCCATCAAACGATATTCCGACTTCACATTGGCAACCGTGGGAGACCTCAACGATCTTCCCCTGATCATGGGGGTGTTGGCATGAGCACCACCAATCTTACGAATTCCACATACACCACGAACCTCACCGGAACCGGAACCGTCACCGGATCGTGGGCCGATTCCACGCACTCGGTCATCTGGATGTCCCGAGACGGCAAATCGCAGGCGCTGCCGAACCTCAACCGCCCCCGCATGGCTCAGTACGTGGGTCTGCTCGTATCCTCGCTGCTCACGCTCGCCGCGGCCAGCAATCTCATCGACGTGTACGGATCGGCCCAGGCATGGGCGGTGGCGGCGATTCCCGCCACCATCATCGGTTCGCTCGTCGCGCTCGCCGGGCTCGTCCCCGCATTGCGTCTGTGGTGGCAGATGCTGTTCATGGCACTGGCACAGCTGGTGGTCGGTCCCGTCATATTCCTGAACGACACCACCATCGCCCATGTCGTTCCGACGCTGCGCACGTTGACCCGAGGCTGGATGCAGATGCTCGGCTCGTTCAAGTACCTGCTGGCCATCGACCCGCCCACCGGCACTGGCGACGGCTCGTTGCTCGCCGTTTGGACGATCTGCCTATGGGCCGCGCTGCTCACCGGCATTTTCGCGGTGGCGGAGGATGGACGATTCACCACGATCGCCATCATTCCCGTCGTCGCGAATCTTACGATCTGCGCGTTGCTGGGTTCCTCGACTGGCTTCCATCGCATCGCGGTCGGCACGTTCACCGCGATTGCGCTGGTGATCTGGATCAGCGCGCGTTGGAAGCTGCTGGAGTTGGGCCGCTGGATCAGCTCCGTCATCATCGTGCTGTTGTCGGCCGCGCTGGCGATCGGCGGATGTCTGGCCGTCGGGCAGGACCGCACCATCCTGCGCGACCGGTATGAACCGCCGCTGAGCCCCTACGACTACACCAGCCCGCTGAGCGGCATGCGCTCGTACATCAAGAGCCACAAGACCGATGTGCTGCTGACCGCGAGGGATCTGCCGGCCGGCTCGACGGTGCGCCTAGCGGTCATGGATCGGTTCGACGGCAATGTATGGAATCTGTCCGATTCCACCATGGCCACGGATTCCTCCAATTACCACCGTGTTGGCGATACGATCAAGAACACAGCCAAAGGCAAGCGGTTCACCGCGAAATTCACCGTCGACGATGGTTTGAACGATTACTGGCTGCCTCTATCTGGCGCGGCCTCCAGCGTGGAATTCGCCAAATCATCGGATGCCGATTCGTTCTATTACAACACCGACACCATGTCGGCCATCTATCCTTCGCGCACCTCCAAAGGCCTGACCTATACGGAGACCGGCATCATGCCAGACGTGCCGACGGACAAGGAGATAGCCAAGGCGGACGCCGTCTCCATCAGCCAGCCCAAAGCCGACGATGTGCCCGACTGCGTGGACAAGCTCGCCACCGCGATCGCGGGTGGCCAGGCCAAGGGCGGAGAGGCCGCGCAGGCCCTCGCCAGCAAGCTCAAGGAGGCCGGCTGGTTTTCGCATGGATTAACCGGCGACTACCCGTCCAATGCCGGTCATGGCAATTACCGCATCAACCAGCTGCTCGCCGGCAGCGCCATGGTCGGTGACAGCGAGCAGTATGCGTCCGCGATGGCGCTTATGGCCCGCAGCCTCGGCCTGCCGAGCCGCGTGGTGCTCGGCTTCCTGCCGAAGAACGATGAGGGCGATATCAGCAACGACCGCACCGAGAAGCACGGCAAGTCGACCGTCACGAAATTCACCGGCAACGACATGACGGCATGGGTCGAGATCAAGCTGGACGGCTACGGCTGGGTGGCGTTCCATCCAACTCCGAAGGAGACGAAGATCCCCGACGAGAACCAGAATCTGACTCCGCCGAATCCGCAGACCCTGGTGCGTCAGCCTCCGGTGCCGCTCACCGATCCGCTGCGCGACGACACCCAGGCCAAGGGCAGATCGTCAATCGGCGGAAGCATGGCCGACGAGACGTCGGCGAACCTGTTCTGGCAGCGCTTCGGCAGAATCGCAAAAAAGGTCGCCATCTACGGCAGCCCCGTCTGGACCGTGCTCATCGTATGCGGTCTGCTGCTTGCCATCAAGGCGATAGCCTTGGCGAGAGCGCGCAGGCATGGCAGCGCGTCGCAGCGCGTCGCAGCGGGATGGCAGGCCGTCGCGGCCCTCGCCCGGCAAAGCGGCCTTGACATCCGTGGCACCCGAAACGAGCAGGCGGCGTCCATCTCCAAGCAGATGGGCATCGATACCGAAGCGTTGCTCGCTTTGGGCAAGCAGGCCGATTACGCGTCGTTCTCCGGAGACGAGGTCGCACAGAGCCAGGTGGAACGGTACTGGCACGACGTCATCGAAGAGCGAAGATTCATACTCGATTCGCTGCCGATGCTCCGCAGATGGCGGGCGAAGCTTTCCCTCGCGGACGTGTTCCACTTCCGTCGGATCGGGAAGAAAGGACGAAACCTATGAGCCTTGAACGCATTGAGGTCGGTCTGAACAGCGATATCGGATTGCGCCGGAAAGACAATCAGGACAGCGCCTTCATCGGTCACGGCGTGTACGTGGTGTGCGATGGCATGGGTGGCGGCAAAGGCGGCAAACAAGCGAGTTCCACCGTCGCCGAACGGTTCGCGCGGCTTGCCGACCAGCCGACGCGCGATCTCGACATGCTTGACGACACGCTGCTTCTCGCGCAACAGGACGTGCTGCGGCTGGGCGAGGAACTCGGAGGCGTGGCCGGAACCACGATCAGCGGCGTACTGCTGCCGATGCGATTCGAGGATGGAACCGTCTCCCCCGACGAACGTTGCTACATCGTCAACGTGGGCGATTCGCGCACCTACCATATGCGCGCCGACGAGAACGGCGCTTGGATGGCGGATTCGCTGACCTGCATCACCCGCGACCATTCGGAACGGCAGAACGCCATCGATTCGGGCGAGATGACGCCCGACGAGGCAAGCCGATGCATTCCGCGCAACATCATCACGCAATGTATCGGCGCTCCCGCCGGTATCAGACCGGATTGGTACGCCGCATGTGCCGACGGTCGATTCATCATCTGCTCCGACGGACTGCACGCGCAGATCAGCCGCGAACAGCTCGCCGGCATCGCGGCCGCGTACGCCGATCCGCAGATGGCCGCGGACATGCTGGTGCGCGCCGCGCTGGACGCCGGCGGCAACGACAACGTCACCGTCATCGTGGTTGATCTCCACGCCGACGTCCCTACCGGAAACGACTGGACCGTCAGCAAAATCAGCGATGACGAGGACATCAACGACATGTTGGATAGAACGCTGCAAACATTGCGGGTCGTTCAATAAGATCGTTCAATAGGATTAAGAAAAAGCCACGAGAACAAGGAGAATATGATGATCGATTTCGATGCCGCGGTGGCGGCCGTGCAGGATCCGAACGCGGATCCCGTGCTCCTAGCCAAGATCGCTTATGAGAATCCGGAGTTCGGCGCGAACGTCGTCGCCAATCCGCGCGCATACCCGGGACTGAAACGTTGGGTCGCCGAATTCGGCGACGAACGCGCCCGCCAGCAGCTTGTGGCGATGGGCTGGCCGGTTCCTCAGGAAGGCGTTCAACCGCAGGAGGAAGCCGATGCTGTCGCACAGCAGCAGGCCGTTGCTCAGCAGCCTGTCGCAGCCCAGCAGCCCGTCGCTCAGCAGCAGTACGTGCAAAGCGCGGATCTTTCAGCGTCCAATGATGTCTCGACTGAATACATCGATCCATACACGAATCCCGAGAACCTGTCCGAGGTGGCCGACTATTCCGCCGTCCAGCAGCAGAATGTCCAGCAGCAATACGTCGCGCCGCAGGGGGTCCCGGCAGAACAGGCCGGATTCACTGCGGAGCTCGCCTTGACCACCACGGATCAGATGCTGATGGCGCGCATCGCCAGTGAGACACCGGAGCTGCGTCCATGCCTTGCCCGCAATCCGAACATCTATCCGGAATTGCTCGCCTGGCTTGGACAGCTGAATGATTCGGCCGTCAACGCGGCCATCCGCCTGCGTCAGTAGCGTTCCGCCATTCCTTTTGGATATGGAAAAAGCGGGCTGTAGTGGAAATCCCACTGCAGCCCGCTTCGTATTACTCGCGCTCGAACAACACTACTGTTCGGAGAACGTGAAGAACTGGTCGCCGATGCGCACCGTGCACGGCGCCTCCAATTCCATCGGCTGACGCTCCACCTTGGTCTCCACATCGTCGCGGATGATGTACGTGCCGTTGAGCGACCCGTAGTCCTCGATCCACAGCGTGCCGTTCTGATCGAAGCTGATCGCCGCGTGATTGCGGGAAATGGTACGCGTCGGGTCTTCCAATTTGACAGCTTTGGCGCCTTCCGGCACATCCGCGGAAGGCTTGCGTCCCAACAGCACGCTCCTGTCCACGACCACCTGCTGACCGGTCTGCTCGTTGTCCAGCACGTACTCGCGCTTGGGCTGCTTCATGGTGAACGCGGAGGACAGCACCGTGCCGTCCCAGTCCATCTCCTCATCGTCATTCCGCAGGTCAGAAGCGTTCTGTGCCGCTTCATTCTGCACCACAGGCGCTTCCTGAGGCGTAGACGTTTCCAGTGCCGCGGATTGCGACTGCGTCACGGCTGCGGAATCATCTGCGCCAAGGGACGGCTCAGATGCGGGTTGAGACATCACTGTGGCATCATCGTCGTACCATCCCGGTTCGGGTGGCGGCGGATAAGGTAGAAAACTCATACCCCTATTGTAAAGATTTCCGTGATATTCATGACGACATATCCACCCTGTAATACGGCTAGGGCCTTTCCCGAAGCATGTCGCTAATCTGGACATCGTCAATAGCGACGAGAATAGCGACGAAATGCCGATTCATTGTTTTCCGCATTCGCGAATTCAACCCCAAAAGAAGAAGGCAGGACAAGGATATCCTATGGCCAATAAGACCCCTTACGGACAGCCGCAGTACGGCCAGTCTCCGCAGGCGCCGACGCCGAACCACGGTCAACAACAACCAGCTCCCCAGTACGGGCAGCAGGCACCGATGCCTCAGCCAACGCAGTATGGTGCACAGCCTGGTACGCAATATGGACAGCCGCAACAGCCAATACCCCAGCCGCCGCAATCGCAGCAAACACAGCGATATGGACAACCGATTCCGCAATACGGGCAGCAGCCGCAAATGTCTCAGCCTACCCAATATGGGCAGCCGCAACCAATGCAACCGTATGGGCAGCCGCAACCAATATCCCAGCAGCCCCAGCCGATGCCCCAGCCATCCCAGTCACCGCAATCACCCCGGTACGGACAGCCGCAATCATACGGGCAACGTCCGCCGATGCCTGGAAACCCGCCTCTCCAGCAGCCTGGCGCGGCATCCAAGAAACCGCCGATGCCCGTCATCATCATCGGAGCGGTGGCCGCGGTCGTCGTCATCGCGTTGGTGGCGGTGCTGTTCGTCACGAACCATGTGAGCCGTTCCGACTACAAGGAAGCCCAATCCCAAGTGGAGGCGCTGGAGAAAAGCTACAACGCCATCAACGAGGAACTGAGCTCGGCACTGTATTCGGAAGATAACGATTCCGCATACACCTACAGGAAGGTCCAAAAGAAGCTGAACACCTTCAAGCAGGACAGTGATGGGCTCGCCGCGCTGAAGGCGGTGAAAAAGGACAAGGACGTCAACGAGAAATACCAGCTCTACACGCAAAGCTACGCGAAATACGAGAAGTACGTCGGCGGGCTGACGCAGACCCTCCCCGTGTACATGAAAATGGCCCAGACATGCACGAAACTTCCTGATTTCGATTACTCCGACATGTCCTCGTACTACCGCGAGTATTCCAAGATGCTCGGAGAATGCTCCACGGCGGCCGGCGACCTGGCCCAATCGTCCATCAAATCGTATGCCGATTACGGCAAATCGATGAGGAATCACGCGGAGGACGCGAAGGACATCGTCGATGAGATAGTCGAACTCGACGTCAGCAATCTTGAGTATGGCTCCAGCAAATACAAGAAATTCCGTCAGCTCAGCAATGATTTGACCGAGCTTGACGACATCAAGTCGCTGGATACAAACACCTTGGAGCAGGAGGCGAACGACGCCGACCTGTCCAAGGCGCTCACGTCCTTGGACGAAACGCTTTCAGAAAAGATCAAGTGATTCCAGGCAGCATTTCGATTGCTGCGATTCAGGGAGTCGATCGACAGGTCGGCTCCCGTTTTTTTATATCCGCAATATCCGCTTTAGATCCCCATTAAAGTATCCCCATTGCGCATCTCGTCGTGTTTCCGCAGCAAATACGACGAGGGGGCGGAACCGACCAGTATCGGTCGGTTCCGCCCCCTCGTCATGTAGGACGATTCGTCTTTCGACTATCGCGCGGTCGGCGTCACACGGTGGTGTCGCCCAGATCCATCTGACCACCGTTATCGTTCAGGAAGTCATCCGGATTGAAGTCGTCGCCGAGCTTCAGATCGCCGAAATCGATGTTGGAGAAGTCCACATCGGACAAATCGGCATCGCCGAAGGAGGTGTCGGCGCCTTCCCCACCCAGACCGAAGTTCGGGTAGATGGTGTCGCGGATGGCCTTGTCGGGCTCCACCGTGGCGTTGCGGTAACGGGCAAGGCCGGTACCTGCCGGGATGAGCTTACCGATGATGACGTTCTCCTTGAGACCCTTCAGGTCATCGACCTTCTGGTTCAGGGCGGCTTCGGTGAGCACGCGGGTGGTCTCCTGGAAGGATGCGGCGGACAGCCAGGAATCGGTAGCCAGGGAGGCCTTGGTGATGCCCAGCAGCTCCGGACGGCCGGCGGCGGGCTTGCCACCGTTCTTCACGGCCTCCATGTTGGCGGCCTTGAAGCGTGCCTGATCCACGAGCTCGCCCGGAAGCAGGGCGGTGTCACCGGAATCGATCACGGTGATACGACGCAGCATCTGGTGCACGATGACCTCGATGTGCTTGTCGTGGATATCCACACCCTGGGAGCGGTACACGGTGTGCACGCCTTCCACGATGTTGACCTGCGCGGCGCGCGGGCCGAGGATACGCAGGATCTTCTTCGGATCGACGGAACCTTCGGTCAGCTGGGTGCCGGCTTCGACGTGCTCGCCATCCTTGACAAGCATCGGCGCACGACGGGTCACCGTGTAGACGATCGGCTCGATGGAGCTGTCGTCCGGCGTCAAGGTCACCTGGCGGCCACGCTCGGTGTCCTCCACCTTGACCACGCCCGGGAACTCGGTGATCTGGGCCTCGCCCTTCGGGGTACGGGCTTCGAAAAGCTCGGTGACACGAGGAAGACCCTGGGTGATATCAGAAGCCGATGCGACGCCACCGGAGTGGAAGGAACGAAGCGTCAGCTGGGTACCAGGCTCGCCGATGGACTGAGCGGCCACGATACCGACGGCCTCGCCGACGTCCACCAGCTTGTTGGTGGCCAGGGACCAGCCGTAGCACTTGGCGCACACGCCACGCTTGGATTCGCAGGTTAGCACGGAACGGGCCTTGACCTCTTCCACGCCGTGGGCGACGAGATCATTGAGCACGTCCATGGACAGGGCGTCGCCGGCCTTGTATAGCACGGTCTCGCCGTCGGCGGGATCGATGACATCGGAGGCGAGCAGACGGGAGTACGGACCACCGTCGGCGGCCTTGACCAGATGCAGGTTGCCGTCGGCATCGCGTTCGCCGACCTTCATGACCAAACCACGCTTGGTGCCGCAGTCCTCCTCGCGCACGATCACGTCCTGGGAGACGTCCACCAGACGACGGGTCAGGTAACCAGACTCTGCGGTACGCAGTGCGGTATCGGCCAGACCCTTACGAGCGCCGTGCTGGGAGATGAAGTATTCCAGCACGGACAGACCCTTGCGGTAGTTGGACTTGACCGGTCGAGGAATGATCTCGCCCTTCGGGTTTGCTACCAGGCCTCGCATGCCTGCGATCTGGTTGATCTGCATCATGTTTCCTCGTGCACCGGACTGCACGATGATGGCCAGGTTGTTCTTGGAATCGAAGTGCTTCTCGACGGCCTCGGAGACCTCGCTGGTGCACTTGGTCCAGAGGTCCACCAGCTCCTGGCGGCGTTCCTCTTCGGTAAGCATACCGATTTCGTAGTTCTCGTTGACCTTGTCGGCTTCGCCTTCGTACTTCTCGATGTAATCGTCAAGTTCCGGCGGCTGGATAACGTCGGAGAACGCGAAGGACACACCGGACCACGGTGCGCGGGTGAAGCCCAGATCCTTCAGCGCGTCCAGCGTGGCGGCCACCTGGGCGGTGGAGTAACGGGTCGCGATGTCGTCAACGATCTTGCTCAGACGCTTCTTCGGCGCCTGCTCGTTGACGAACGGATAATCGACCGGCAGCGTGCCATTGAACAGGATACGACCATAGGAAGTGGCGAACAGGATGGAGCCGTCATGGAAACGCTCCTCCTTGACCACGTCTGGGCTACCCGGTTCCGGATCAACGACCTTGACCTCGCCCGGCTCCCAATCCTTCGGCAGGACGAAGTCCTTCGGCAGACGGATGAGCACCTTGGCCTGCATGTCGATCTCATGCTTGTCGAGGGCCATTTCGGCCTCTTCCAGCGAGGAGAACACACGTCCCTGTCCCTTGGCTCCGTCGGTGACGGTGGTCAGGTAATACAGACCGAGGATCATGTCCTGGGACGGCATGGTCACGGTGTGGCCATCGGCCGGCTTCAGGATGTTGTCGGAAGCCATCATCAGGGAACGGGCCTCGGCCTGGGCTTCGGCAGACAGCGGCAGATGGACTGCCATCTGATCGCCATCGAAGTCGGCGTTGAACGCGGCGCAGGCAAGCGGCGGCAGGTGGATGGCCTTGCCTTCCACCAGGATCGGCTCGAAGGCCTGGATGCCCAGACGGTGCAGCGTAGGCGCACGGTTCAGAAGCACCGGATGCTCGGAGATGACCTCTTCAAGCACGCCCCACACTTCGGGATCGGCGCGATCCACAAGACGCTTGGCGCTCTTCATGTTCTGCGCGAAGCCCTGATCCACGAGGCGCTTGATGACGAACGGCTTGAACAGCTCGAGCGCCATCGGCTTCGGCAGACCGCACTGGTGCATGCGCAGGGACGGACCGACCACGATCACGGAACGGCCAGAGTAATCCACACGCTTACCAAGCAGGTTCTGACGGAAACGGCCCTGCTTGCCCTTGAGCATGTCGCTCAGGGACTTCAGCGGACGGTTGGAAGCGCCGGTGACCGGACGGCCACGACGGCCGTTGTCGAACAGGGAGTCGACAGCTTCCTGGAGCATGCGCTTCTCGTTGTTGAGCATGATCTCCGGAGCGCCCAGCTCGATGAGTCGCTTCAAACGGTTGTTACGGTTGATCACACGACGGTAGAGGTCGTTCAGATCGGAGGTGGCGAAGCGGCCACCGTCGAGCTGCACCATCGGGCGCAGATCCGGCGGGATGACCGGAATCACGTCGAGCACCATGGCCTCCGGCTTGTTGCCGGTGGTCAGGAACGCGTTGACGACCTTCAGACGCTTCAGGGCGCGCGCCTTGCGCTGGCCGGTGCCGGTGTCGATCTCCTCGCGCAGCTGCTTGGCCGCGGCCTCGAGGTCGAAGTCCTGCAGACGCTTCTTGATAGCTTCGGCGCCCATGCAGCCTTCGAAGTAATCGCCATAGCGATCCTCCATCTCACGCCACAGGTCGACGTCGCCTTCCATATCGCCCGGCTTCAGGTTCTTGAAGCGGTCGAACACAGCGCTCAGACGCTGGATCTGCTCGTCGTAACGGGTACGGATGGCGGCCATTTCTCGCTCGGCGCTGTTACGCAGCTTGGCGCGGGCGGAACCCTTGGCCTCTCCTTCGGCCTCGAGCTCGGCCAGATCGGCTTCGACCTTCTTGGCACGATCCTCGATTTCGGCGTTGCGACGCTTCTCGAGGTTGGCGATTTCGTTGTCGAACTCCTGCTGCAGATCCGGCAGATCCTGGTGACGCTGCTCCTCGTCCACCTTGGTGACCATGTAGGCAGCGAAGTAGATGACCTTCTCCAGATCCTTCGGAGCGATGTCCAGCAGGTAGCCCAGACGGGAAGGCACACCCTTGAAGAACCAGATGTGGGTCACCGGAGCGGCGAGCTCGATGTGGCCCATGCGCTCACGACGCACACGGCTCTTGGTGACTTCCACGCCGCAGCGCTCGCAGACGATGCCCTTGAAACGCACGCGCTTGTACTTGCCGCAGGCGCATTCCCAATCGCGGGTAGGTCCAAAGATCTGCTCGCCGAACAGGCCATCCTTCTCCGGCTTCAGGGTACGGTAGTTGATGGTTTCCGGCTTCTTGACCTCGCCGTAGCTCCAGTTACGGATGTCGTCGGCGGTGGCCAGTCCGATCCTCAGTTTGTCAAATTCGTTGACGTCCAGCACTCTATTGTCCTGTCTATCGATTCTTAATGCTTATCACGTTTGTCGGGGGGGGGGACGGCCGCGACGCGGCGCTTGTCATGCGTCGCGGCCGTCCCGTTCGATCACTGGAATTCGGGCTCCTCTGCGGCCTGCTCCTCCTTGGCCTGCGCGTCGGGACGCGCGCCAATGTTGAAGCCGAGGTCGTCGGAGGCGTTGGACGGATCGTCGTCCTCGTCCTTCATGTCGATGGCCACGCCTTCGGCGTTGAGCACTTCGACGTTCAGGGACAGGGACTGCATTTCCTTGAGCAGCACCTTGAAGGACTCCGGGATGCCTGCCGGCGGCAGGTTGTCGCCCTTCACGATGGCGCCGTAGACGCGCACGCGGCCGTCGACGTCATCGGACTTGGTGGTCATCATCTCGTGCAGCGTGTAGGCGGCACCGTAGGCCTCGAGGGCCCACACCTCCATCTCGCCGAAGCGCTGGCCACCGAACTGAGCCTTGCCGCCCAGCGGCTGCTGGGTGATCATGGAGTACGGACCGGTGGAACGGGCGTGGATTTTGTCGTCGACCAGGTGGTGCAGCTTCAGCATGTACATGTAGCCCACGGAGATCGGCTTCGGGAACGGTTCGCCGGTACGGCCGTCGAACAGGGTCGCCTTGCCGTCGGGGCCGACGAGCTTGTTGCCGTCGCGGTCCGGAAGGGTGCAGCTGAGCAGGCCCTTGATGGTTTCCGGACGGACGCCGTCGAACACCGGGGTGGCCACCGGAGTGCCCGGAGCGCCCTTTTCGGCGCCCTGCGGCACGTACTTCTTCCAAGCGGCCTCGGCATCCGGATCGAGGGAGATGTCCCAGCCGGCGTGTGCGATCCAGCCGAGGTGCAGTTCCAGCACCTGACCGAGGTTCATTCGGGAAGGCACGCCCAACGGGTTGAGCATGATGTCGACCGGGGTGCCATCGGCGAGGAACGGCATGTCCTCTTCCGGCAGAATGCGGGAGATGACGCCCTTGTTGCCGTGGCGGCCGGAGAGCTTGTCGCCCTGGGTGATCTTACGATGCTGGGCGATGTAGACGCGGATCATCTGGTTGACGCCGTTCGGCAGCTCGTCGCCGTCCTCCTCGGCATCCTCACGGGTGATCTCCTTGACCGCGATGACGGTACCGGTCTCGCCATGGGGCACGCGCAGCGAGGTGTCACGCACCTCACGGCTCTTCTCACCGAAGATGGCGCGCAGCAGACGCTCTTCCGGAGTCAGCTCGGTCTCGCCCTTCGGGGTGACCTTGCCGACCAGGATGTCGCCGGCTTCGACTTCGGCGCCGATGCGGATGATGCCACGCTCGTCGAGGTTGGCCACCGCGTCCTCGCCGACGTTCGGCAGGTCGCGGGTGATCTCTTCGGCGCCCAGCTTGGTCTCGCGGGCGTCGATCTCGTACTCCTCGATGTGGGTGGAGCTCAGGGTGTCGTCCTGCACGAGGCGCTGGGAGATGATCACGGCGTCCTCATAGTTGTAGCCATTCCACGGCATGAAGGCGATAAGCAGGTTCTTGCCCAGTGCCATCTCGCCCTTCTGAGTGGCCGGACCATCAGCCAGCACGGTGCCGGCTTCCACGCGTTCGCCGTCGTGGATGAGCGGGACCTGGTTGTAGCAGGTGGTCTGGTTGGAGCGCTGGAACTTGGCCAGTTTGTAGGAGCTGGTGGTGCCATCGTCGTTCATCGTGCGGATGATGTCGGCGGACACGTAGGTCACCACGCCCGGCTTCTCGGCCAGGATGACGTCGCCGGAATCGACGGCTGCACGCCATTCGGCGCCGGTGCCCACGAGCGGACGCTCGGATTCGATCAGCGGCACGGCCTGACGCTGCATGTTGGTACCCATCAGCGCTCGGTGGCCCTCATCGTGCTCCAGGAACGGAATCAGGGATGCGCCAACGGACACCATCTGACGCGGAGAGACGTCCATGTAATCGACGGAGCTGACCGGCACATCGACCGCTTCTTCTTCGCCGACTCGGGCGAGGGCCTGCTTCTTGACGAAGTTGCCGTTCTCGTCGAGCTCCTGGTTGGCCTGGGCGATGACGTGCTCGGCATCGCGGTCAGCGGTCATGTACTCGACCTCGTCGGTGACGTGGCCGTTGACGACCTTGCGGTACGGGGTCTCGATGAAGCCGAACGGGTTGATGCGGCCGAAGGTTGCCAGGGAGCCAATCAGACCGATGTTCGGACCTTCAGGGGATTCGATCGGGCACATACGGCCGAAGTGGGACGGGTGCACATCGCGCACCTCCATGGAGGCGCGGTCGCGGGACAGGCCGCCGGGACCCAGAGCGGACAGACGACGCTTGTTGGTCACGCCAGCCAGCGGGTTGTTCTGGTCCATGAACTGGGACAGCTGGGAAGTGCCGAAGAACTCCTTGATGGTGGCGTTCACCGGACGGATGTTGATCAGGGACTGCGGGGTGATGGCCTCCGGATCCTGGGTGGTCATACGCTCGCGAACCACACGCTCCATACGGCTCAGGCCGGTGCGCAGCTGGTTCTGAATCAGCTCGCCGACCTGACGGATACGACGATTGCCGAAGTGGTCGATATCGTCGACATCCACGCGCAGGTCGACATCCTTGCCGTCGCGCTTGCCCGGGAACTTGGTATCACCCGCATGCAGGGTGACCAAGTACTTGATGGTGGCGATGATGTCCTCACGGGACAGGCTGCGGTCGTTGATGTCCCTTTCCAGACCAAGCTTGCGGTTGATCTTGTAGCGGCCGACGCGGGCCAGATCGTAGCGCTTGGTGTTGAAGTAGAAGGAGTCCAGCAGGTTCTTGCCGGCTTCCGGAGTCGGGGTGTCGGCCGGACGGATCTTGCGGTACAGGTCGGTCAGAGCCTCGTCCTGGGTCTGCACGGTCTCCTTGGCGAGCGCGTCCATGACCAGCGGGTAGTCCTTGAAAGCGTCGGCGATCTCATCCTTGGTCATGCCGATGGCCATGAGGAACACGATGGCAGACTGCTTGCGCTTGCGGTCCACACGCACGCCGAGGACGTCGCGCTTGTCGATCTCGAACTCGAGCCATGCGCCACGGCTCGGGATGATCTTCGCGCCGAAGACCTCCTTGTCGGAGGTACGGTCCTGGGTGCGATCGAAGTACACGCCCGGGGAACGCACCAGCTGGGACACGATCACTCGCTCGGTGCCGCCGATGATGAAGGTGCCGTGCGGGGTCTGCAGCGGGAAATCGCCCATGAACACGGTCTGGGACTTGATTTCGCCGGTGTCGCCGTTCTCGAATTCCGCGTTGACGTACAGCGGCGCGGAGTAGGTGTAGTCCTTCTCCTTGCATTCCTGCACGGTGTGGCGCGGTTCCTCGAAGTACGGATCAGAGAAGGTCAGGCTCATGGTCTGAGCGAAGTTCTCGATCGGGGAGATCTCCTGGAAGACCTCATCGAGTCCGGAGGTGTGCGGCACGGTGTTGGTGCCGTTCGCCTCGTCCTCCTCGACGCGCTTCTTCCAGCGTTCGTTGCCGATGAGCCAATCAAAGCTATCGGTCTGTACACCCAACAGGTAGGGTACATCAATGGGCTCGCGGATGGAGCCGAAATTCACACGGTCCGACGCCTTATGCAGATCAATGTCGTGCTGGTCGGCGCGTGCGATGATGGTGGTGGTGTTCGTCGTAGCCTCAGCCAATGGACGTTCCTTATCGCTCGCTAATCGTATCGATATGTTTCCCCGGAAGCGCTCTCATTGGCCACCATATGCCGAATACGCGGGCGCTTCTTCCTTGTCAGCGTGCCCGCTATATGACACGCATCTACGCAAAGTCAAGAGAATAGCATACCCTATAGATTTTCACTCCACGGTGATACCGACTGGCTCCGACTTGGTCTTCGCATGCCCCTTGACCGACAGTTGGGCGGAGTACACGCCCCGATCCACCTTCGGCAAATCGGCCGCGTCCGCGCATGCCGATCCGGAGCGCACGCCCGGCCATGTGATCGTCTGCTTGACCTCGTCGCCCTTGACCAGCAGACGGTAATCCGAATTCACGGGGCACACGTCCGATTTCCAGATCACATCCTTGCCCGATTTGATCGTCAGCACCGTGCCGGATTGGGAGACGTCGATCAGGCAGCCGGCCTTGCTTGTGCCGTTGTATTTCACGGATACTGCGAAATCCATAGAATCACCCACGCCGAGACTCGACGCGGCCGGCGTGACCGACAACGCGATGTCGGACGCGTCGCAATCGGGGACGCTGCTTTTCTTCTGCTGTCCGGTCGGCGTCGGCACTTCCTTGCGGGAGATCGCGTACACGTCGGCGTGATGGATTTCGCGGTTGACCGCCACAATGCCTTGGGAAAGCGAATACAGGCAGAATACGATGAAGCTCAGCACCACGACCAAGGCGACGCCTACGACGATGCGACGGCGACGATACACCGCCTGCTGTTTTTCCGTACGATTTTTACCGGTTCGTGGAGAGGTCTTTTGAGCCATGGCTCCCAGTCTAGCGTGCCGTGTTCCAAGCGGTTTGCGTATGCACCGCGCGCATCGTTTTCGTGTTCGGACAGGTCTGGGCGGGCTCAAACAGGCTTAGGCAAGCCTAGGTGGGCTCAGTCAGGAAGCCGCACGCCTCCTCCGGGCAGGATTTCGATAAGCCCGTCCTCGTCAAGCGACGCGATGCATTTGTCGAGCTGCACATGATCCTTCCAGAGCTTTTCGACGCTTCCGCGATCAAGCGTCGTCTCGCCGTCCGGTAATCCGCGCAACGCGTTCAGCACCAGTCCGCGCACCTGACGATCCGTTCCCTGGAACCGTTGGCGGGGACGTGTGCGCCGCTCCCCCAATCCTGGCCTTCCGTTGCGCAGGAACGCGCATTGCGCCGCAATCGGACAGGCGTCGCATAACGGCGATTTCGCGGTGCACACGGTCGCGCCGAGTTCCATCACGGATTGGTTCCATACGACGGAAGGCCGATCGAATCGACGGCATTTCGCGAAGCCATCGTCCGGCAGCAGCCGTTTCGCCAGCGCGCGTTCCGCCGGGCTTGCCGCTCCGCCGAACGATTCGACGCCGACGAACGCGCGCGACAGCACACGACGGATATTCGTGTCGATAACCGCGATACGTTCGCCGAAAGCGAACGACAGCACCGCGCTGGCCGTGTAATCGCCGATGCCAGGCAATGCCAATAATTCGTCATAGGTACGCGGCAGCTCGTCGGCGTAATCGCATGCGACGACATGGGCGCATTCGCGCAATCGCAATGCCCGTCTTGGATAACCAAGCCTGCCCCACGCGGTGATCACATCGGATTTGGGAGCTTCGGCGAGCGCGGCCGCGTCCGGCCACCGTTCCATCCATGCCGTCCAGTACGGCACGACACGGCCCATCTGCGTCTGCTGGCTCATCACTTCGGAGACGAGCACGCCCCACGGTGTGGTGCGGCCGAATCGCCATGGCAGGTCGCGCGTATTGTCGTGCCACCATTGTGCGAGCGCCGTTTCGATTTCGTCGGCATCGGTTTCAATGGCGATTGTCGTGGCGTTGCCGCGCAGGGCCGCATGCATGGTGTTCGTGTCGTTCATCGTTCCTATTCTTAGCATTTATGACGAATGAAGAGCATACCGATACCGCGCGGGGCGCAACGCCGAACGCCGAAACCGCCGCGGCGGAGGCCAAGGTCGAGAAGATGTTCGAATACGGGTACCGCAAGTCCAATTACGGCCCGGACGAGCTGGTGACCGACGCGCATGGCAACCCGATTTCCGTGGTGGACGCCATGCTGAGCGCGAAGGATGCGGCCAAGGCGGAGACCTCCACCCCGCACCTGTGCTACTACTCCCCGCGTATTCCGGGCAACACGGGTTCCGCGATCCGCCTGTGCGCCGTGACCGGCACGATTCTGCACCTGGTGGAACCTTTGGGTTTCAATCTGCGGGATACCAAGCTGCGCCGTGCGGGACTCGACTACCATGACATGGCGCATGTGGTGCTGCACCCGAATTTCGAGGATCTGGTGGAATCGATGCCCGATTCGCGCATCATCGCATTCACCGCGCACGCCACCAAGCTGTACACCGACATCGAATACAGGCCGACCGACATTCTGCTGTTCGGCCCGGAACCGGGCAATATCCCCGATCCGATGGACATCATGGCCGGTCCATACGTGGCCGAGCAGGTGCGTCTGCCGATGCGCCCGAGCCTGCGCAGCCTGAATCTTACTAACTGCGCCTCCATCGCCATCTACGAAGCCTGGCGCCAACTGGGATTTGCTGGCGGGGCGTGACTTGGAAGCGCAGTGCGCTTCCAAGTAGCCCCGCCGAGCGAAGGCCGACAGGCCTGAGCGAGGAAACATGACGGCCCGGCCAAAGGCCGATCCACAATCCCTACTTCCCGGGGCGTGACTTGGAAGCGCAGTGCGCTTCCAAGTAGCCCCGCCGAGCGAGGCACGACAGTGCCGAGCGAGGAAGCAATACAGGCGAGCCGCAAGGCTCGTCCATAATTGCAACCGGGGCGTGAGGAGAAAAGCTCTAACGCAACCTCCCAACACCTCTCAACAATCGCGGTGAAAGTAGCATCATTCGTCACTTTCACCGCGATTATTGTTTTCAGCCATTGCACCATATCTAGACTTCTATCTCGCCTATCCGGATGGGTTATGACATGGTATCCGGATGGTTATGACTTGGACAGGGCAATAGATCCGCCAGATGAACCGGAAACGGACAAATGCATGCTGCTGAATAGGATTTACAACGCACTATACAAATCGTCTACCGATTCGGCGATGAGTTCGGGATATTTCGCTCGTGTGGCTTTGCTCAAAGGTTTTTTGGTGAATACCGCCAGATGAGTGGTGGCGAATCCTCGAACTAATCCGACACGGTCACGTAAAGCCTCGATGGTCTCGGTCTCGTCAAGATTGTTGCGCCATTTGCACTCGCCAAGCAGTATGGTCTTCGATGAGGCGTCGGCCGCGATCACGTCGATGTCAGTCTGTTCGTGTTTCGTTGGGTTGGTCCCCCACCATTTCCCGAAGGAAGTGGCGAGGAACGGAAGCTTTCCGGCGGCGTTGACATAGGCCAGCCATTGGGCGCAGATCGTTTCGAATTGCTGGCCTACATAGGTAGCGAACGCTTCGCCGAGAGCCAACCTATGTGCGGCGATACTGCCCGCATTCTGTTCCACGGCGCCCATGTTGGGCCCCACGAAGCGGAACCAGTATGCGAAGAAGGGGTCTTTGATGGTGTACATGCCGCGGCGCGAGCGTTCCGGTTTTTCGCCGAACGGCACTCGCTTTTCGACAAGGCCGAGATTGTTGAGTGTTTGCAGGTACAGGTTGATGTTGCCATGCTCGACTCCGGAATGCTCCGCGATCGCCTTGGGCGTCGATTCGCCGTTTGCGATGGCCTGCATCACAGAAAAATAGATGGCCGGCTCGCGCAACTCTTCACGTAACAGCATCATCGGCTCCTCATACAGCGTGCCGAGCTTGTCGAAGCAGAGGTTGATGACGTTGGACTGATAGCCGGCCGATTCGTCGAGCTGACTCAGGTAATACGGTGTGCCACCGAAGGTGGCGTAATAGTCTACCTGCTCAACCGGCGGGGTGTTCGGCAGGAATTTCGCAACATCCAGATAGCTGAAGGGTTGCAGGCGAATCTGTGCGGTGCGTCTGCCAAACAGCGGGCTCTTCGCGCCGAGCACTTTGCTTTCCATGAATCCTTCATTGCTGCCGGAAAGAACCAGCATCACATTGGTCCGCTTGAGATCATGGTCGATGGCGATTTGCAGAGCCGAAGGAAGGGAGGTGTTGGCGAGTGCCGCATAAGGAAACTCGTCGAATACCAATATCATCGGCGTGCTGGATTCCTGTTCTCGCTTGGCTATGTAGCCAAAGGCTTGTTGCCATGTGGCAAAGGGCGGCATTTCCGAAGGCTGCCCGTAGAATTCGGCTATGGCCGCGGAGAATCCACGCAGGTTCAGCAGATCGCTTTGTTGCAATGCCGTAAAGAACAGGACTCGCTTATCTTTTGCGAATTCCTCGATAAGGGAGGTTTTGCCTATTCGCCGGCGTCCGTATAGTACGACCATTTCAAAACCACGACGTTCATACAGCCGGCGCATCACGTTAAGCTCGTGTTCTCGTCCTACGAACATTCGTACCCCTGTTTCTCATAAGGATATTTCTATAACAGTAGTATACATATTAATAGTATGTATAACTTATATACACTACTGTTATACAAGAGACGATTGATTTCAATCTATGCGGCACCAGCATCAAGAAATCAATGATCAACAAAAAAGCCCGGAAGTGGAGGCCTCCGGGCTCAGAGAAGAGAGAAGAAGAGAGAAGGAAGAGAGAAGAATGGGGATTCAATTATCGGGAACCTTGCGGTTCGGGGCTTTTTGCAGCTGAGACATAGTTAACCTCCCAAACCTTCAGGAACCACCATGTTTTTCTGCGAGTTTCCTGTGAATCCGCGCTTGCACGCTCCATATTCATCTGTACGCCCGCATCGCAAACCTCTATGCGCGGACCCGCTCTCCCCCACCGAGACCGCAGCCATCTCATCGCACGGAATACCACAACGGCCCCTCCGCAGAGGGGCCGAAGCAGGGACGAACGCGAATACGCGGCGCGATCAATCGATCAGTTCTTGAAGGAGTGGATCGGTGCCGGGATGCGGCCGCCGCGGGTCACGAAGGCCTCGCAGCTGGTCTGGTTCACCGGAATGATCGGCGCGTAGCCCATCAGGCCGCCGAAGTTGGCCATCTCGCCCACGCCCTTGCCTTCCACCGGAATCACGCGCACGGCGGTGGTCTTCTGATTGACCATGCCGATGGCTGCCTCGTCGGCGATGATGCCGGAAATGGTGGATGCGGTGGTGTCGCCGGGGATGGCGATCATGTCAAGACCGACGGAGCACACGCAGGTCATGGCCTCAAGCTTTTCGATCTTCAGGCAGCCGTTGGTGGCCGCATCGATCATGTTCTTGTCTTCGGAGACCGGGATGAACGCGCCGGACAGGCCACCCACGTAGGAGGACGCCATGATGCCACCCTTCTTCACCTGGTCGTTGAGCATGGCGAGCGCCGCGGTGGTGCCCGGGGCACCGACCTGCTCAAGGCCGATCTTCTCCAGCACTTCGCCAACGGAATCACCCACGGCCGGGGTCGGGGCGAGCGAGAGATCGATGATGCCGAACGGTATGCCGAGGCGGCGGGAGGCTTCCTGGGCCACCAGCTGGCCGACGCGCGTGATCTTGAACGCGGTGCGCTTGATGGTTTCGCACAGGAACTCGAAGTCCTTGCCCTTGGCCTCGTCCAACGCGCGGGAGACCACGCCGGGGCCGGAGACGCCGACGTTGATCACGGCGTCGCCTTCGGTCACGCCGTGGAAGCCGCCGGCCATGAACGGATTGTCGTCGGGGGCATTGCAGAACGCCACGAACTTCACGCAGCCGTAGGAGTCGTTGTCGGCGGTGGCGTGCGCGATGTCCTTGATGATATGGCCGAGCAGCTCGACGGAGTTCATGTCGATGCCGGTCTTGGTGGAGCCCACGTTCACGGAGGAGCATACGATGTCGGTTTCGGAGAGCGCCTGCGGCAGGGAGCGGATGAGCATCTCCTCGGCCGGGGTCATGGACTTGGACACAAGCGCGGAGTAGCCGCCGATCAGGTCGACGCCGACCTTCTTGGCCGCACGGTCAAGCGCGTGCGCGATTTTGACGAAATCCTCGGAGCTCTTGCAGGAGCTTGCGCCGACCAGCGAGATCGGGGTGACGGTGATGCGCTTGTTGACGATCGGGATGCCGTAGTCGCGTTCGATGGCCTTGCCGGTGGATACGAGATCCTTGGCATACGTGGTGATCTTGTTGTAGATGTTCTCGCAGACCTCGTCGACGCTGTCGGCCGCACAGTCCAGCAGGCTGATGCCCATGGTGATGGTGCGCACGTCGAGCTTCTCCTGCTCGATCATCTTGTTGGTCTCGTGGACCTCCATGATATTCAGCATGGTTCTTCCTTACGATTGGTACGATTCGTAGCTTCGGTTGCTTGGATGACTCACGTGCGCCGCGGATCAGACGCGGTGCATCTTGGTGAAGATCTCCTCGCGCTGGCAGCGGATGCGCACGCCGATCTCCTCGCCGAGCTTGTCGAGGTCGTCCACAACCTCGCCGAATTCCTTGTCCGTATTGGAATAGTCCACAATCATCATCATGTTGAAGAAGCCGTCGATGATGGTCTGGGAGATGTCGAGTACGTTGACCTTGTGCGCGGAAAGGTAGGTGCAGACGCGTGCGATGATGCCGACAGTGTCCTGGCCGACGACGGTGATGATTGCCTTGTTCATGGAACTCCCTAATCGTTAGGTGCGAATATCCAATTACCGTCCCGGCGATTGCCGGACGTGTCCTTCAGTATAGAAAAGGCACGTGCCAAAACACGTGCCTTGATGCTTGTTTGCGTTACATACTGAGACGGTTGTGTCCGTTTGCTGTTTCGCATTGGATCAGAACATATATACTACATGCATACTTCGTATATATCTTATATATACGCGGTCAGTCCCGTGCGCCATGCTGTTCCTTGAGCAGGAAGGACAGCGCCAGCACCAGTACGATCAGCACGAGACCGAACACATAGCCGTACCGCGAGCCGGCCACGAATCCCTCTGCGGCGGTGGAGCCGGAGCCCATGCCGAGCAGGCAGGTGGCGATGGAGGCACCGATCGCGCCGAACACCTGCTGCATGGTGTTGAGGATGGTGGAGCCGTCGGCGGCGAGCTCGCGCGGCAGACCCTTCAGCGCCGCGGACTGCGCGGGCTGCTGCATGAGCGGTATGCCGATCATGAACACCACATGCGCGAGGATGAAGAACGCCGGAGCGGTCGTCACACCGATCGCAAGGAACAGCAGCGAGCCGATGATGGCCACCACGGCGCCGACGCGGACGAGCGGAGCCGCGCCCATGCGGTCGTACCGACGGCCGGACAGGAACGAGACGATCGCGTTGACCACGCCGCCGGCGAGCATCAGCATGCCGGCCACGGAACTGTCAAGTCCCAGCCCGCGCTGCAGTTCCTGCGGGGCGAGGTACATGATCGCCAGTGTGCAGGCGAACGAGCAGGTGACCATCAGGGCCGGCGTGCGGAACGAGGCGATGCCGAGCGCGCGCAGATCCAGCACGGGATCGTCGATGTGCAGCTGGCGGTACGCATAGTATGCGACGACCACCACGCCGATTACCAGCAGCGTCACGACCAGCGCGTTGAAGCCCATGTCGGCGACGAGGCTCACGCCGGCCACGAAGCAGCCGAAGCCGATCGCGGAGGCGATCACCGACAGCATGTCGACCTTCGGATGGGTCGTTTCGATCGGCGTGACGAACGTGGCCGCGGTACATGCGATGGCGACAGCGGCGACGACGGCGAACAGCACGAAGATCGCGCGCCAGGAGCATGCGCCGATAATCAGGCCGGCCAGCGTCGGGCCGATCACCGGGGCGAACATGATCACCAGGCCGGCCACGCCGTTGGCGGCGCCGATCTTGGCCGGCGGGAAGACGCGCATGATGGCCGCGTACATGGTCGGCAGCACGATGCCAGTGCCGACACCTTGGATGATTCGTCCGGCAAGCACCAGCGCGAACACCGGCGCCGCGGCGGACAGCACGGAGCCGACGAGGAAGCAGGCGAGCGCGACGAGCACGAGGGTCTTCGCCTTGATCCATTTGAGTAGGAAGCCCACGCACGGCAGCACGATGCCGATGGCGAGCATGTAGCCGACGACCATCCATTGCGCGGTGCCGGTGGTGATGTTGAACGCGTCGCACAGGTCCGGCAGCGCGATGTTCATGGATGTTTCGGACAGCATGCCCAGGAACGCGCCTGCATACAGGCCGAGCATCACCTTGTGCGGATGCTCGAAACGGGGTTGGTCATGGTGTGATGGGATGCGTTGCGTTGTCTCTTGCAACAGCGATTTTCCTCTCTCGACGACATTGATGCCTCAGGCATCAAAAAACCGCATGGCCCGACCGGGAAAATTCGGCTGGGCCATGCGGTTTTCAAGAACGTCGTCACGCTACCACGTCTGGAATCGCTTCGTAAGTCGTCCGGGCGTGTCGCGTCGGCGGAACATCCAGTGGCGACGCGCGTCATACCACCCGCGGACGCTGCAGAAGACTTGCCATGTATATGGGCAGATAGAGCACTTTGCCTTCACGTGCCACATTGGTCTCCGCCAAAACATACGCGCCATCGATCGCATACCCGGGCATGTCCAACGCCTTGTTCAAAGCCGCGTGGGAGCGGAATCTCGAGCCGGATTTGATCTCCAGAGCAAGAACCCTGCCCGATTCGTCTTCGATGAGAAAATCCAATTCCCCCGTCTTTTTGCCGGTGAAATAGTATGGAACGAATCCATGTGCGGTCAGTTCTTGGGCGACCACACTCTCATAGACGCCGCCATAGTTCATGCGCCCTTCGGCTCCGAGACCATCGAGTATACCGAGAGTGGCCTGTTTGTCGTATGTGCCGGTCAGCAATCCGACATCCGAATAAAACAATTTGAGCAGCTTGCGCTCCCGGGAGGCGAGCAACGGGCTTCTCGGTTCCTCAACGTTGTATACGGGCAATGCGACGTTGGCCCGCGACAACCACAGGAATTCATCTTCGATCTGGCTGTATCGTTTCACTTGGGAAACGTCGCCGACCTTGAATCTACGGGTGGAGTTGTTCAGCTCGCTTGGGATCAGCCGATAGATTTCCTGAATGACCAGTCTACGGTCTTTCGGCGCGTATTGGGTGATGTCCCGATTGTAGAAACGTCTGATATCGGATTGGATCCGGCGCACATTGTCTATGGTTCCATCCCGGACGAACGCGCCGACCGCATCCGGCATGCCACCTGTCAGCAAATACCGGTGGAACAGCCCCAGCAAGCGTTCATTGAGATACTCGGGAACCGGTTGTTCGTTCCGCAACGATTCGCGCGCCATCGCGAACGCTTCCCCCGCGAGCCCCATGCTCCAGCAGAATTCCTCGAAATCCATCGGATACATAAAAAGCTCCGACATGTACCCGACCGGATATGAGCGCACATTTTCCAGTTCGACTCCAAGCAGTGAACCGGAAAAGATGTAGTCGTACTCGCCTTTGTCCACCAATGCCTTCACCAATGTGATGATATCGGGACAATACTGAATCTCATCGATGAAAATCAGCGTGCTTCCCGGCACCAAAGGCTCGGATGCCGCGATGGAAATGCGAAGTAGAAGATCTCCCGGATTACGTGCGGCCGCGAACGACTCACGCGCCGCATCATCCAACGCGAGATTGAATTCAATGAAATGGTCGTATTCCGCACGGCCGAATTCACGGATGAGATACGTCTTGCCAATCTGACGAGCACCGGTGACGAGAAGCGCCTGCTTGGTCTTGCCTGATTTCCAGGCAAGCAGGTCGTCATATGCTTTTCGTTTCAACGTTTCCACCATCCATCTAGCATAAATCGCAATTTCATTTCACTATTTTACTGCACAAAATCATATTTCATATATGCCGTTTTCGACATAAAGTCGAATTCTAGAATAGAGATTCTGCGCATAAAATCACATTTCGCCAATGCCATCTTGAACGCGCAATCATCTTCCGTATGGATGAACGCTCCGCAATCCGAGTAGCGCCAAATCCTCGTATCACAAGGTTTACGTTCATTCCAACTACCAATCTGGTCCACGAGTAAATCACATACGAAAAACGCGCGTTGGCGCACGTCCATGGAAAGGCGTGCGCCAACGCGCGTTTTCAGCGTAGAGCGCTACGATCAGACCTCGCGGCTTGCAGCGGCCGCCGCGTATGCCGGCAGGGCGCGCGGTGCGTTGAAGCCTTCCTGCTCAAAGCGGTCGGCGATTTTCTGCGCGATCTCGTGACCCTGGCCCTTGTTCACCAGCGCGATGATGGAGCCGCCGAAGCCGCCGCCGGTCATGCGGGCGCCGTACGCGCCGTTGGCGCGCGCCACGTCCACCGCGGTGTCGAGTTCCGGCACGGTCACTTCGTAGTCCGCGGCGAGCGAATCATGAGACACGTTGAACAGTCGACCGGCCTCGTCGATCTTGCCGTTGGCGAAGGCACGCACGAAGGAGTTGACACGGGCGATTTCGGTGATGACGTGGCGCACGCGCTTCTTCATCGTGTCGTCTTCCAGCTTGTCGAGCGTTTCCTTGAGCGCCTGGAACGGATCGTCGGACTTGGCGATGCTGTCGGCGACCACACGCAGGTTGGCCACGCCGAGGATTTCGGCGGCCTTCTCGCAAGTGGCGCGACGCTGGGCATACTGGCCGTCGTTGAGCTGATGCGGAGCCTGGGTGTCAAGCACCAGCAGTTCCAGACCGTACTTGTCGAGATCGAATTCCTGCTGGGAGACGTTCTCCAGCGGGCTCAGCTCTGGACGGCAGTCAAGACGCAACGCATGGCCGAAAGTGCAGCGCATGGATGCGTTCTGGTCGAGGCCACCGGTGGACGCGCCCGCCATGTCGTTTTCCGACTTGATGGCGGCGTTGATCAGCGTCACACGACCGGCATCGGATGCGCCATAACCCAAACCGTACACATCATCCAGCGCCAAGGCGGTGGAGCAGGTCATGGCTGCGGAGGAGCTCAGACCGGAACCGAGCGGCACGCAGGAGGAGAATGCCGCGTCGAAGCCCTGCACCGCATTGAAGCCGGCTTCACGCAATGCCCAGGCCACGCCTACCGGGTAGGCGGCCCAGCCTTCCACACCACCGGCCTGCAGACCATCGAGGTCGGCTTCGGTAACGTTTCCGGAATCAACGTCGGAAACCACGTGCACCTTGGTGTCTTCACGCGGCTTGAGCGCGATGAACGTGCGGTGCGGCAGTGCGATCGGCAGGCACAGGCCCGCGTTGTAGTCGGTGTGTTCGCCGATCAGGTTCACACGGCCCGGTGCGGCCCATACGCCAGCCGGTTCCTCACCGTAGGTGGCGCGGAACAGGTCGGTCGCGTTCTTCACACCCTCGTCGTGCGAGAGCGGCTCAATGAATTCAACAGCAGTCATTGGTGTTTTGTCCTTTGGGTTTTATTGGCTTTCAGCCTTCGATATCGATTGGTCCGAGCTCGTGGAAGCGCTTGGCGATGAGTTCCGGCGTGGTGTCGGAAACCCATGCGGCCATGCCTGATTCGGAGCCGGCCAGGTACTTGATTTTGTTGGCGGCGCGGCGGAACGAGAAGAACTGCAGGTTGAGGCGGTAGTTCTCACGGCGCTTGTCATGGATCGGAGCCTGGTGCCATGCTGCGATGTACGGCAGGTCCATGCCCTTGCCGTCGCCCTTGTCGAAGAACGCGTTGCCGCGCTTGAGCAGGGTGGAGTACATGACGGCCAGATCCCAGCGTTCCTGGTCGTTGAGCTCGTCGAGGGTGAGCACGTCGCGCACCGGGGCCACATGAACCTCGAGCGGCCAGCGTGCCGCGGCCGGCACATAGGCGACCCAGCTGTGGTTGCGCATGACGATGCGTTCCTCGGCTTCGATTTCGGAGTTCATGAGATCCTTGAGCAGGTTGCCGCCGGTCTTCTCATGGTAGGCTTCGGTCTGCTTGAGTTCGGCTTCCATCTTCGGTGCGATGAACGGATAGCAGTAGACCTGGCCGTGCGGGTGAGCCAGGGAGACACCGATTTCCTGACCGTGGTTCTCGAACGGGAAGATCTGCTCAATACCCTCCATCTTGGAGATTTCGGCGGTGCGGAACGCCCATGCTTCCACGACGGTGCGCAGGCGGGAGACCGGCAGGTCCGCCGGCAGGCCGTCTTCATCCGGGTCGAAGCAGATCACTTCGCAGCGGCCTGCAGCGAGCTTCTTCTCCCACAGCGGGTTACCGTTGACGTATTCCACGGCTTCGGAACGGCCCGGCACGCGCACCATCGACGGGAAGCGGTTTTCGAACACGACCACGTTGTAGTCGGTGTCCGGCACTTCGCCGTCCTGGTACGGATCGCCTGGCTTGCGCGCGGCCAGCGGATTGCCTTTGGCCGTCGCGCCCGGACCGGCGGTGATCGGACGGTTCATACGTGCGGTCGCCATCGGAATCCAATCGCCGGTCAGCGGGTCGCGGCGCATTTCCGGAGCCGCGTACGGCACCTCCTCGCCGGCCGCGTTGAGCTGATTGGAGAAACGGTACGGAAGTTGGCGCGGATCCTTCAGTTCGCGAGTCTTGACGCCGGAGACGTATTCCGAATCGTCATCGAGATAGAAGAAGTCGCGGCCATCGGCAAGCGTGGTCGGCGTGATACGGATATGCTCCTTCGCATATTCTCCCGGAGTGTAGTTGACGAAATCACTCATGTGATTATTCACCTTCCTGAACCGGCTCGGCCTGGCGTGCCAGAACGAGTTCTTTGACCAAATCCCTTGTTTTCGACACCGAATCGGGGTCCAATCCGTCATCGGTGATGACTGTATCCACCTGGTCAAAACGTGCGAACAGCGACAGTGACGTGCAGCTCCACTTGGTGTGGTCGGTCAAAATTATCGTGCGATCGGCAATGTCCATCATCGCCATATCGGTTGCGGCTTCCAGCGAGTTCGGCATAAGGAAGCCACGCGGAATGGACACGGAATGCGTGCCCAGGAATACGGTGTTGACGCGCAGTGAGGCGACCACTTTGTCTGCGATCGGCCCGACGAGCGAGTTGGAGCGCGTGGTGACGCCGCCGGTGACGATGACTTCCACGTCTTTCGATTCGAGCGCCTGCACCAGCTCCGCCACCGGAATGGAGTTGGTAAGAATGGTGATGCCCGACGATTGCTGCGATTCGAGCAGATGTTGTGCGAACACGTACGCCGTGGTGCCGCCGCCGATGGCGATCACGTCTCCGGGGGCCACGTATTTGACGGCTTCCTGTGCGATTGCGTCCTTCAGACCGATGTCCATCTGCGACTTTACGGAGAACAGCGGTTCGCTCAGCAGCGTGCTGGTGCTGACGGCGCCGCCGTGCACGCGCTTCAGCAGACCCTTGTCCGCCAGATCGGCGATGTCACGGCGGATGGTCATCGCGGAGACGCCCAATTCCTTGGACAGTGCAGTGATGCGCACCGCACCACGGGTACGCAGACGGCTCAAAATCAAATGCTGGCGTTGCGACGAAATCATATGAACATTATCGCACATGTTCACTCAAAAATACAACTGAGTTGAGCGTTTCGCGCGTGTTTCGCGCAAAGCCGCACCACAATCGACTCAAATTCAGCCTAAAACGAACAAAAACGAACGTCCTGTCCGCCGCACCGACACACATCGGCTTTTGCCCAAAATGCCATGCGAAACCAATGAAAACGTGCGAGAATAAGGAACCATGACATACGTTTCCGAAAACTTTTGGCACGACGCCGTGAACAAAGCCACCACCGACCTCTTCACCTTCGGCTACAAACACATCATCAAACCGCATTTCGTCTTCAATCACACGCCCGACGTGGCGCACAGCCAGATGATCGAATTCTGCAAGGTCACGCGCAACATTCCACCGCTGATGTGGCTGTGCCGTGAGATGCTCGACTACACCGATCCGATATTGGAGACCAACGTGATGGGCGTCGACTTCGCCAACCCGTTTGGCCTGTCCGCCGGCCTCGACAAGGATTGCGAGATGCCGGTGCTGCTCGACAACGTCGGCTTCGGCTTCGAAACGGTTGGCTCCACCACCTCCCGTCCATGCCCCGGCAATCCTCGCCCGTGGTTCCATCGTCTGCCTGAATACGATTCGATGATGGTGCACGTCGGCTTGGCCAACGAAGGTTCCGCAGTGGTGATTCCGCGGGCCGAGAACGCGTGGACGAAGGCCAAAAACATGCAGGTTTCGGTGTCCATCGCCCGCACGAACGACGACAAGACCGGCGATCTGGACGAGGGCATCGAGGATTACTGCATTTCGATGCGCCGCGCGGCCGGCCGCACCGCCATGGTCGAAGTGAACATCTCCTGCCCGAACACGATGGCGGGCGAACCGTTCAACGAAAGCCCGGAAGCGCTTGACAAGCTGTTCACCGAGCTTGACAAGATCGACCGTCCGCAGCCGACGCTCGTCAAAATGCCGTTGAACAAGACGTGGCCCGAATTCAAGGATCTGCTTGACGTGCTGGCCGAGCACAACGTGCAGGGTCTGTCGATAGCGAACCTGCAGAAGGACCGCACCGGCATGAACATTCCGCGCGATTGGGAGGGCGGCCTGTCCGGTTCGCCTTGCTATGCGGCCAGCAACGAGCACATCAGGCAGGTCTATCGCGAGTATGGCGACCGGTTCGCGATCGCCGGCATCGGCGGAGTCTTCACCCCCAAACAGGCGTACGAGAAGATCCGCAGCGGCTCGTCGCTGGTGATGTTCATCAGCGCCCTCATGTACCGCGGCCCGCAGCAGATCACCGTGTTGAAGCGCGGGCTCGCCGAACTGCTCCGGAAGGACGGTTTCGAGCATGTCAGCGAGGCCGTCGGCATCGACGCGTAGGCCACGCAGGTCTTGTAATCGCGATTTCCTTTCAATCGCGATTACCAAAACGATCAAGCGGGCGCGCAAGCCGACAGAAGAGACGTCGGCGGCGCGCCCGCAAATATTGCCCGCAAACAGAAAAACGGCGATGCGATCAGCGGAATGCGCCACGCAGATACGGCGACTGGTATGGCGCCTTGTCGACCGGCACATCCAGCTTATGCGCGGCGCGTAGCGGCCAGTACGGGTCGCGCAGTGCCACGCGGCCGATCTCCACGGCATCCGCCGCACCCGATTTCAGTATTTTCTTGGCCTGCTTCGGCTTGGTGATGAGTCCCACCGCGGTGGTCGGGATGCCGGCGCGCGACCGCACCTGCTCGGCGAACGGCACCTGATAGCCGGGCTTCACCGGAATGGTCACATCGGGAATCAGACCGCCGGTGGACACGTCAATCAAGTCCACGCCATGCGCCTTCAAAATCTTGGCCAGATCGACGGTCTGATCGAGATCCCAGCCACCTGCGGCCCAGTCGGTGGCGGAGACACGGACCAGAAGCGGCATGGTCTCCGGAATGACGGAACGGACAGCGTCCACAACCTCGACCAGCATGCGGACGCGGTTTTCGAACGTGCCACCGTATTCGTCGTCACGCCTGTTGATGAGCGGGTCAAGGAACTGGGACAGCAGATAACCGTGCGCCGCATGGATTTCCACCGCGTCGAAGCCGATATCCGATGCGCGCCAAGCGGCATCGCGGAACTGTCCGACGATGGCGTGGATCTCATCGACGCTCAGCGCGCGCGGACGCGCCAGCGCCCCATACGCGTCGGCGCTCGGGCAGACCGTCTCCCATCCCCCATTCTCCCTCGGCACGCTCCGACCCTCAAAACCGATCGGATGGCAGCCCGTGGAGCCCTTGCGTCCCGCATGGTTGAGCTGCACGGCCACCGTCGTTCCGGTGGCCTTCACATCGGAGACAATCCAACGCCATGCCTCCATCTGCGCGTCGTCCCACAATCCCAGATCGCATGGCGAGATGCGGCCTTCCGGCGAGACGGCCGTCGCTTCCATGATGATCATGCCGAAGCCGCCCATCGCGCGCGACACGTAATGCTGGTAGTGGAACGGCGTCGGCCTGCCGTCCTGCGCCAGCGCGGAATACGTGTCCATCGGCGGCAGCCAGATACGGTTGCGCATGGTCACGCCGCACAACGTCATCGGATCGAACAACCTGATCGTCCCGTCCTTCTTGACATCGTTGTTCTTCTCGCTCTTGCCCATCGTCATCTCTTCCTTAGCAATTCCAAAACCATCGATCTCGCGCCGTGCTTCCAACGATTGGCGCCAATGGAACCGTTGGAGCCAATAACCAATGGAACGACATCACTTGCATTGTAAGCAGAACGCCCGCCTGTTGGGGCGGGCGTTCATGGACTGTTCACTTTGCCTGTGACGTGAACATCGCAAACACGACGGAACCGCGATTCACCACGGCGTCACTGTCGATTCTGCGTTGTCTGCTGCGATTGCTGGTTCTGCTGCGATTGCTGAATCGACTGATTCTGCTGTTGGATGATGGTCGACTGCTGCTGCGTCGGCGTGGTCTTCTTACCTCCGCCGATCGGCGTGACGCTGCTGGAGGTCGCGGAATACTTGGACGCCGCTTGGCCGTAATCATTGTCGATCGGCAGCTGCTTTCGTTCGGCGTACGCGTTCATGAAGTCGCGCCAGGCCGGGGCCGCGATGGTCGAACCATCCCAATAGCTGTGGTATTGGCCGTTGATGGCGATGTTCGCAATCGGGTTCTGCACAGGATTCTGCACATCGCCGACCAGCACGAACGTGGCGATCTGGTTTGGAATGAAGCCGCCCGTCGTCACATACTGATCCTCATGGGTACCGGTTTTGGCGAAGGTCTTGCGATTGTTCGCGAGCTTCGCCACCTGGCCTGCGCCATCCGTACGGACAACACCCTGGTTCATGGCCCAAGCGAGAGTCTGGATAATCTCCGGGTCAACCGCCTGATGGCAGTTCGCCGACGGCACCTTCAAATCGTCGCCGTCCACCGTGGTGACCTTCCTCAACGCAATCGGATTGCACTGCACGCCGTTCGAGGCGTACACGGCGAAGATGCTCGCCATGGTCAGCGGTGAGACGTTCACATTGCCCACCAGCATTGCCGGCACGAAGGACGCCGTCTTGTCAAGCGTCTCGCCGGTGTAGGCATCGTGGTAGCCAAGTTCGGTCGCCGTGTCGGCGATCTTGCACAGGCCGATGACGGAGGCCATAGACGCCTGCGTGGTGTTATGGGATCGCGCCAAAGCGAGCGCAGGGGTCTCGGGGTTCACGGTGTTGTTGGTGATGGCGTTGGTCAGCGACCACACGTCCGTGCCGCCCTTGTACCGGTCGCAGGCGAACAGGGATGTGGGGTATCTGGTCGTGGTCTGCAGATTCTCGTTGACGGAATGTCCCGCCTCCATCCATGCGACCAGGTTCACCGGCTTCCACGAGGAGCCGATGGAGAAGCCACGTCCGCCGCCATCCACGTAGTCGACGGCGTAGTTCATAGCGTCCTTCGTCTGATCGGTCAGACCGGCGTCGGTCGCATCGTATGTACGATTCAAGCCGAATCCCAGTACTTCGCCGGTGCCCGGTTTGACTGATGCCATGACGATTTCCATTCCGGAGGGATCCTCCGGAGGAATCGTCTTCCGTGCCGTCTCGTTGAGCAGCGTGTTGGCGTCGAGGTCGAGCGTGGTGACGATTTTGAGGCCACCCTCCTTGAGGAGCCGCTCACGATCCTCCTGGGTCTTGCCGAACTCCTTGGAATTCAGGATCTTGTGCACGACGTAGTCGCAGAAGTAGCCGGCGTCGTATTCGGCGGCCATGCAGCCGGTCGAGTTGGACTGCAGGTTCAGGGTGTCCTTCAGCGGCGTATTGACCGCTTCCTTGTATTGCTTGGTCGAGATGTAGCCTTGGTCGTGCATCAGCTGCAGCACGATGTTCCGCTGCTTTTCCGATTCCTTCTGGTTCGCTTCGACGGACGGGTCGTAGGAATTCGGATTCTTGGTGATGGCTGCGATGGTCGCGGCCTGCACCACGTTCAGCTTGTCGGCCGTGGTTCCGAAGTAGCGCTTGGCAGCGGCCTGCACACCATACAGGCTGTTGCCGCCGAACTGCGCGATGTTGAGATAGCCCTGCAGGATCTCGGCTTTGGAGTATTTCTTCTCCAGTTGCACCGAGATCAGCATTTCACGCATTTTGCGGGCGATGGTGTCTTCGGACGCATGGTATTGGGAGATCGGGTCGTTGTCCTGGGAAGCCTGCATGATCAGGGCGTTTTTGACATACTGCTGTGTCAGCGACGAACCGCCCTGCTGGTCACCGCCTTTGACGTAGGTTTGGACGAACGCACGGAACACGCCTTGCACATCCACGCCTCCGTGTTCGAAGAATCGCTTGTCCTCACGGGCCACGACGGCCTGCTGCATGACTTTGGAGACTTTCTTCAGCGGCACGACTTCGCGGTTCTGATCCCAGAATTCCGTGATCTTCGTCTTGCCGTCGGAGGCGTACATGGTGGATTTCTGCGGAAGACTGGTCACATCGAAATCAATGCCTTCCACCGTAAGCGATGGAACGACGGCTTTGACCACGCTATTGGCGCCGAACACGGCGGGAAGGAAGAAAATACTCGTCACAATACCGCCGCCCACGCATAGCATGATGTATGCGATTACCAGGGCGAGCACGCGTTGAACGGTCAGGGTCTTCTTCTTTTTGGGCATGACGCCCATTCTAAAGTGGCGGGTCTACTAAACGAACACGCGCCAACAGACGCCACGGGTTTCTCACAAAACCGCCGTTTTCTCAGGAAAAGCTGGAAATCAGCCGAAAATCATCTGCATGGAATCATCTACGTGATCGACGGATCAGCATGCCCGGCTGGTAGATGATGATCGACCGGCCTTCCCTTGCTATCCATCCGCGGTTGACGAAATCCATCAACGCCTTGTTCACCGTCTCGCGCGAGGAGCCGACAAGCTGCGCCATCTCCTCTTGCGTCAGATCGTGCGGAACCTTCAGGCCCGCTTCGACCGGCTCTCCGAACCGCGCCGCCAGATTGAGCAGCGTTTTGGCGAGGCGTCCGGGAACGTCCATGAACACCAGATCGCAGATACGCTCGTTGTTGCTGCGCATGCGATGTGCCAATACCTGCAGCATGTCCACGGCCACGCGCGGATGCTCGTCGAGCCAGGCGAACAACGCGTCGCGTTCCAGCCAGACGACGCGCGTGCCGTTGGTCATCGCCACCGCCGAAGCCGTGCGCGGTCCGCCATGCGGGTCGAACACCGGAATCTCGCCCAGCACCTCGCCGTACGCGTGGATGCTCAGCAGCTGCACGCGCCGGTCGGAAGCCTGACGGATCAATTTGACGCGGCCTTCTTCCAGCAGGTACATGCGATGGTCGGTATCCCCCTCGCGGAAGATGAAATCGCCCTTCGAATATTCGGCGTGACGCAGGTGCGGCAGCAGCTCCTCCGCCTCTTCGGGCGAGACCTGCTTGAACAACGCGGTGTGCAGCAGCGTCTCACGCTCATCGTCGAAACCGTCGAAGTCATTGATTCCGTTGACTCCATTCGAGGTGACCATCGATGTGCCTCCGTTCCGACGCGCTTTCGTTACCCCCCCCCCATCGTCGGCGCCATCCAATGCCTGCCAAGCCGGGCACCTTCGACCATTCGGGCTATATCGGGCTATATTGTAACTCGCCTGGCCGCGGCGACCAGCCATGCAACCACCTCGTCGCGGCTCATGCCGGTCTGCGAGCGCATGGGATCGACGCGTTTCACAGCGGATTTCACCGCTTTGTCGGACATTTTCTCGCGTGACACGTTCAGCACGCGTGTCATTTTCTCCGCGTCAATGTCGTAGGCGAGCGTGACGTGATGCAGTATGGCGCCCGGCCCGCCGTTCACGGGTGCGAAGCGGCGCTGCGCGGCTCCGCCGAGTTTGCCGTGTTGGGTGGCGATGTCGTTGATTCCGGCGAAGCGGACGTCGAGGCCGAGTCCGCGCAGGGCTTCGACGAGCCAGTGGTCGCAGAGCTTGTAGGATTCCTCGATGCTCATGCCGTGGGCGAAATCGAGCGGGGCGTACAGCGAGTACGTGATGGTGTTGCCCGGCTCGATGAACATCGCTCCCCCGCCGGTGCATCGGCGTACGATCTGGAATCCTTCCGAGTGTGCGGTACGCACGTTGACTTCGTCCTCAAGCGATTGGAATCTGCCGATGACCACGGCCGGGGCGGCCCATTCCCAGATGCGCAGGATGGGTTCGCGGGTTCCTTCGGCCACTTCCCGAGCCCATGCGGCGTCGACGTTCATCTGCTCCTGCGGGCTTCGCGGGGTATCATGTACGATGCGCGGCCGCAGCATGCGCCACCGTCGCGCGTATTCGCTTCGGTCGCTGTCCGTTTCGGACCGCGATTCCTGCCGACGTGCGTCCTGCCGACGTGCTCGTGGCACCTCGCTATCGGCGTAATTTCTGCCGTGCACGCCATTTGACGATGCTGGAATCGCGAACGAATCGCCGTCGGCCGTCATGCCGTCGATCGCCCTGCGGAATGCGATGGCGATGCCCTGCGCGTCCATGCCGACGATGCGCGCGTCTGGATGGTCCAGCATTGTTTTTTCGATGGCGATGGCCGCGGCGTCTTGCATCGCCGTCGGATTTCCGGCATGTTCGGAGGCGCATCGTTCCAACGCGGTTTCCATGGAACGCAGCATCCGCCACGTATCGTCTTCATCGCCGTCAAGAAAGAAATCGCCGTCGATATGGCATTCGACGGCGTGCGTGTCTTCCATTCGCCGCGCATGGGAAAGCCGGACGGAAACTCCCACGAGTTTGCCGCCCGGCTGTTTGTATAGTCCTCGGATCATCAATCCTGCAACTCTACACCTTTGCCGTCACGATGCCACTGGGAACCGGGATGGGAAGCGAGGATCATGATGCCTTCCACCAGACCCCAGATGCTGGCGATGGCCGGGCCGATGAAGATGATCCAGCCGATGATGGTCAGCAGCAGCTGCGCGACGGCCTTGCCGGTGTTGCCCAGGTAGAAGTTGTGCACGCCGAGGCCGCCGAGGAAGATGCCAAGCAGTCCCGCGGCCAGTTTCGACTTCTGCGAGTACCCCATGGGAACGGGCTGACCATAGGCGGGCTGCTGCGTATAGGCGGACTGGTTGTAGGAGTAGCCTTGCTGACCGTAATTCGGCTGGCCATAGGAGGGCTGGCCATAAGCGGGCTGACCGTAGGACTGCTGTCCGTAGGCACCGTTGGGATCATAGACCGGAGCCGGGGCGACCGGCTGCTGGGACGGCTGCGCATACTGACTATAGGACGATGCGCTGGAATCGTAGGACGGAGCCGGCTGGCTATAATTCGGCTGATCATAGGACGGCTGTTGGCCGTATGCCGGCTGGCCATAATCCGGCTGGGCATATTGGTTGTAGCCGGGCTGGGCATAGGAGCCTGCGTTGGAATCGTAGGACGGGGCCGGCGATGCGGACTGGGCATAGGCAGCGTGCTGCCCGTGGAGCGAGGTGTCCAGCTGCGTTTCCTGAGCATACATCTGCGCATCGCTTTGCGAGGCATCATACGACTGGCCGAAATCGGCCTGGGTCGCGTCACCCGACGTTGGATTGTTGATTTGACCGTTGCCGTTGAAATCGGCGTTGTTATCACTCATGTCTCAACAATATCCCAAAGTTTGCCCATTTCCACCCGATTCCACCTTAGGCGGCCCCTGAAAAATCCCCGAATATGCGAAGACGCCCGCCAATTCGGGAAAAACCCTTTTCGGTGGGCGTCTCAAAGGATGGGACGGAAGTCGGAATCAGCCGATTTCTCGGCTTTTCGAACCGTCACATGCCGTCACGTATCTTTATATGTCGTCTCACATGCGCGCCAGAATGTCGCGACCGACCTCGTCGGTGGAACGCGTGGTGGAGCCGAGCTCCTCGATGTCGGCTTCCACGGCGGTATGGATCTTCTTGGCGGCATCGTCGAATCCGAGATGCTCGAGCAGCATGGCGGCGGACAGGATGGCCGCGGTCGGATTGGCCTTGTTCTGGCCGGCGATGTCCGGAGCGGAACCGTGGATCGGCTCGAACATGGACGGGTATTCGTTGGACGCGTTGATGCAGCCGGAGGCGGAGTATCCGACGCCACCGACCACCGCACCGGCCTCGTCGGTGATGATGTCGCCGAACAGGTTGTCGGTCAGGATCACGTCGAAGCGGGACGGGTTGGACACCATGAAGATGGTGGTCGCGTCGATGTGCAGGTAGTCGTGGGAGACCTCCGGGTATTCCTCGGCCACCTTGTCGACGATGCGCTGCCACATGTCGCCGGCGTTGACGAGCACGTTCTTCTTGTGCACAAGGGTCACATGCTTCCTGCGCTTCATGGCCAGCTGGAAGGCGTAACGTACCACGCGCTCCACGCCATAGGCGGTGTTGATGGACACTTCGGTGGCCACCTCGTTCGGGGTGCCACGGCGCACTGCGCCGCCGGCACCGCAGTACAGGCCTTCGGTGCCTTCACGCACGACCACGAAGTCGATGTCACCCGGGTTGGCGAGCGGCGAGGTAACGCCCTTGTACAGCTTGGACGGACGCAGGTTCACATACTGGTCCAGGTCGAAGCGGAGCTTGAGCAGCAGGCCGCGTTCCAGAATGCCCGCCTTGATGCGCGGATCGCCGACGGCGCCCAGCAGGATGGCGTCGGTCTTCTTGATGCGCTCCTCTTCCTCTTCCGGAAGAATCGCGCCGTCACGCAGATAGCGCTCGGCACCCAGATCGAACTTCTCATATTCGAATTCGGCGACGCCTTCGGCCGCCTTCTCCAGAGCCTTCTGGGCCCACGGAGTCACTTCCTTGCCAATGCCATCGCCCGGAATGACGGCGATGGTGTACTTCTTTGCAGAATCACTCATAGCACGCGACTCTAGTCAGTGATTCACCTATCGGACTAAAACAGCTCAGCAAATGGACAGCCCATTCCGACAGTCGGCGGCCAGTCAGCTGCCGATGCCCATCATCGACAAGCACCAAGCGTTCTCATAGGAGACTTCCTCCCATTGCTTGTACCGCCCGGACGTACCCCCATGGCCGGCTTCCACCTCGATTTTCGCCACGGCGTCCACACCGGCATGCTGCAGCCGAGCCAGCCATTTCATCGGCTCCACATACAGCACGCGGGTGTCGTTCATGGATGTGGTAATGAAAATTTTCGGAAAAACGGCAGTTCTTTCATCATTTTCACTATCTGGCGCATTCTCGTATGGCGTGTACGACTTCATATACGCGTACACATCCGCGTCGTGCAGCGGATCGCCCCACTCGTCCCATTCGGTGACGGTCAGCGGCAGCGAAGGATCAAGGATCGAGGTCAGCGCGTCCACGAACGGCACATCCGCCTCCACGCCCGCATAGCATTCCGGAGCCATGTTGGCGACCGCCCCCATCAATAGGCCGCCCGCCGAGCCGCCGTTCGCCACCGTACGCAGCGGCGAGGCCAGTCCGGCGTGCTGCAGCGCGCGCGTGGCGTCGATGAAGTCCTCAAACGAATGCTTCTTGTTGAGCAGATGCCCCTGCTCGTACCAGGCGCGTCCCATTTCGCCGCCGCCGCGGATGTGCGGCACGGCGTACAGCACGCCGCGGTCGAGCATGCTGATGCGTGACACCGCGAATCCCGGATCGGAGCTGATCTCGTATGCGCCGTAGCCGGTGATGAACATGGCGGAATCGCAAGTCGGCACGTCACGTCGCCATACCAGCGAGACGGGGATGCGTTCGCCGTCGCGCGCGGTGACCCACACCCGGCGTTCCATGTAGTCGCGCGGATCGAAACCACCCAGCACGGTGGCGCGTTTGAGCAGACGGTCCTCGCCGGTGTCCGGATCGTAATCGTGCAGTTCGCCGGGGCGCGTGTAACTGGCGAACGAGTAGCGCATGCGCGGCGCGTCATACGAGGGGTTGCCACCCACGCCGATCGAATACAGGCGTCGTGTCTCCCCCGGCATGCGGTCGGCGGTGGCGCCGTCCGACGACGTCATCGCCCGACGCGAGACGCCATGCACGGCCGATCCCTTGCCTTGCGCGGCGGCGGCCGCGTCCAGTTTGCCCCAGATCTCGGCGCGTTCCTCGTTGATCTCGTCCACGGATTCGTCGACGTCCCAATCGTCCTCCAGCGCGTGCGGCACCAGTTCGGTGAACCGCCATGGCCGGCCGGCCAGGAAATCCTCGGCGGCGGCCCGTTTCGTCATCACCGCGATGTGCGGCAGGCTTTCCGCGCGGTATTGCAATGCGACGAAATGCCGATGGATCGAGATACCCTCGATGCCCAAGCCGTGCGCGCCCTGCAGAATGGCGGGATTGCAGGGATTTGAATACGGGGTGCCGATCGGCATGGAGGAGGCGCCGGGGTCCACGTCGTCGCCATGCTCGCAACCGTAGGGCGATCCGACCGCCACGCGCACGCCTTCACCCAGCCGGTATGGAGGCTCGTGCGTCCGCATATCGATCACATCGATCTCGAAATTCGAATTCAACGCGTTGTGGTACACCACGGCGAGCGGAATATCCTCGCCATGCTCCCCCGCGCCTTCGAAGCAGGCGAAGCTCACATCGTATTCCACGTCGGTTTCGCGCGGAATGAAGGCCCGGAACGAGCCCTCTGGGGTGTCCACCGGCAGCATCAGCACCTCGGTGGTGGTTTTCGACCCGGTGCCGATCACGATGTTCCGTTCGTCGAAGGACAGTCCGATGCCCACCCAGAAGCGTTCGTCCGTCTCGCGGTAGACCTCCACGTCATCGGTCACGGGGGTGCCGACACGGTGGCGCATCACCGCGTACGGACGCCACGCGTCGTCGAGCAGCACGTAGAACACCCATTGCGCGTCCGGTGTGAAGCAGGCTCCGCCGATGCCTTCGAACCGCTCCTCCAGCTCGTCGCCGGTCTCAAGATCGCGGATGCGGAAATCGTAGCGTTCGTCACCAGTCGTGTCGGTGCCGTACAGCATCCAACGGCCGTCCTTGGAAATGTCCATGCCGCCGATGCGGAAGAAATCGTGGCCTTGCGCCTCGGCGTTCGTATCGAACACCACCTGTTCACAGTCGAGCGGCACGCCGGCCTCCACTGTCGGCGGATCCCAATCGTCCGCGCCGCGGATCGGCACCCGGCATTGCGTGGCGTATTGCCGCCCCTGCATGGTGCGGGTGAAGTACCAGTAGCCGTCCATGCGCGTCGGCACGGACATGTCGGTTTCCTGCACATGCGACCTGAATTCCTCGAACAGCGTCTTCCGTAGTGATTTGAGCGGTGCCATACGCTGTTCGCAATAGCGGTTCTGTGCCGCCACGTAGTCTTGAACGTCCTGCGATTGCTTGTCCCGCAGCCATTCGTATTGATCGATGAAGGTGTCGCCATGGAAGGTGCGCTCCTTCGGCACCCGTTTCGCGCGCGGAATCGCGCCGAACCCATCCTGCTCCGATGCGGACGGGTCGTTCATGCCCCGAAATTCACTCATGCACGCGATTATACCGGCCTGCCATACCGGCCCGCATCGTATGTTTCCGCCGTTTCCGGCAGGCGGAATCGCCATTAATCGTCGAAACGCACGGAACGCAGGTACGGCAGCATCGTCTTCATAATGTTCGATCCGGTCGTTCCCATGAATACCGGCACATCGGTGACCGGCGTCGGCTGCGTGGACGCACGTCCCGCGACGGAGCCGAGCGTTCCCCCGACTTCGCGCGGCGACAGCTGCCGAATGGCGATCGCCAGCACGCGTCCCGGATACCGTCGCGCGATTGTGGCGTACGTGGTCGGATCCTTCTGCCCGTCATCGCCGATCAGAATGAACTTCATATCCGGAAAATCCGCCATCAGCTGCTCGGCGAATTCAAGCTTGTGCTGCACGCCCGACGGAATGAACGTCTTCGGACGCGGATCAAGGTCGCGCAGCAGCAAAGGCCCTTCCGGAAAACCATGGTTCGTGATGAGATGCCGGATCGAGCTTTCCACGTTCCACGGCGACGTGGAAAGGTAGAAGAACGGGGCGTCCGGGAACATGTCCGCGATGCGGGTGAACAGCAGGTTCATGCTGGGCACCGGCACCTTCTTGCGGGGGTTGAGCAGCAGCAGATTGTACGCGGCCTTCACCAAGCTCGGCGCCTGCGTGACCATGATGGTGTCGTCCACGTCGGAGATCACGCCCACCTTGGTGCCGCTTGGAATGGTGAATAGATTGGCGTCCACCGGCTTGCGACTGCGCACTTTGTACGACACGTTGTGAATGCCCGGATCGAGCGAATGCTCGGCGACGAGGTCGAGGTATCCGGCATCGTCGGACGCCACGAATTCGCTGGAGGTGTCGGGATGGCTGTCAACCGCGTCGTACACTTCGGACGCGCCCACCTGCACGGTTTCGATAGGCACGTCGTCGATCGCGAGACACACCTTGGTATGCGGCGACGGCACCATCAGCATGCCGCGGATGCCGCGGGACAGCCGTCCGGCCTGCCTTTTGAACGGTCCGTACACGGTGCGACAAATCAGGCGGGAGTAATGCTCGGTGCCGTAGCCGACATACGGTTCCACGCGCGGATACCAGTCCAGGGCATGCACCAGCGCGGTGGAGAATTTCAGCCAGATGCCGAACGTGCCGGTGACGGCATGACGGAACAGCCTGGTCAGCAGCGGCTTGGCTTCAATCCGCTCATGCTTGGAGGCCGTGTCGAAAGTGGTGGCTACCTTGCGCGCAGGAATCGGCACGGTGGCCATGTCATCGGACGGCGCATCGTTCCTTCCATCCGTCCGCTGCGAATCGGCGTGCCGATTGAGGTGCGGCGGAAACTGCGGCAACGGCTGAATTTCATTCATACGCACACTATAGGAGTCACGTTCGAACAAACGATTACGCCACAGCAAAATTTAGAAGACGCCCTGGAACTGGCCGAAGTGGGTCACTGGGCCACGATTTTTGCGTACTCGTCAGCGGTGAGCAAATCCGGCTCATCGTCCTCGAGTTCGATTTTGAAGATCCAGCCCTCGCCGTACGGATCTCCGGTGACGATGCTCGGATCGTCGGCGGCTTCGCTGTTGACGTAGCGGATTGTTCCCGCGACCGGGGAGACCAGTGCCGTGACGGCTTTGGACGACTCGAATTCTGCCACTTCGTCGCCCGCCTCGACCTGGGTGCCGACTTCGGGCAGGTCGACGTACACCAGTTCGCCGAACTGTCCGACGGCATATTCGGTGACGCCCACCATGGCGGGTTCGACGGATGCGTCCACCCACACGTGTTCATCGGAGTATTCGAGGTGCTCGGGCACGTCGAGGTTCAGCTTGGTGTCGTTGTCTTCGCTCATGCCGCCATTGTACGGCAATCGCATGGCAAACCTACGACAACCGCACGGCGCACTACGGCAGATCGTGGCCGAGCCACTCCTCGATCATGTAACGCGCGATCGTGGCCTTGCCCGGAGCCTCCATACGTCCCGAAACCAGCTCGTTCATATACTCATCGCGCGTCACCCATCGCGCCGTGAGCGTCTCCTCGCCATCCACGCACACGTCCGTATTGACCGCCACACCCTTGAACGCCATCATGAGCGACGCGGGGAACGGCCACGGCTGCGACCCGAGATACTTGAGCTCTCCGATCTCGATGCCGACCTCCTCCTTGGCCTCGCGCCGGCACGCGTGCTCCAGATTCTCGCCGGCCTCCACGAATCCGGCCGACACCGAGTACAGGCCGCTGTTTTCCCAGGCGCTGTTGTGCTGCAACAGCAGGCGGTCGTCATGGTCGACGATCGCGGTGATGACAGCCGGTTCGATCCTCGGGAAAAGCAAACGATTGCCATCCGCTTCGCTCGTACAACGCTGCGCCCATCCACCGAGCGCCGGTTCGACGGGGGCTCCGCAGGTCGGGCAGTGACGTTGCCTCGCATGCCATACGCTCAGGGAGATCGCGGATGTGGCCTGACCGGCTTCGCGCGCGCTGGCATGCGGCGCGAATCCGCGCAGATCGACCCAATCGAATCGCGTCGCCGCGTTTTCGAGCAGCGATTTCGTGGTCTTCGCTTGCGATCGGCTCGGCCGCACTTCGGCGAACGCATCGTCCACACCGCCGCCGCGCGTCGTTTCGGCCATCGCGGCGGATTCGGATGCGGGCCGCACGCGTGTCACGTCCACGGCGACCACGTGCCCTCCCAATCGTCCGCCGTAGGTGCCGAGGAACATGGCGAGCGCCGACGGATGCGATTCGAGCTCCGCAGAAACATAGGCGCCCGGAAGCTGCGCGAGGCGCATGTTCACGTTGGCATAGTCGGCGATCGCGCCTTGGCCGTGAGGCACCGCCACTTTGCCATCCTTGACGAGGATGACTTTCGTGGCCGGTTCCGCCAGCACTTTGGCGAACAGGTCAGGCTCGCCGCGTCGCGCCACTTCGTAGTCGATGTCGCCTTGGGCGAGCGGCAGGAACGGCAGCGCCTGCGTCAGCGCCAGTGGTGAGAACATGCTCATGGTTTCTCGCTTCTTTCGTTACGATGATTTCACTGCGATTTATATATAAGATTTATATAAATAGTATATCCGTCATATATGCGAAGTACATATTTTTTATATACGATTTATATACGTTCTATATGCGTGCGATGTACACACGATATGACGTCAGCCGACCCGCTTCACCAGTTCCAGCAGCGCCGCGGCCACCTGGTCGGGATGCTCGTATGCGCTGAAATGTCCGCAATCGTCGATCACCGTCATCGCCACGTCGGTCTTCGCCATAGCATCGGCAACCGGCTTCATCACGGCCGGCGGGCTGGACGGATCCTTGTCGCCGCAGATCACGGCAACCGGCACGTCGATTCCCGGCAGCACGTCGTTGAGATCGGGACGTCCCGACGCCATACGCTCACGCCATGCGATACCCGCAGCCGGCTGCTCATTGATCCACGTCTCGAACTGCCTGCAATACGCCTCCGATCGCTTCACCGTGGAATCGGCGTCCGACGGCACCGCGAATCCCATTACCGGCTCATGCGTGCCGGTCGTCTCGCATTCCTCGGCGATGGCGACGCGCTTTGCACGCATCTGCGCAGAATCCGCATCGCCCTTCGTGTCGCACAATGCGAGCGCGGCCACTGCTTCCGGATGCAACCGCTGGATGTTGAGAATCAGATAGCCGCCCATCGACAGGCCCACCCAAATCGCCTTGTCGCAGCCGGCCTTATGCAGGAGGTCCACGTATGCGTCCGCCATGCGGTCAAGTCCGTATGGGAATGCGCCGTCCGCATCCTTGCCGCCGCTGTCCTCATCCGACGGAATCGGCCCTTCGCCAGCGCCGGGCATGTCCGGAGCCCAAATCGGAAAATGTTTCACACCTTGTTCCACAGCCTTGCGTTCCAATGCCTTGGCGCATGCGTCCCACATGCGGTGGTCCACCGGGAATCCATGCACGAGCACCACCGGCGTGCCTTCGCCATTGCAATAGATGGTGTTCTTCAGTTCGATCGCCATGTCTTCTCCTCCGTGCTTCTACCTGCCGGTCCATGCGAGCGCTTGGCGCACGATGGTGCCATAGCCGTTGCTCATCTGCCCTACGAAGGTGTCGAGGATGTCGCTGTTGGGGTCCACCCATTCCACGTCGAGCGTCTCATCCTGCGGTTTGCAGTCGCCTGCGATCGGCACCACGTAGCACAGCGCGATCGCGTGCTGGCGCGGATCGTAGTAATCCGACAGTCCTGGTGTGGGAAAGAATTCGGCCACGGTGAACGGCTGTGGGCTGATCGGCAGCTGCGGTAGGGCGATGTCGCCGAGGTCTTTCGCCACGTTGCGTGCTACCGCTTCCCGCAGCGATTCGTGGTAGAGGACGCGTCCTGCGATGAGTGTGCGTTCGATGCCGCCGTCGTCACTGACGCGCAGCAGCGAGCCGACCTGTGATACGCGGCCGAGATCGTCGGTGCGCACCGGCACCACCACGACGTAGGGGATCGGTATCTGCCGCCGCATGTGGTTGATCCCGTCGGATGACAGCCATCCGGGTGGGTTTCCCATTCCGCGGATGAAATCCTCCGGTGTTATGTCATCGAATTCCCCGCGATGGCGGTTGGCGTCGAAATCGCCCTCGTCGGGCACTTCATCATTCATCACTGGCATGGTTCCATTATCGCGCACGGTATGTGAATTTCACTCGATTTCGATTCCTCCGGTAGCGCAATCGAATATGGCATTGCGTCGGCGCAGCGCGCGGCTATATACTTTTCGCGGGCGGGGATTCGAGTCACGAGCCGGCCGGGCATATCGCATATGCCGGCATACGCGGCATCGAAAATCGAAAAAATCGAAAAGTCGAAGCACGTCGAGATAACGAAACATCGGAACGTCGAAAAGAACGTCAGAAAGCAGGAACGGATATGGCAACGCATGCAGTCACTTCGCAGGATTTCAACCAGGTCGTCGAATCAAACGATCTGGTGTTCGTCGATTTCTGGGCGACATGGTGCGGTCCGTGCCGCGCGTTCGGCCCGACGTTCGAGAAGGCGAGCGAGGAGAATCCGGATGTCTACTTCGCCAAGGTGGACATCGACCAGAATCCCGATCTGGCCTCCGCTGCCAAGGTGCAGGCGGTGCCGACGCTGATGGTCGTCAAGAACCAGCAGATCGTGTTCCAGCAGGCCGGAGCGTTGCGTGCCTCCGATCTGGACGCGCTTATCAAACAGGCCAAGGCGCTCGACATGAGCGCTTCGGACGATGGCCCAGATACCCCCTCCGGTGTTTCCGCGGAATGACAACGTTTTCCTCGTTCGGCGATCGAATTCCTTGGAATGCGCTAGACTATATGTAGTTGTGCGTTTTCCGGCGGAGCCCATGTGGCCGCGCGCACGCGTTCGAAAAGCGTTTGAATCCGCCGAGGAACTGTAAGCTATGTAGGAGCAGAATGGCTAACCACAAAAGACATGCCCAGCCGGCTACCTTGTCTCTGCCGAGCAAGTCGCAGCTGGTGAAGATTGCCGCAACGGTCGCGGCAGTAGGGCTGTTGGCCACCGGCGGCTTCGTGTCCCATAACCTGTACGCAACCGCGGATGCAAGCAAAGAGAAGCCCCAATCGGTTTCCGCGTATTCCGTGTCCGATGCCAACGAGGCTTCCCGTGGCAACGCGCGTGAGGCGCTGAAGGGCAACACCTCGTATGTCACCGTGAAGATCAACGGCAAGACCCGAGTGGTTCCCGGCACCGATTTCACCGACGTGAAGTCCGTGCTGGATGCCGGCGATATCACTTTGGATCCGGAAGACACCGTCTCACCGGCACTGACTACGAAAGTCAACGAGAAAACCGTCATCACCATCAATCGCGCTGGTGCTTCCGTCGCTGTGACAGACACCGCGATTCCGTTCAACACGGTGAAGAAGGAGACCTCCTCCCTGCCGAAGGGTCAGGAGAAGGTTGAGACCGAAGGCCAGGAAGGCGTGATGGAGACCACGAATCTCGTCACCAAGTCTGGCGGCAAGGTCGTCTCCTCCAATATGATCAGCTCGTTCGTGAAGAAAGCCCCTACTGACAAGGTGATCCTCGTGGGCACCGGTTCCACCACGCCGTCCACCGCTGCGGCGACCATCGGCACCACCGTTCCTGCCGGCGAAATGCAGCAGTGGGCCCACGATTACCTGCTGTCCAACGGCTACACCGAAGAGGACTTCACCGCGACCGTGTACATCATCTCGCACGAATCCGGCTGGAACGTGTCGGCCACCAACCCGAGCTCCGGCGCATACGGTCTGCCGCAGGCGCTTCCGGGATCGAAGATGGTCAGCGCAGGCGCCGATTGGGCCACCAACTACCAGACCCAGCTCAAGTGGTTCTGGGGTTACTGCGCCCAGCGCTACGGTTCCATCCAGGGCGCATACGCGTACTGGCTCGCGCACAAATCCTACTGACGCTACTGACGCCGTCTAGAAGAAATATGCAGCCTTAAACGATACGCGCTCGAATTGTACGACATTTTGATTTGATGTCGTATAATTCGAGCGCGTATCGTTTGTATCCGCTTTGCTGGATTATTGTTCAGACAAAGCAAATACTAAATTCATTTATTTCTCGCTCTTGGTCGCGTGCTTCGAACCTTTGCGAGGGCCACGCTTGCCTGCCACTCCGCTCGTAGCCTCGTTCGTGGCGAAAATAATAACCTTCTCATCCGGATAGAATTCACCGTCCATCGCAAAATAGGCGATTTGATCGTCGGCGACCTCGGAGAACGTAAAGAACTTCTGCACGGCGACCAGCACATCCGTGTTGCGAATGGTCACGGAAGAGGCTTTTCTGGTGATATCCGAGCTCGTGTTGCCAGTTTTATTCCGATTGTTCCCGCAGAATTTGATGGCGTTCTCGTCTTTTGCATCGCATACTTGGATGGCGATTTTCTTCTGCTTGTCATTAACCAGCAGCTTCACGTACGCGGGACGGCCAAGCGCCTCAACGGCCCCTTTGGAGAAGCGCACGGATGATTCCATGACCGTCATGGTTATTTTACTCGTGATTTCCTCTCCAATCGCTTCAAATCCATCAAGAATGGACATTACATCCCCCTTAAATACATAACGATAATTACAAGAGGTACTTTACAGCAACTACGCAAAAATCTCGAATCACGGTATTCTCTTTTGACTCAAAAAAAATGGGAACACCCCTTCTATTTTTAGAAGGAATACCCCCATTATTTATTTGAATAATCTGGAATAATCTAAATATTCCAACATCCGCCGTCAATACTGGTATGTGACGTTCGGATCGGTGATGGTCGGCGTCTGATCGAATTTCAGTGGCTGAGCGCCATCCGCCACGGTCACGTCCCAAGTAACGGTCACTGTTGATGCGGGCGCGATGCTGATGCTTGTCTTATACACATCATGATCGTCAACAGAATAACGTCTGAAGGATGTTCCGGCAGACGTCTCAACGTTCGCCACAGAGCCGCCTGCCGGGGCATAAATCATCAGATCATTGCTGGCGATTCCCGTCTTGCCATTCGCCTTGATATATTCAGGCAATGCCGCCACTTCTCCCGGCTGCAAGCGGTTGGTGAAAGTGGTGGTGACGTGATACGTATTGCCGTTGGTCCGGGTTACCACGGTCTTGCGATCGATATAATAATCGATCTTAGACGCGGCCATTTCGTTCAAATAAAGACCGGTCACCGGATTGGTCTTGTCCGAGGAGATTTCGCCCGTTACACCTGCCGAGCGCAAAGCGGCGAGATCCTCATCATGGAAGGACCAGAAATAAACGTGGCGCTGCTCCCCCATTTTCATCAGCGTGCTGGCCAATTTCATCAGCTTCTGCGAATTCATATCCGAGAATAGATTGCTCACCACCTGCTCGGCCACGGAAGAGAAATACTTGTCCTGATCGGCAACCGCCACTTCCTTATACACTCCGTTCAACAGGAACGAGGCGGTGTTGCTGCCATCCAGCACCCGGCCATCCGGCATGGTCACCGGCTGGGTATCCGCAACCATGGATTGCAACGCCACCGGATCCAAGGACATCACGCCATCGGTTTGAAACCCGAAGGACTGCTGCTGCCACAATTCCGAAGCCATGCGGGCGGACTGTGGGAAATTGGGCGTGGAGGTTATGTTGTGGATGACTTGTCCGAACCACAGGTCCGAGAACACATAAGCGTCATCGTCATGCAGCTGGTCGACTGCCGATCCATGGAATTCGGCATCCGGGTGGAACTCACCGACCGTGATCTTGCCATGATCGGCAGTAAAGGAACCGGCGGAACCGCACAGGCCACCGGAAGAACGGATTTCCGAATTGGTCTGAGCCAGCAGCACATAGTTGCGTGTTCCATTGGCGCCAAGGAAGGAAGGCATCATATTGATGATTCCCGTCAGTTCATCGACTTTGTCGGCAAGAGTGTTGAACTGGGTCTTGCCTTCGGTCAGAGCCTTGTTGATCACACCGAGATGGGCTTCCGGCAACTTGTTCAAGGTGTCCGACTGAGCACGCATCGTTTTGGTCGTGGTGTTAAGCCCTTCTGCCGCCGTAATCATGGGTTCCACATTCAATCCGCCATTTCCATCGGAAAGATTGGAGTTGAACAGCTGGTCAGCAGACCGCTGCAGCTGCGGAAGAGTGCCATTGGCAAAATCATTCAACACACCGACCGTAGTGCGTACCGATGCGATGTCAGAGCCATAAATCGGTAGCTTGCTTGCCATATTCCATATTGGCTTGTCGACTTCCTGCTGTGCGGATTTGGCTTCTTTCTGCATTTTCGCGATTGAACCATCCAAATTGGCCAGAATATCGGCGGCTGATCCGGATTTCAATTTGGCGGCCTCGTCCACTACGGCGTACACATGCGTCTTGGCAGCCATGGCGGATTTGTACAGCTGATAGCCGAACACTCCCGCGACCGCCGCGCATGCCACCAGCAGCAACAGAATCGCAATTACCACATTGCGTACCACATGGGATTTCTTTGCCTCCACAGGTCTTGCCATATGCTGTCCCATGCAACTCACTCCTCATTTTTCAAAAAACGTATATATGATGCTCCAGCGCACCATTGTGCCACACAGCACCCCTTTTTTTGAATTTCTAAACAAAATTTCCCTCTGTTCCATCACATAGAGCAGAGGGAAATCGTGAGGCAAAACGCCATATAAAATCTAGTACGATCCACGACCCGTGAATATCACCATCACCGTCTTGGCTAGAATCGCAAGATCGCCCGCTATTGACCAGTTCTCGATGTAGGACACGTCCAGATACTCGCTTTGTTCCTGCGAAAGATCGGAACGCCCGGACACCTGCCAAGGACCAGTGATGCCTGGCTTGACCAGCAGACGTGCCGAGTACAAGGATCCATAGCGTGCCACCTCTTCCGGCAATGCCGGACGGGGCCCCACCAAAGACATGTCCCCCTTCAGCACATTGTAGAACTGCGGAAACTCATCCAAGGAGGTCTTACGAATAAAATGACCGACCTTGGTGATGCGTGGATCGTTCTTCATTTTGAAGATGAAACGGTCTTCCTGCCCACTTTCCTTGGCGAGCTTCTGCTTCAGCTCCTCGGCATTGGTGACCATGGACCGGAACTTATACATTTTGAATGGTTTTCCATGTAATCCGATTCGGGTCTGGGAAAAGAACACTGGACCGCCATCGTCAAGTTTGATGGCAATTGCCACACCAAGCAGAATCGGCGAGGAAATAACCAACGCGCAAATGGAGCCAATGATGTCCAGCGCACGTTTGACCACATTCGCGGTACCGGAGTATTGCGGTAAAGAGGCAAGCAGCACAGGCTGTTCGGTGGTGTTGCGTAAATAAAGACGATGTCCGCTCACATCGGCCAGAGACACGGCCAACGCAAGTTCCATGCCAAGGGATTCAACCGCCAGAGACATGCCGTGCAGCATTTCGGAATCGCGCGACAGCACATCAGCCACGTATATCTCCTGTGCGCCAAGATGCTCACATACACGCGGGAAAGCCGAGTTGAACGGGATCACCTTGAGTTTATCCGAGCCTTCAATATCAAAATCCGGATTATACGTCGTAATCGCATACGCGTCTTTTTCAGTATTCACCGCTTCAATCGGGCACACAGCTACCGGCTCATATCCCCAATTGGAATAATTCTGCATGGTACGCAGAGCCTTGTTGATGCCATCCGACGAACCGACAACCACAGTGCGATATTTGCAGAAACCTTTTCTGCGATTGCGATGCAGAGCCTGGCGCATCTGCCATCGGGCAATAATCTCCAGGAAAAACGCGATTACCGGAGCGAGAATCAGTGCCGTCCGCGGCAAAGACAGTTTAAAGAAGAAGGCAAGACTGCAATATGAAATAATGGTCAGCAATGATGCGTTGATGATTTTGGCATACAGTTCGTATCCCTCCGCCATCACATGACGATGATACGCGCCAGCGAAGACCAAACATAGCAGCCAAATCAAACCGAAAAGAACGAGGAACAGCCAAAACGGCATCACTCTTCCGATAGCGTCAAGCGCAGCGCCGTTGATAAGCAGGCTGATGATCAAGGAAAACAGCATCACCGCCAAATCAACGAACACGAGGCTGGCCACAAAAGCGAATCTCCATTGAGGCGCGGCATCCGCCTTGGAGATATGATGACCATCCTCCTCCGTCTGAAACGGCGTATTGGAGAAAGTTATTGGCTCGAACTGCTGTTGAGAAGACTGATCACGCGCATCCGAATGCCGACGGCGACGTGAATCAGATGAAACCACATGAATCTCCTGCGTTATGGTTTCAGGCATATCATTCGGCCTGTCGCTTCTATCATTATGCTCATCTCTCATCTTCTTCTCTTCTCTACCGCGCATAATACCGAATTTACCAGCCCCCCCCCAAAAAAAAAGGAGCGCACCCGATATTAGATATTCGCATTCACGTCATGGCGATTTTGGCACAGCAGTCACGAGATTTCGGCATCACTTGAATCAGATCCGCCGGATTCTTCGTTCTAGTTACCACCAGTGTCACTGTTATCACCTTGGTTGGCACCACCATCGCCATTGCCGCCACCCTGGCTACCGCCATTCGGGTTATTACCACCTTGGTTGGCACCACCATCGCCATTGCCGCCACCCTGGCTACCGCCATTCGGGTTATTACCACCTTGGTTGGCACCACCATCGCCATTGCCGCCACCCTGGCTACCGCCATTCGGGTTATTACCACCTTGGTTGGCACCACCATCGCCATTGCCGCCACCCTGGCTACCGCCATTCGGGTTATTACCACCTTGGTTGGCACCACCATCGCCATTGCCGCCACCCTGGCTACCGCCATTCGGGTTATTACCACCCGGGCCAGCACCAGATTCCGGCTGCCCCGTGTACGAATAATCAGGCTGTTTTGTGGTTCCAGTATCAGTATTCAGGTTGGAGTCAGAATTGGAATTCGCATTCGCTTGGGCATTGGCCGCAGCCTGCTCGTTCACCGACTGGTTCACCGCGTCAGAGGACGAGGAAAGCGTCTTCGACGCGTTCTGCATGGCAGTGATATCGGTGCTCTTACCATCGATGAGCTTCTGGGCCGCATCGATGGCCTTGGCAAGCGCGTCACGCGTCGACTCATCCGCAACCGCTCCCTCGGAATTGGCAAGCAATGTCCGAGCATCGGCAATGGCTTTCTGCAATGAAACGGTCGTCTTGGTCACACTCAGGGCTTTCTTGCTGGACGCGACAGCCGTAGCCGCAGTCGTGACGGCCTTGGTCTGTTTCTTGATAGCTCCGACTTGCTTGCTCATATTACGGGCATGCGTGCGCAGTGCGGTTTCGGATTGGAATACCGAGCAATCACTGGCGGCTTCGAGATTCTGAGCCTTGTTGATAGCCTTATTCAGCCGCTCAATGGTAGTTGCATCCGCTACCTGATTTGATGCGGTTTTCTGCAGATCAGCCGCCTGTTTGACGGTATCCTGCAGTTTCTTGCTGGCGTCGAAATATCTATCCTTCGCCTTTTGGCAAACGGAGACCGCGGCACGCTTCTCTTTGGTATCGATTTTGTTGCGCACCACAAGAATGCTGGTAACGGCAATCACAGCAGCCGCGACCGCGGCGATAATGGCGAGGGCAGTATGCTTGCTCTTCGAGGAAGGCTCTTTCTTCGGCTGAGCAGGAACGGTTTTCAGTGGATCATGCTCCGGATCTTCCTCAGCCAGCTGTTCAAGATCTTCTATTTCAGTTGAAGGCTCGACCGCGGAATCAAGCACTTGAGTCAACGCATCGGCGTCACTCGCAGACATACCCTGAGCATCATCGGTTAGAGTTCCGGCGTTCAGGGGCAAAGTCTGCGTGACCACCTGCGTCTCTTCGGGTGCATCGGATGGTGCCGTTCCGTTCTGCACCATCGTGCCCTGCGTATCGGGCGATTCCGTGGTTTCCGGAGCATCAAAAGATAGATTCTCAACCGGAACGTACGGAATATCCGTAAGCTCCGGAATCGATACCAGAGGGGTGGAACTGGAGGAAACGCCTTCCGCGGAATCTTCATAGAATTCCTTCGGAATCGGTTCCGAGCCTGGGAAGGACAACGGAGGAATATCCCAAGATGTGTCAACAACATCCCTGGACGGATTCACCGGAACACCTTTCACTGATCGGGAAGCGTTCTCTTTATTCGTCATTCCACCCCTCAATTCAAATGAATGAATACTCAGTGCTTCTTGTTATGGCCACCGCGCTTCCGACGTGGCGCGCCATCTTCGTAATAGTAGTAATAATTGCTTTGATTATGCATCTTCTTCGGATCGGCGTAATTGAAGATGAAGCCAAGCACGGGCACATTGGCATCGACCAGCGAATCGAAGCCTTCCTGCAATGCTTTCTTCTCGCACACACCGCGTCCGGCAACAAGAACAATGCCTTTGGCCCAACGTCCAAAGACGGCACCATCATTCGCAACGTTCAACGGAGCGGTATCGATGATTACGTAGTCGTACTGGGTCAGTGCCTGCTCCACCATGAGCTTCATGGTCTCGGAGCCAAGCAACACACCCGCATTGGCAGGGCGCTTGCCAGCAGGCAGGATGTGCAGGTTCGGACGCCAATAGCTCTGGACCACGTCCTTCGGACGCATCTGCCCGGAAAGCACGTGAGCCAATCCAGCATTGCCTTCGATGCCCAGATGATGCGCCACGGAAGGATGACGAAGATCGGCATCAACGAGCAGCACCTTCGCACCATCCTCGGCCAACGCGGCAGCGGTGTTGATGGAAGTGGTGGTCTTGCCTTCAGAAGGCTGGGCGGACGTGATGACAATCAGCTGGCCCACACCTTCGGTACGATCAGTTTGCAGGAATTCGATATTGGTATGGATACGACGATATTCTTCTGCGATAGCTCCATTAGGCTGGCTGACGACTACCGGGCGCTTCTCATCAAGAGAGGAATCCGTCGGCACGGAACCGAGAGTGGAGGCGTGCACGACAGCACGCACTTCGGAGGTTTCCTCGACCTTGGTATTGAGCAGATCCTTGATAAGCGCCGTGAACACACCAATAATGATGCCAAGCACCACGCCGACGGCCAAATACAGCGCGGTCTTCGGAGAAGACTTGCTTTGCGGCGTCTGCGCCTTCTGCACAATGGACACCCTTACCGGTGATTCAGTTCCGGAGTACAGGTCCTTTTCAATAACGTCCTTCAACGATCCGGCAACCGCATTGGCGATATCAGCCGCCTGCTGCGGATCGCCATCCACGACGGAGATGTTCACGAACGCGGTATTAGTCGGATTGGTGACCGTGACTTGATCCGCAAGATCCGCCACGGTCTTATCCAGCCCAAGCTCTTCGATGACCGGCTTCAACACCTTCGAAGTAGTGGCCAGCGTCGGATACGAGGTGATCTGGTTGGAAATGTAAGTGCCGCCAGTGGACTGCTGGCTAATGCTTTCGCCATCACCCGAAGCATTGTAGGTGGCCATGGTCTGTGCCGTAGCGGTGTATTTCGGCGGCGCCAGGAATGTGTAGGCGCTCACGCCCGCCACCACGACTACAAAAGCGACGATCGTGGCAACAAGGTGCTTGCGGATAATCTTCAGCAAATCCATCAGGGTGATGCCGTCATCCGTTTCTTCAACCACCCCTTGTGGCGCAACGGCCTGCTGCGCATTAGCGTTCTCTACAGAAGCCACTGAATTTTTCTCCATCTTACGTTGATAACATCCGTTCCAAGAATAGTATGCCCCCTCGAATTTCTTTCAGTTTCCAACGTAAATAACCGGTAGAGGTTTTAAGAAGGCTTTCTTCAGAACCTCGCGATGCCGCGCAATGACAGGCAAACAGATAAAATTCCCTCGATAATCATGAAGCGCAATGCCATGAACAGCCGCTTTCACATAGCGTAATGTTGCCTGTATCAGCCTACGTTCGTTACCATGTTTTCATGAGACTTCTTGGCAATATTCTGTGGCTGATTCTGGGTGGACTGTTCCTGGCCGCCGGCTGGGCCGTCATCGGACTGGTGCTGTGCGTCACCATCGTCGGCATCCCGCTGGGCGTGCAGGCGTTCAAGATGGCGGGGCTGACGTTGACTCCGTTCGGCAAGACTGTGGTCTATGGAGGCGGCGTGGGCTCGGTGCTGGTCAACATTGTGTGGTTCGTGCTGGCCGGCGTGTGGATGGCGATCGGCTACGTGTGCGCCGGACTGCTGAACTGCATTACCATCATCGGCATTCCGTTCGGTATCCAGTCGTTCAAAATGGCCAAACTGGCGCTGTGGCCGTTTGGTTCGCAGATTTATGCGACGAGGTAGAACTGCCTCTCCCCTCCTCCTGTTCCGATCCGAACTCTTTGGTCTCCCGGTTATAAGGTAACTGGCGTCTTCAAAAGTCGCTGCCTCTCCTTCCGGCCACCATTTTGCTTACGTGTGAAATATAAGGATAAATCACAAAATAGGATCTTTCTGCTCTGTATCCGATTGATATGGCCTGATTTTTGTCCCGCCTTCATAGTGAGGCAGCTTGTACCGAAGCTCCGATAATACTCAGTCTCCGTCACTTCCGGTGCCCTGTAATCCAATGACCGATGCAGTTACTTCGAGTTCTACACAAGATTCAGCGGAACGCCGCCAGCCCCCGGCACGCAGATTTATTTGACAAAAGAACATATGACAACGCCAGCACCGCTTTCGCCACCTACTCGGCAATCAAACAGCCATCTCGGCAACGGTACCACCGCAGACGTCATCCTCGACCGCATCGTGCACAACACGGTATGGATCGACACCGGCGAGTTCAACATGAGGCAACGGCACGGACAGTCCATGCTCGAATCCTGACCATAAAGGGGCCAATGGCCTTGATCCAGTCCGTCACTGGCCTCCTTCGGCAATAACGGTGGCCTTGATAGGGAATAATCAGTGGCCTTGAAAACCACAAATACTCACCATGAAATTATAGAAGTTAACGCTCTATTCGCAGGCAGAATCTTTGGCTCGTCATAGACTTACGGAAGCCCTTGAAACTGGCATCATCAAATCTCAAAATAGACATTTTGGCATTCTTTCAACCATGGATGCACAAAAATAGTTGCATTGAATGTACTTTTCTTTCCGAGAATGTATGAATCGGTCGAAAATCGAAATCATGTGATATTTACAGCAGTGCACAAATTCGCAGATTCTTTAGCCTGCGATCAATGCCCCCAACGCAACCGACCGTCGGATGCCACCCGGCATGTGAGTATCGAGGCACTACGGTCTGATTGCGCTGTGGCTCCCGCAGTGGAACAGAATGCGCCGCCATGCGCCCTGTCAAATGACGTTGCCGCCGGAGCTTGGGACTGTTGTTGCTGAGCGACTTGCGCCAGCTGTTGCTCTTGGGCCTGTTTCTTAGCTTCCTCACGTTGCGCTATGTTCTTCTCGCGCTCGTCGAGCTGAGTTTGACGCTGATCCTGTTCTTGCTGCTTCTGGTCTTGTTCCTGTTGTTTCTGCTCCTGCTCTGATTTCTGTTGGTCGAGCTGCTTCTGCTGCGAATCCTGTTCGGCTTTCTGTTGATCCAGTTGGTCCTTGAGATCCTGGATATCGTCCAACTTCTGGTTGAGCTCATCAACCTGCTGCTGGAGCTTGCCGTTTTGCCTCTTCTGCGTAGTCAGCTGCTGCTGCAGTTCCTTATACTGGTTGCTTTGCGTTGGATCAGCGCTCATGTTGCCTACGGCAAGCGCCACGACAGCGACGAGGATGATGACAATCCACCGTTTCCAGCTTCCTGGCCGCTTCGGGGTTTTCGCATGTTTTCCGCCGGATGGTGGGGTGTTCGTTCCGCCGAAACTCGTGTTCGTCCTGTTGGGACTTACGAAGTCGGGACTTGTACTTTCGGGACACAAAATGGTCGAACCGTTCGTTTGGACCATGCTTCCCGTGTCGAAGAAGGATGGCGAGGCAGGCGTTTCCAATTGTTGCGTGACTATAGGCAGTTGTGCAGTAGCCGTTGGGGACGATGCTTTCGTTTTGTTCTTGGCAGGTTTGGATGCGGAGCTCTTCTTTCCTGAAATTTTTTGGCTGTAGCTGATGCCTGTTCCCGGGATGCTGGTTCCGACATATGTGCCACGCTTTCCCACCGTGACATGTGGCGCTCCGCGCTTACCGAATGTAACGCTGCTAATGCCGTTTTTGCCGAGGTTGACACGCACGCCCTTGCCCAAGCTGATGCTTTTGCGGATTCTGAACCCCATGCCTTCTCCTTTGACAGCGTCTCTCTTGCTAGAGTAATTATATGGCTTTCAGGGGGGCCTTGCCAGCCAGCGTCCCAGGCACTGCCTGGTCGGGTGTCCCAGGTGTTCGGCCACCTGGGCCGTTGCCATCGGTGTGGCGGGATACAGCTCCACCGCACGCTGTCGTTCCTCGGGACCGGACATACGATAATCCTTTCATTCAGTCTCCAAGAAAACATCCGCAGCCCCCTACCGAATTCTGGTTCTGTTATGCAAATAACATTTGCCATAATTTGCGGCGCAAACATCGCTGCGGAAAACTTGTTTGAATTACATCTGATAACGTTTTCTTTTACGGTCTGTACATTTCATATGATTGCAACGAATCGCAACAAGCAGCAACGTTCGCAACGACTCGCTGGCAGCACCAATTACCACCCCGCGGCCTCCTGCCAAGCTTCAATACGCGCAAAGCCAATAACGGTAAGAAACACGACACTTTAAGAAATTAGACAAACGGTCTGAAAACGTGTGCAGCATAAGCCGCATCGGCAACCGATAATATGATATTCTTGATAATGCGTAAAAACTATGCGAATGTTGTCAAAGGAGATGGGATCAGACACAGCGCCGTGTTGTAAAGCCACAACAAGGAACACAACTACGGAAGAAGCGCTTTTGCAGCAACTTCCACCGCTGTGTCTGCATCCCTCTATCAGGGAGGGCCGATGAAGGCTAGAGATAATCAGCCAGGCGGTGGAGAAGATATGCATTCTTCTGCGCACTGGCATACCGCAACGCATGAGAGAACCCATGCGTACCATAAGAAGAACACCATCTGGAAGAAGTTGGCTGTAAGCCTGGCTGCAGTGGCCACCGCCATCGGCGGCGTCACCGTCACCACCACTGCCGCACAAGCTGCCACGAACCGCGACAGCTATGCGGACACCGTGGAGAACTCCACGTTCCAGGCTGCACGAGCCAAGTACGGTCTGGCGAAGGAGATGAGCGAAGGCGCCACGCTGCATGCGTGGGAATGGTCGTTCAAGACGATCGAACAGCACATTCCGGAAATCGCGGCAGCTGGCTACACCTCTGTGCAGACCGAGCCGATCTCCGCCATCCACACCGGTAATAAGGGCAAGATCTTCACCGAGAACTGGTACTACGTGTACCAGCCGACCGACACCACCATCGGCAACTGGGTGATGGGTTCCGAATCCGATCTGAAGAGTCTGTGCGCCACCGCACACAAGTACGGCGTGCGCATTATCGTGGACGTGGTCGCCAACCATATGACCGCCACCTGGAATGCCATCGCGGATCGTTGGAGGAAGTCCGACCTGTACCATCACGACTGCAACGACGGCGACGTACAGGACTACAACAACCGTTACCAGGTGACACACTGCAAGCTGCTCGGCCTGTACGACATCAACACCTCGAAGACCGAGGCCGCCAACATGATGCATGATTACCTCGTGCAGGCGGTGAACGACGGCGTGGATGGCTTCCGTTTCGACGCGGCCAAGCATATCGAGCTGCCAGACGAATATGACGGCTCCCAGTATTGGAATATCGTGTTGAACAACGGCGCCCAATTCCAGTACGGCGAGGTGCTGCAGGATTCCATTTCCCATGATGCCGATTACGCCAAGCTGTTCGCCAACAACAGCCGTCATGGTGGCGCTGTGACCGCTTCCTACTACGGTGTCAAGCTCCGCGGCGCGTTGAGCTCGAAGAATCTGAATGCTGGCAACCTCAACAATTGGGACAACGCCGCAGGTGGCAACAATCTCGTTTCCTGGGTGGAATCGCACGATAACTATTCCAACAAGCCCGACGATTATGGCGCGTCCATGAAGATGAGCGAATGGGAAATGACTATGGGGTGGGGCGTAATCGGCTCCCGCTCCCAGACCATGCCGCTGTACTTCGATCGACCTGTCGGCTCCGGCGGCAGCCAGCCGCAGTTCGCGGAGAAGAGCCAGCTCGGCGATGCAGGCTCTCCAAGCTGGAAGGATCCGCAGGTCGTTGCCGTGAACCACTTCCGCAACACCATGAACAACAACAAGGCCGCGGAATACATGCGCAATTGCGGCGCGAACTCCTGCCTTATGGTCGAGCGTTACATCAAGGATGGCAACTCCAAGAACGACGGTGTGACCATCACCAACATGGGTGACACCCAGAACCTGGCTGGAACCACCACCACCCTTGATGACGGTTCCTACACCGATCAGGTCTCCGGCGGCAAGATCACCGTTTCCGGCGGCAAGATTACCTCCGGTTCCGCTCCCGCCGGCAAGATCAGCGTGTTCTTCACCGACAACTCCGCTTCGGTTTCCGCCAGCGGTTCCAAGTCGTTCAAGACGAACACCACCACCGTCACCTTGAACGCGAGCAACGCTACGAACACCACCTATACCACTTCCGAAGGCAAATCCGGCTCCTATAAGGACGGCGACACCATCACCGTCGGCGCTTCCACCGCTGTCGGTGGCACTGTTACCGTGAAGGTACAGGGCAAGGATGCGGATGGCCAGACGGTTTCCGGTGAATTCACTTGTACAAAGAAGGATCCGAACGCTACCAGCACGGCTTATGCAAAGAAGCCAAACGCGTGGAGCAACCTGTATGCATACGTGTATGTGGACGATCCTGACGCCACCACCCTGCAGGAGAACGCCAAGTGGCCGGGCGAACCGATGACGAAGGTCGCCGCGTCCGACACCTGCGGTCAGGACGGCGAATACAAGTATGAGATTCCTGACGATCTCGTCGGCGACAACGCCCGTATCATCTTCAACGACGGCAACGCCACCAACACCAAGAAGTATCCTGCCGACACCACCGATGGCGAGGATGCGGCCGGTCTTTCGATCGACGGCAACTACGCTTGGAACGGCAATACCTCCTCCGGCACTTGGGAAGCCCGCAATTGCGTGGTCACCCCGACCAAGTCTGTGAGGATTGATCAGTCGGATTACAGCGTGGACCTG
>NZ_JDTK01000007.1 GCF_000770925.1 Bifidobacterium ruminantium DSM 6489 | reverse complement strand
TATCTATCAAGGTATAAGTTGGTAACTCACTTACTATCTATCAAGGTCTGATAATCCGCATCATTTCAACGATTCAGCATCATTGACAGAACCGAACAGCAACGCACTCTTGAATACAATGAAGCCATGCTGACAGCATGTGTTCAGCATGGCTCACATTAGATTTGATTATTCGAATATTACGTTCCCATTGCCGTCATGCATACAGCCATCACCAGCACCCGGATTCGGTTTACATCGCGTGATACCAGCCGTGAATTCACGAATATTCCCACGCGAATCAACCAGCCATGATTTTCCGCCGCCGATGACAACATATGCCTTATCATGATAGAATGTGCAACTATCGCTTGATGTTGTATACTCATTTCCATCCTTATCAGTATGAGTGTTACTGCATGGCACACTATAAGAACCGGAATCATACTCATACCTTGAACATTTACCAGTCGCATAACCGAGGCAGTTTTCAACACCGGATAATACTGATTTCCCATTCAACATGAGATTATTGTTTTCAATTGTCATCACCTGATTACCATCCAGATACAGCTTCGGCGTGGTATCTACAACCGGTTTGACAACATTCGGATTCGCGGACGGCGTGAACGCGCTATTATAATCACTATTCAGCGCGATGGAACCGAATGACAGCACGAATAATAGCAATGCAAGTATCGGCGCAGCCAGTCCGAATACATCATCCGCTGTTGCGTTCTTATTGAACATGATTTCAGCATCTTTTTCAGCCATGCGCTTTAAGCGCAGCTTTTCACGTTCTTCCGCTTTCTGTTTCTGTTCCGCCTCATGCTGTTTCGCTAATTTATCATTCAGTTCCTTTTGATAGCGCATCGCATTGAACTCATTACCGAACTCCACAGTCCGCCCGGTTGACGGGTCATACACGCGATACACCATGCCATCAGGGTCAACCTCATCATCCTGAGTGATAGTCGCGGAACGATAATCATTCGCATAATCATCGTAACCATCGCCATAAGATAACGGAGACGAATACCGCGACTGGCGATAGTGCTGAACATCATTCTTCCAGCCATCACTCACGCGAACGCCCTGCAATGATGAATCACCTGATGATGCATTCACTGTATTCCCTGCATTCAATTGTGAATCACCACCATTAATAACTGCCATTACGCACCTCCCTTATTTCGCAAGTGAACTGAATGCAATGTCATCACTGGCATCATCCGCATTCATGTTCAGTGAGCCATCCGCATTGAAGAATGAGTCATCACTTGATTCATTGCGTTCACCAGCCGCGATAGTTCTATCAGCAATGCGGTCATCATCCTTCAACAGTTTTGACGCGGATGCCGCATGTGGATTCGCTTTCGCCTGTTTCGCAGCCGCTTTCTTTTCCGCGCGCTGCCTCTTGATGATTTCAATTAATGCCTTATGATGCCATCCGAGCAGGAATGCGATGATGACAAGTGTTATATACAGGATTGCAGTCAGACGGAATCTACCGAGGTCATACCAGATACTGATGATGATGTAGATGTTCCAGATGATAGTCATGCAGTTCATGGCTGCACTTGCACCCAGATCCAGATTAGATTCTTTTGATAGCGCACGCACTTTCTTTCCCTTATCCCAGCCGGTTCCCTTTAAGCCGAACGGGAATATGCCTTGTGCCGCCTGCCAGCCGATAGTTGCGGATAACAGCACACTGAATAACACACTTACAGTTCCAGTCAGTTCGAACATAATGTACTCCAATCAATCGTTGTTCTCATGACCGGAATATCTGCATACAAATAAGAATGCCTGTCCAGTGATTTCACCGAACAGGCAATATTTTTCCACCATACAAGGCAAGGATTATTTATTTCAGCACATCCGCATCACCACTGAATCCGGCATTCTGTGTTGCCAATGATTCCATGTCCTCAGTGAATGTCAGCCGGTAGAACCGCTGCACTCCGAATGGCGTATGCAGCGTGTATGAACCAGTCACTTTCGCGACATCTTTATCGAAACGAATACCGGAATGCTCATAATCACGGACATACACTGAGTTCTCACGCGGCGTCAATGGCTTAGACAAGCCCCACATAGAATTATCCCTATTCAGTATTTCCCCACGATTATTAATGTCATCAATGTCCACATTGACATCATCATCCAGCGTCCCATCATCACTCATACCGCATAATGTGAGATTGCCAGACGGTGTGCGAGTCGGAACCACGCCGAAATCACCAGTCGGAGAATGAATAACAGCATTCGCTTTCACTGGCTTCATGCCTGCATTCGGATTCACCTCCGCATCATCACTCACAATCCAGCGGTCAGAATCCTCCGGATACGAGTAATCACGCAATTCACGATTCGGATTCAATGCGTTCCGCTTAATGGAATCAACCACACCCACGTAATTGAAATCATCCGCCAGCTCAACCCTATGCCTCATGAGAACATTGTTAACATGGCTTGCAATGTAATCAGAACGCGAACCACGCGGAACATCATCATCGAACCTGACAGCATCCATCAACACATTCCGAGTCCGAGCATCCGTTTCACCATCAGATACCTGCGCATCTGCAAGCAATGAGTTCATTTTCTTACGCACGATACCAGCCGCATCCGAAACATCAACATCACGCGCAATACTCATGCTGATTTCATTGCATACATTATCCACACGGCGCTCATTCTCATCCTGTGCTTTCGCAATCGCACGCAGCCGAGCATTATATATTTTCTGTGCCTGCACAGGATTATCCGCCTGCACATCACTATCACCATGTATCTTGCACGGGTCAGACGCACACGGAACCATCAACCCATGCTTATTCATTTCCTTACCGTCATACGGATGATAACTCGCCATCACTCGCCTCCAATCGGTTTGAATACATATATGCAATATATCTATCCGTCATACATACACAGAATGCCTGCCCGGAATCAACCGAACAGGCACTCATACATGAATACATGTACACATGTCAACGAGAATATTGACGAATAATCACATTTTTCCAATAATCCGATGCACGCTCACCTAATACTGCTTTCATACGGTCATACGCAGATACATCATCATTACTGAACACAATCATCAATATACGCTCATCACGATCCGCAACATGAGTATAATTCTCCGGATAAGCATAGAAGCAAGAACGACAATAATTAGGATCTTTACGCTTCCAATTAGAACAATGCTCACATGCCCACGACTTACGACGATTCGCAGAACCAGTTAACAACATGAACTGCGATAAGTCATCGTGATCCGGTTCACCGCCAATCTCATAAGGCACACGATGATCCACCTGCAAGTCAGACGTATCAACCTCAACCAGTGTCAGGAAGCAATGAGCACCATACGCTGAAATCAATCGATTACGTAATTCATCAGATAACGCAGTTCTACCAAGAGCCTTCGATAACTTATTCACAGCATTATCAGGATTATCAAATGCATATAATGCAATCTTGCGACCACTTCTACCATTAACTCGGAATGTTTTCAATGCGAACCCAAGTTCACGAACATCACGAACAGCACGCGGCGCATGCTCATAACCCATTTCCTGCAAGCGCTCAGATGAAACACTACCAACACGCAGCAGCTCATCAATCACACGCCGAGGACGCCGCGCCTTAACAGATTCCAACTTACGAACATAGTCATCAGGCAGCGGAACACCACGATAGTCAGTTCCCGGATGCGCATTACAAGATACAGTCACTAAAATAGTGTACTGCCATCAATCCATCAAAGGCAACTCACTATTAGGACACATAGGAACAATGTCATCACTTACATACAATGCTTCCAATGTCCTATCATCCCTACCAAGCAATGTGGACTGCGTTGAACGACCTGCGTCAAGCAGATACTTATGACACTTCAAATCAGAAGATAACTCACGCCCATATGACTTAACACCACAAACGCCATCATAAGACAGAATATATCGAATACCGCGTGAATCCAATGAGAATAACTCTGACTCTAATTCATCAACCGCAACACCAGACACATAACGAGAATCCCTCGTGCCACTTGTTCCCTGATAAGGCGGATCCATATACACAAGGTCACCAACACCACATTCCGCCAGCACATCCTTATAATCCAATGAGGACACACGCGAACGCCCCTTTAAGAGCGCACTCACAGTTCCAATATTAGAACACATCAAGCTCGGTTTCGTGCCATGACGACGCTTATCCGGCGACTGATTCAAACCATTTGGCCCATACCTAACAGCACCCTTCACACAACGCGCCATCAAATATAAGAACACAGCAGGATTGTCATTACCTGCATTGCATTCATCGCGCATAGCATAATAATGCTGAACATGACCATCAGCATAATCAAACTGCTCCAACCATATACGCTCATAATCAGAAGCCAATGAATCAGGATTATTAATTGCGGCATTTAATACATTCACCACATCTTGATTCACATCATTCAACCAATAGAATGAAGCACGATTATTCTGCGCAGCAGCCAATGTAATAGACGCCATCCCACAGAACGGTTCAATTAGCATTCCATCAATCGCAGGCATATAAGACAAGATAGCAGGAGCCAACTTACGCTTTGACCCCTGATACTGAACCAAATTCGGAACCGATAACCTCATATGCCTCCCATCAACAGACATTGATTATACAGGGAGCCGCCACCGTCACTGATGACGGCTCCAATCAGATAGTCAGCATGCAATCATGCATACACAGAATCAGCGATTACGGCGACCACGCGAACGGCGACGATTCCGATTATGCTTACGCCGAGTCCGACACGGATAATCCTTACATTCGGTTCCATGAGAATCAGAGCCACAATCACGATTCATATTACACACACCATCAACGCCATCGGATGCAGGCATGTCAACAGATGTAGACAGTTCCGCCACACGCGCATTCACAGCCGCATCCACAGCCGCATCAATCCGCTCACGCAACCGAGCCGCCTTCACACGCGCAGCCGTAATCCGGGCACGCGCCATATCATCAATCTCACGCTGACGAGCCGCAACCTTCCGGCGAACAATCTCATCCGGGTCAACGCCATCCAGAATCAACTGAACAATGTCATCATCGGACACCACATCATCAATCACATGCTCATCGACATGAGGGACAGCGACATCATCAACAGGAACCTGCACGGATTCAATAACCGGCTCATCAGCATGCTTGTCAACACACTTAACCTCATGCTTGTCAACATGTGTACTTGCAGTCAACCGGGTGTATTCACCATGCAGAGCGGCAAGCAACTCATCATCAGGAACAACCTGCTTACCAGTGATGATGGTATTCATCACCGCATCCAATGACTCATAAGCATCACGCAGGTCAGCAGGCATCTTATCCGGGTTATACATGTCAGACCAGCGTTTGAACTCACTCATATGAGATTCACGAACCGACAGAGCATGATTCCATGCATCAATCAGACCCTGACGCTCATCATCCGACAATGCACGCAGCGGGAATGTATTCCACGTTTTCCATACAGTCATGTTCACATTGTCGCCTTGCGCACGGGTACCTGTTTCCAGATGCCATAGACGCAGTGCATGCGATGAACTCACAGCCGCCATCAATCCACTCGGATCGGACACCGCATAACGACCACCACATTTTCCGACAGAATCGGAATACCACGGATACAACCAGCCACGATTCACCGGTGCGTTTTTCGGAATAACCAGACGATTCTTCAATCCTGCCTTCTCATGCATGAACAGCGGATTCAATTCAGGGGACAACAGCTCACGACGGGCTTCCGGCACCGAATATGTATTACCAGTGCGACCCTTATAAGATACTGTATCCACGGGCTGTATGGCACCACTGACATCAATCAGAGACACATGTGAACCAGACGGAATACCGGGAACAGTGATGTTCAGAGACACTGCATCCGAGTCAAATGCGAACTTATCCGCAGAGGCATCCATCGTGAATCCAGTGATGATTACATTAGTAGCCGCATCGCTTGACGCGGACTTCCAATGGAATGATGACCATGAAAGATTACATGTCCAACCGAGAGATTCAATGACGGGGAACACGGATTTTTCCTGCAAGCCAGCGGATACATTCGGGGCGGTAATAGCAGCGAACGATGCATGCTTGCAATCACGAAGATACAACGCGGACTTATACAGCCAGCCAGCCGCCGCATCCACCCGCCGAGCACCTGACTCACTCGCACCACACTTGACAGCGGCATTAATAACTTTCGCCCGCATATCCGGCATCGTCCTTTTCATCCGCTGTGAGCCGATGAAAGGAGGGTTCATATATATCATCACATCATCCGACGCAGGCAGAATCTCATTCCAATCGGTATCCAGTGCGTCCGCAATCACAATCACCGCATGAGACGGATTCATAGTTTCAGAGCAGGTAACCTGAAGCGCATCAGACTGTACATGTGCCATCAGAATGCAAGCGACATACAGGGAGGCATCAGCGGCACGCGCAATGTTCTCATTGATTTCAATGCCATAGAACGATGACACCAGCACGCGAACCGCCGTGTAATCATAATCAGCATTCAATGCTCGCAGGGATACCAGCGCATCGATTTCCAATGCACGCAGGCACTCATAAGTTTCAACAAGAATGTTCCCAGCGCCGCACGCCGGATCCATAATCCGAGTGCGCGCAATGTCATCAATGAATGCACGCAGCGCGGATTCACGCTTAGTTTTATCCCGAACAAGTTTCGCATCAGCCAGACGCGCCTGATACTTAATCAGCATCGGGTCAATCATGCGATGCACGATTTCAGCAGGGGTGAAGTGAATGCCGTTCTCACGGCGCTTCGAGTCAGATTCGCCGGTTTCAACATAGCCAGCAAGTTCAACCGGATTCACATTTTTCGCAAGCATGTCGGCAGCGACGGCATGCGGCAACTCATCAATGTTCCGGTTAACAGTGTCATCATGAACCAACAGATGAGAGGTATCACGATGATTTTTCATCATCCAATTAATGAGAGTCAGATAGTTCTCAACATAGTCAGGACGGATGATTTCATTATTCATAGGCATACTAATGCCTCATTTCTGGAAGAGCGACTTCCATATACACGCGAAGGAACTTCCTCCGTTGAACACAGATTCATGACCCGATGCAGCCGGGCGGTTGCACCATCGACGGGGTTATTAGTGTTCGCTATGTTCATCCCGAATTATCGGCGTGTCGCGGATAGAACTGTGGTTGAATTGAACTGTACGTGTATCCGTCATCGCTGACAGTGAACATAGTAACACAACGCATGTACACCTGTCAAATCAGCACATTTTTGAACATGCGCACTCATGCCCGGAACCCTTGGAATCATTAAGACACACCGACATTTGATTTAACGCAGATACTGTGATACCGCATCAATAACCAGTGACTGCAATGAGACATTATGAGCAGCCGCATACGATTTCACATCACGTTTCCAGTCAGCGGGCACGCGAACTGACAACATCACATCACCATCAACGACATCATTTAACTGGGATACCGAGCGACGCTCAACCGGACGGAAAACACTATCACGAACATTCATTTTTTACCACCCACCAACAAGTCAGAGAATACAGAACCATACTCATACAGTTTCGGCGGACGCATGCCGAACGCGTTCTTAATCGCCTGACGCTTCCACACAGCATCACTGAACCGAGGCACACCAGCATCATCCAATGAGTCAACCGTCAACCGGAACGACACAGTATTACGCTCACACCGAGTCAACAAAACACGGGACACAGCCGATGGATTCAACGACTTCATGGTTTCATACGTCTGCTGAACATCCAGAGGACTATCCGATGAAGGAACGATAATCATGTCCGCGACTGACAGCGCCGCATTCAACGCCAACCCATCAGCCGGGCAGTCAATAACCGAGAGGCAATCATCAGGAATCCGGGACACCGAGCGGACATTCGCCGGAATCACATCGAACGGCAATGGCTTATCATCCGATGCAAGGTCATACCAAAGAGTCGCGGAACCCTGCGGGTCAGCGTCATACAATCTCACAGGGATACCACGCATCCACGCCGCCATGCACAGATACACAGCCGAGGTTGTTTTCGCGCAGCCACCCTTCCTATTCGCAATCGCGATACGCAATCACACCACCATCCTTTCAAGAGGTGACGTGACCATAGCTCGAGGTCAGCATGAATGCAAGCTGACAATTTAGAGATAGGGATGCCGGTGAAGTCACCTCCACCGGCATCCCAAATGTTCACTATTTTTCGACCACATACTATGGCACAATCACGGCGTGTCGCGAGCATTTTGTGCCACGACTAACACCTACTGCCATCAGTGTTTGCTTACATTGAATTTGAATTCGACGATGTCACCGTCCTGCATGACGTAGTCGCGGCCTTCCTGGCGGAGCTTGCCTTCCTCCTTGATCTTCGTCATGGAGCCGTCGGCAGCCACGAAATCGTCATAGGAGACGATGTCGGCCTTGATGAAGCCCTTTTCGAAGTCAGTGTGGATCACGCCGGCGGCCTGCGGGGCGGTGTAGCCCTTGTGGATCTGCCATGCGCGCACTTCCTTCTCGCCTGCGGTGAGGAAGGTGGACAGGCCGAGGGTGTCGTAGCCGACGCGTGCCAGCTGGTCGAGACCGGATTCCTCAAGACCGGCGTCGGCGAGCATTTCGCGCGCGTCGTCCTCGTCGAGTTCGGTCAGGTCGGCCTCGAATTGCGCGTTGAGGAAGATGGCCGGAGCCGGAGCCACGGAGGCGGCGAGCTTGTCCTTGAGCTCCTGGTTCTGCAGCTCGGAATCGTCCACGTTGAACACGTAGATGAACGGCTTGGCGCTCATCAGGTGCAGGTCGTAGACGGAGTCCTTATCGAAGCGGCCTTCGCGGGCGGCCTTGTCGATGGTCTCACCGGCTTCGAGGATCTCCTTGGCCTGCTTGACGGCGTCCATGTAGGCCGGCTCGATCTTCTTGCCGCGCAGATCCTTCTCCAGCTTCGGCAGCGCGTTTTCGATGGTCTGCAGGTCGGCGAGGATGAGCTCGGTGTTGATGGTGTCGATGTCGTCGGCCGGATCGACCTTGCCGTTGACGTGGACGATGTCGTCGTCTTCGAAGGCGCGCACGACCTCGCAGATCGCATCGGCCTCACGGATGTTGGCGAGGAACTTGTTGCCTAGGCCTTCGCCTTCGGAGGCGCCCTTGACGATGCCTGCGATGTCCACGAAGGTGACGGTTGCCGGCACGATCTTCTCGGTGTGAACCAGCTTGGCGAGCACCGGCAGGCGCTTGTCCGGCAACGGCACGATGCCGGTGTTCGGTTCGATGGTGGCGAATGGATAGTTTTCCGCCAGCACGTTGTTGCGGGTCAATGCGTTGAACATAGTGGACTTGCCGACGTTCGGCAATCCGACGATTCCAATAGTAAGAGACATGATTCCTTAGCTTAGTATCAGGCTTCGATGGCGTCGACGGCTTTGATCACGGCACCGCGGAACGCGCTCTCCTCCAATGAGGCCACACCCTTGATGGTGGTGCCTCCCGGCGAGCAGACGGCATCCTTCATCGCACCGGGATGGGTTTCGTTCGCCAGATACAGAGCACCCACGCCCTCCACCATCTTCGCCGCCAGACGGTAGGCGGTGGCGCGTTGCAAACCATACTTCACGCCAGCATCGCCAAGCGCCTCGATGTACATGTCGGTGAAGGCAGGAGCACAGCCGGCAATGCACATGCCGATACCCATATGCGCGGAATCGACGCGTTCGATGAGGCTGATCGACGAGAACAACCGCTCGAACACCTCCGTTTGTCCGGCGGTCAGCGTGTTGTCGGTTTCCGTGACGAGCACGCCTTTGCCGACGGCCATCGGCGTGTTCGGAATGGTGCACTGGATGTGCATCGCGCCGAAATCGGCGCCGAACAGTTCACGGTATTTGGCGAGATCCCAGCCTGCCGCAATGGATACGACGAATGTGCTTTCGTTGGCGAGCGCGCCGGCGATTGGTTTGATGACGCTTTCGATCTGGTACGGTTTGATGGCGATGATGACAACGTCGGCCGCGTCTGCGACTTCGGCAGCGGTGCGCAGCGGTGTGGCACCAACCTTCGCCGTGGTTTTCTCCAGTTTGTCGTAATGCGCGGCGCACGCCACGATGTCAGTACCGTCGATTGCACCTGCCGCGACAAGTCCTTCGGCAATGGCCTGTGCCATGTTGCCGTATCCGATGAATCCGATGGTTGGGTTGGACATGGTTTCTCCTTGTTGTTCCCGGTTCTATTTGATATCGATATATGGATGGATTGTCTGTGTCAGAACAGTTCTTCCAGATCTCCCCTGTTCAGTGCTTCGTTGAACAGGCGTTTGAAGACCACGGAACCATGCACGCCGTCATGCTCGAATTCGTTGGTGGTCCAATAATGTGAACGACCGACGCGGGACAGCGTGTCGAGCTGCAATCCAGAATCTACGTACATGTCGTCGAAATAGACGGCAGCCTGCAGCGGAACCTCATTGCGCGCCAACTGGTCGGCATCGTAGATCGTGCCGAAATGCGTGTCTTCCATAAGCACGTCCATGGCTGGTTTGAACGGACGCAACGCACGTTCCTGCTCGAACATCCACGGGAACATGGCCTCGCCGGTGAAATTAAGCGGACGGATGTCACCCGCGAATTCCGGATGCTCGCCGCGCACGCGCTGGGCGGCCCAGCAAATCGGCGTTTCCAGCTCGCCGTTGGCGTAGATGAACTCCTGCAACGGCCAGTACAGCGGGCGAGACGAGGTCGCATCCATCACGGAAGACAGGAATTCGTCAGACAGTTCCGCCGAGGTCGAGGCCGAACCGTCGCCGTCGAGGAATGCCTGGTCAAGAATCCAATGCACGCGTTCGAAACTTGGCTTCATGCCGAAATCGGATCCCAAGCATTGGAAGCGTTCCACCGTGAGCGGATCGCCGTTCGGCAATGCGACCTTGCGCGACTGCAGAATGTCGGCGACGGCCGCGGCACGTTCGACATCGATCGGGTAACGCTCGTAGAACTGCTTCGTCTTTGCCGCCATGCGCGGGAACGTATGACGGTACACGTCGGTCGCATCGGCGGGAACATGAGGAATGCCGCCCGTGGTGAAACTGGCGATAACCCCTTGCGGGAACAGCGAAAGATACGTCAGCGTCAGGAATCCGCCATAGCTTTGACCAAGCGTGGCCCAACGTGCGCCCCCGAATTCGGTACGACGCAGATGCTCGAAATCACGAACGATCGAATCGGCGAGGAAGCGCTTCAAAAACGCGGCACCGGCCTTGCCGCCGCCATCCATGCCCTCAATCACATGCGTATCGACACGAGACGAACGCCCAGTACCACGTTGATCCGGCAACACCACACGGAAATGCTTGATGGCCTCCTCAATCCAACCATCGGAACTTGGACCGAGCGGACGGGGGCCGGAACCACCGGGACCACCCTGCAGGAACACGAGCAGCGGAAGATCATCATGCACATGTTCGGGAGCGGTGACCACACGGTAGAACAGGCTGATTGATTCGCCATCGAACCCATGACCGGGCTCGTGGCCCGTCCAATCCAACGGCACCTTGATGGAACGATCCTCAATATGCAATCCGGGCACGTAGTATTCGCTCAGCAACGTCATGCATTCACCTTCCCTTTGGCGTCATCGGCATGTTCAATGCGGGTAGTGACTTCTTGATGGCTTCCATCCCACCCACATGCGGAGACAACCTTACCTCACAAAAGCGGCTTTATCCTGCCGCTATTTCATTCCCGCGCATGATGGCGTCACAGCATATCTGGCGCTAGGGTGGAACGTATGTCGAATCTCAAGCAGCGTCTCTTGTCGTGGATGCATGGTCATGTCTTCGCAGGCGATCTCATCATCACGCTTGTCATAGGTGTTCTGCTGTTCGGCGTGACCGGCGGCATCACCTATAATCCGGGATTGCTGTTTGACCTTAAGCCTTCCACGCAGATGGCATGGGAAGCGGCAATGCTTATCCCGCTGCTGATCCGTCGATGGCGGCCGCAGACCGGAGCGTTGCTCTGCGTGGCATTGACCTTGGCGCATCTCATATTCGGCCCTTGCCTGTTGGGCGCCGATATTCTGGCATTGTTCATGCTGTATTCGGTGATCGTCTACGGCAATCCCAAAAACACGAAAGCCTTCATTATTCTGGCGTTGTCCATCGGTCTTCTGGCTTCGGCGCTGGCGGCATGGACCATGTCCAATGGACCGCTGCTCACCGGAGGCAAAGTGCATACATGGAGCAGCTGGAATGGCTCAAATCCGAATGGCGTTATGGCCACGGAAGACACTCTCGGTTCCATCTACACAGGAACATCCATGTCGGAAGTTGCCGACATGATGGCGCAATACATGCTGGTGCTGACGCCGATTTTCGAAGTATGCATTATTTCCACCGTCATTGTAGCGTTCTGGCAGCGCGCCCGTCTGGCAACCGTTCGCATGATGCGGGAACGCAATGAGGCAATCGCCGCGCGAGACCAGGATGAACGCGATATCGCCGCGTTGGCGGAACGCGCACGCATCGCACGTGACATGCACGATGTGGTGGCGCACACCCTGTCAATCATCATCGTGCAGTCTGACGGCGGTCGCTATGCAGGCACGCATGATCCCGCGGTTGCCAGAAACACCATGGAGACGATTCGACACGAATCGGAACGCGCACTGCATGACATGCAACGTCTTCTGGGAGTATTCGGGGGTTCACCGCACGCCGATTATAACGATATCGGCAATCTTGTGGAACAAGCGCAAAACGTCTCCCCCGACATTCGAATCCGACGGAATATCACCGGCACCGCCAGCCCAGAACAACTCAGCGAACAAGCCTCGATAGCTTCCTACCATGTAGTGCAGGAGGCGCTGACGAATATCCGCAAGTATGCGGGGCCGCACGTCGATGTACATATTGAAGAGTCATGGAACAACGGTTTGCTCACTGTGACCATCACCGACAATGGTCATGGCGCGGCGGCCAATATCGACGGGCATACGCCAGGTTACGGCCTGCTGGGCATGAAGGAACGCATCGAATCGGCCGGAGGCTCATTGCAGGCTGGCCCCCGACTCGGCGGAGGCTTCGAAGTCATGGCCACCCTGCCTTACGGCGGTAAAGAACAGGTGACAGACGAAACCGGCGAACAGTATGCCCCGGAACAGTCCGAATCGTGCAACACAACTGCCATATCCAGCACAGCGGAATTATCCGACGAAGCAATCGCGCCTCACACAGCCGTCAACATATCGGCGCGAATCCCGGATCAGCCATCGGAGCAGACGCAGGAAACCAACCAACCGACCGGTCGCGATCATCGTTCGAATGCCCTGCAACATTTGCGCATCACCGCACCCAATCTGCATGATTTGCTCAAATCGTTGAAACTGAAATCCGTAGAATTTGCAAATACATCCAATTCGCGAGGGCCGAATTGGGTGGAACGTGTTTCCGCATGGACGCAGCACCATTATGTGCTCATGGATTCCGTTGGTGCCGTGGTATTGGTCATGCTGCTGAATCGCATGTCGATTACGTTCCTTTTTGATAGTTCACCTCTTGCGCAGCTCTCTCATGCGATCGCCACCTGCTGCATATTGGCGCTGTCCCTTCGACGCAGGTTCCCCGAGACTTGCGCGCTTATTGTGTTCGTATTGTCAGTTGTGCAATTGTTGTTTTTGGGATCGATTGAGGTTGGACATATCGTAGCGTCGCTGTGCGCTCTGTATTCAGCCGTATTGTATGGACGCGAACACGCATGGCGTTGGACCGGTCCTGCCGCTGTCACCTGTTCGGTGCTGATGGGCTTGAAAATCGCGGCCGATCAACACGGATACATTACCTTGTTCGGCGCCATCACCGCTTCCGTGGGCCTGACAAAACCGGTTTCAGCCGCGTCAAGCAGTACTGCGGCGTTCTTTACCGGCGTTATGTATACGGTTGCGGTGTTGATACTGTGCGCCGGCATTATGGCATGGGCACGTTGGACTCGCTCCAGTGATTCAAACGCACTGGTGTTGCAGGCGCGAGAGGAAGCGCTGGTGGCCGAGCAGGAGAAGCAGCGTATTCTCGCGGCGAATATGGAACGCGACCGTATCAGTGCCAGCATTCAGGCTGAAGTCACCGCCACGCTGAACAGCGTGATTAGTCAAGCCGTCGATGGTATCCGCATGTTGGACGCTGCCGAAGCACAAGGCAAAGAGCCTACCGCCGACGAGATTTCCGCAGCGTTCAAAGCCATCGGAGAACAGGGGCGCGCCGCGCTTAAGCGTATGCGCGAACTGCTCGGAGTGCTTCGTGAGACTGGTTTCAGCGATGACGCTCATGCCGGTAGCGCGAGCGAACTGCAGTTGAGGCCCGCAGCACCGCTAGAGGAGCAGCTGCAGCGCGCGTCTCGATAGCCGGTTCAAGTTTTTCAGGGAGATTTAAGGGGTTGTTTCGCGCTGTGAGCGGAACGATGCCGATAAGGTGGAGAGTATGAGTGAAGAACAGAAGATTCGTGTGGTCATCGCCGATGATCAGGAATTGGTGCGTGCCGGTTTCGCGATGGTGATCGGCTCGCAACCGGATATGGCGGTTATCGGCCAGGCGCGCGATGGCGCGGAAGCGGTGGCTTTGGCGGAGACGTTGCATCCCGACGTGGTGCTGATGGATGTGCGTATGCCCGGTGTGGACGGCATTGAGGCGACACGTCGGATCAGCGCGTTGCAGCATCGTTTCGCACCTGACGGAAGCGCGCTTGACGATGCGCATACCCGTGTGATCATTCTGACGACGTTCGATTTGGACGAATACGTGATGGCCGCGATCAACGCCGGCGCGTCCGGTTTCCTGCTGAAGGACACGGAACCGGAGACGTTGCTCAATTCGATTCGCACCGTGTATCAGGGCAACGCCATCATCGCTCCGTCCGCCACGAAACGGCTTATTGAAAAAATGATGGATGGCAGTTTCGCAAGCGCTGCCACCACTCAACCCGCTTCCGTCACGTCCACTTCCGTTTCAATGGCGCCGGCGTATACCGATCCGGAATTGGACGAACTGACCGACCGCGAGCGCGAGGTGCTTATTGAGATCGCACATGGTCTGTCGAATCAGGAAATCGCGGACAAGCTGTTCATCAGCCTGCCTACCGTGAAAACGCATGTCGCGCATATTCTGTCGAAAATCAATGCGCGCGACCGCGTGCAAGCCGTCGTGTTCGCCTATGAAAACCATCTCGTATAAAATCTTCATAAAACGTATTCGGCAACAAAAATGCTCCTTCTTTCGAAGGAGCATTTCGTTTATCGCCTAAGCTTCAGCGAGCGCCTCAACAGGCCGAACCGTAAAGCGGGAAGCCTGGTAGGCTTCCCGTAGGTGAGGTGAGCGGCTTGCCGCGAAGGCCGCCAGTTGAGGTGCTAAGCTTCTGCGAGCGCCTCAACTGGCGGCACCCTGACCGCCCGACGGGCAGGTGCGATGCTGGCCAGCAACGCTGCCACAGCCGCCACGGCAAGCACAATGCCGTTGATTCCCCATTCGAATGGGAACGCCACGGTGCCGTACAGACTGAACACCACGTATGCGCCCAGCCAACCGAACAATGTGCCAAGCAGTATGCCGGCAAGGCCTGAGACTACGGAGATAAGCAGCGCTTCGATGGCGAGTGATGCCCGTAGCTGGCCGCGGGTCATGCCGATGGCGCGCAGAGTGGCCGATTCGCGGGTGCGTTCAATCACCGATAGGGACAGCGTGTTGGCCACGCCGACAAGTGCGATGAGCACAGCCACAGCGATCAATCCCACCAGAAGCATCATCATGGAGTCGATCATCTTCGCCCATACGATGCGTTCGGCGATCGGTCCGGTCACTGTCGCATCAGTGCTCTTCTCCAATGCGGCCTGCATGTCGTTGTAGATGCCGTCAACGGAAACTCCCGACTTGTCAGTATCCGCCTTGACCAGCAGCACATGGGTGGCGGCATCGAGGTCACCATTGGTGAAATGGCTTTCATCCACGAATCCGACAGCTCCATACTGTGCGGATACGCGACGGTAGTCGGCTTGGTTTGCTTGCAATGTCAGCGAACGCGTAGCGTCGCCGTCCTGGTTCCATTCGGTGGAGAAATCAGCCGTGCCATTGGCGAACTGCAGTTCCTTACCGGTTTGCGCATTGTATGTTGGCATGAGCACGCTATCACTGTCGATGGAGGCGTTACCCAAGTTGGCACGCATGACCTGTTTGACCTGATCGATGTTCTTCACGCCGACCAGCAATGCGGACGTAGGCTGGGTTCCATCCGCTTTCTCCAAGGTCACGGAAACCGCCGGCGCATACAACGTGTCGGACACGCCGTTGATGTCGGCTACATCCTTGACCATTTGCTGGCTGATGTCATCGCCCATGGCCACGATGTCGACGCTATAACGGGTGGCGAGCGCACCATTCATAGTCTCTTTGGCGCTGGCGGCACCGGTTGCGATGGTGGAAACCAGGGTGACGCCGATGAGCAGAGCGGCACCGGTTGCTGCGATGCGTCGCGGATTCTTCTGAATGTTGGCGTGCGCAACCGTTGCGGAAGGGCCTGTCAGCGAGGCCAACGCTCCAACTCCCTTCATGAGGGCCGGCATCCAGAACACCGCGGTGACCACCATTCCGAGGAATACCAGTGCGGCGCCGGCGATGGCTACGAGCAGAATCATCGTGAATTGATCGCTGCTCGCATTCTCGCCGCCATTGGTGGCCGGTACCCGCCAGATGGAAAATACCACCATGGCGATACCGACCACCACCATCAGAATACCGATTATGGCTCGCGTGAGGCTGGAACGACGGTTGTCGGTCAGTTCAATCGGGCGCAATGCCTCCAATGGCGTCACCGCAGTAGCGGAACGTGCGGATCCCAGGGATGCGAGCACCGTCACCACAATACCGAAGAGAATAGGTATGACGGCGGCCTGCCAAGAGAAATTGAATCGCATACCCTCTTGCATGATGTTGCTGACGCACATGCCCCACATGAGCAGACTTCCCAGCACCACGCCAAGCACGGATGCGACGAAGCCAAGCACTGCCGCTTCGAACAGCACGGAACCATACAGCTGGCCTTTTTTCGCGCCGATGGTGCGCAGCAAGGCGAGTGTGCGGCGGCGTTGCGCCACGAGTACTTGGAACGTGTTGGCGATCACCAGTGCCGCCACGAACATGGCAAGCACGCCGAAGCACATGAGGAATGTGGTGACGATGCTGGTTTGGTTGCCGGTTAAGGATTTGATGCTTTCGTCACTGACCTGCTGTCGCGACATCAGATCGAAATGCTTTGGCAGCAACGCTTTCACACTGTTGATGGTTTTTGCGGATACGCTATTTCCATCCAAGGCAAGGTCGAGGTATACCATTGTTGTTCCGGTGGTGTCGAAATCGTCCGTTCCCTGCATTGCGGCAAGCAGATTGTCGGATCCTACGATCGCACCACCATAGTACGAGTAGGCGCCGTTCGGATCGGAGGTGAGTCCGACCACGCGCACGTTGTCCACTTTGGCTTTGCCATCGGTGCCTACCGCATATTGGGAGGTCAGTCTTACAGTGTCGCCAATGCCGACGTTCAGCTGTTTCGCCATGTCTTCCGGCAGTGCGACTTCGTTGGAGTCCTTCGGCTGGTCCCCTTCCGTAATATTCACGGGAAGCATGTTCTTCTGTGCCGCGGTAGAGATGATCTCGCCGCTGATGGCGCTGTCCCCCCTGGAAACGCTGACGCCGGTTTCCACCGAGGCGCGGACGCCGTCAACCCCTTCGATGCCGGCGATCTGGTCGAGATGGAAGTCGCCGACAGTGCTGGAGTACGCTTCGTTGAGTTCCTCATCGCTCAGGTCGGAGCTGTTGACGGTCACCGCATAGTTGGCGTTTCCGAACATGGCGGTCATCTGCCGTGTCAGGGAGTCGTTCATGGCATTGCCGAACAGGAAGGTGCTGGCGATGAACGCCGTGCCGATCATGATGGCGATGCCTGCGGGTATGAGCATGCGCTTGGTTTTTCGCATGAGTTTCAAAGTGATGGACCACATGGTTAATTCTGTTTCCTTCTTCGAATGCTTCTACAGTGCGTTTAGCGGGAATGTCTCACGGAAGCCACATTCATTGTGGCGGCTTCGCGTTCCTTCATCAGCAGTTCACTCATCTGGTCTGCTGTCGGCTTGTTCACGTCCGCCACGATCTGGCCGTCGGCGAACACGAGCGCACGGTCGGCGTAAGACGCGGCGACCGCATCATGCGTGACCATGATGATGGTTTGGCCAAGTTCGTTGACGGAACGTTTCAGGAAGCTCAGCACTTCGGCGCTTGATACAGAGTCAAGATTGCCGGTGGGCTCGTCTGCGAACACCAGTTTCGGTTTGGTGATCAATGCTCGCGCGATGGCCACACGCTGCTGTTGGCCTCCCGATAGTTCGTTCGGACGATGGTTAAGACGTTCCTTAAGGCCAAGCGTTTCCACCAGCAGACGCAACCACTGTCGGTCTGGTTTCGCTCCAGCCAAGGTCAAGGGCATGAGAATGTTCTGTTCGGCAGTAAACATCGGCAGCAGATTGAAGCTTTGGAAGATGAAACCGATCTGATGGCGGCGCAGCAGGGTGAGCTGGTCGTCGTTCATGCGGGTCAGATCCTTGCCGTCGAACATGACGTGTCCGCTAGTGGCCGAATCAAGTCCGGCCAGCGTGTGCATCAACGTGGATTTGCCAGAGCCGGAAGGGCCCATGATGACGGTGAATTTTCCTTGTTCGAAGGCGATATTGACGTCACGTAACGCATGCACCGCGTTGCTTCCGGAACCGTAGTCCTTGACAAGATCGATGGCTTCAATGGCAGTGTTATTGGCTTTGATGGCGTCCCTGATGTCCATGGAAGTTCCTTTCTTTGCGAAGTTACTTCCAACATACGGAACATTCGACGTCAACGGCATCATGCGTTGGTCTGAAATCCTGCTGAACCGCGACTCATCCTTGAGTATGAGATCAACGCGGGAACAGCGAAAACTGGATGATCAGAAACCATGTTCCAAGCATCGGGCAATCGTCAATCGCCTAGCAATACGCCTTCGTGCGGCGGCTCAAGCCAATACGACTCCTTTTCCACACTGACGGTGGACGCCCACCAGGTCTGTTCCACGCCTGGCAATGGGCGAATGGATTCGTCCACCACGCGCCATAGGTCCTCATCGTTGTCGGCGATGATTTCAATCAGGTAATCGGCACCGTTCAATCCGACACCACTCATCGCGTACGTCACTTCGTCGATGGCCAGAAGCTGTTCGGAGTCAAGCCGATATGGAGGTTTCACTCCAAGTCCGAGGAATGCCTGTCGGAATCCTCCCAAACGCATGGGGCTTACCGTGGCCATAATGCGCATCACGCCGGAATCTTCGAGTTTTTTGATGCGGCCGCGAATCGCCGTATGGGTCACGCCGAGACACTCCCCCAACGACGCATAGCTGGCCCTGCCGTCCTTCTGCAGTTCGTTGAATGTGTGCACGAACCGTGGATCCAGACGATGCGAGGGAATATCGGTGCCGACACTCGCCTCGCGTTTGGTCAGGAAGCCGGTTTCGCCATGCGCGGCGAGCAGACGGTTCACCACGCTGACATTGTGGTCATCAAGCACCAGCCGTCCGCATGAGAACACCTGCAGACGGGACAATCCCGGCAACGCGCGCAGACCATGTTTGAGGAAATGATCCATGCCTTCAGCCGAATACACCACAGCCTCAGCGATGATGTCGGCATCCCCCAGAGCGCAGACCACGTAGGTGACCTGTGGCATGGATTGGAGCATGGCAAGAGCCTCATCCCTGCTCCCGTCGAGACGAAGTCCCACCAGCACCTGGCTGTAATTGCCCAGACTCAATGGATTGCACACCGGGACGATGCTCATGATGCCGGATTCAGTAAGCCTGCGGTAGCTTTCCGTAGCCGCGTAGACGGAAATGCCGATTTTGTCGGCAAGCGCCTGCATGGTCATACGGCCGTCGCATTGCAATGCCGAGACCACTTTCAGATCGCGGGCCGAAATCACGGGCCTTCGCTCCCCGTATGCCATCATCCGACCTCAGTAATGCAGCATCAACCAGACACTGCCGGCCGTCGCGGCCATGGTCAGCACGAGAATAAGCCAATCGACGACACGCATCGTCAGTTTCACGCGATATGTGCGTTTGGCTCCCTGAAGGTTGAGGCCACGCGATTCCATGGCCCACCCCACGCTTTGGCTCATCTTGTATGCGCGGATCAGCACCGCGATGAGTATCGGCAAATACGATTTGCATCGAGCGCCTATACGCACGAACACGTTGCGCTTGTTGCCGGAGGCATCGGTCTTGCCGCTCAGGTCGAGTCCGCGGGCGCGCTGAGCTGCCGAAACGGATTGCCAGATGGAGAAGAACACCGGAATGTAACGCAATGCGGTGGCGATGGTGAGACCGGCCTTGTACGGCATTCCCAGCGAGGTGAATCCCCGGATCAGTCTGGTCTGGCTGGTGGTGAACAGGGTGAGGAAGCATGCGAAGCCAAGAGCCGGGATGCGCAGACCCATCACCGCGGCCATCAGCAGGTTCTCCTGCGTGAGTTTCAGCCATCCCCACTGCCAGAGCACATGCGTGCCGGACGGGTCGAAAATCGGCCAGAGCACCACGATGAACACGATGATCACGGCGAGGATCTTCCACACCCAGCCTATGCGTTTCAACGGCACACCATCGGTGATGAGCATCAGATGTTCGATGATCAGCACGTCGAGGATGAACGCCCAATTACGCCATATCAGGCATAGCACCAGCATGACCGTGGAAATCAGGAATTTCACACGCGGGTCGGCACGGTGCAGCCATCCGTCGCCTGGCACATACAGATCGGCGTCCATCAGCGTCCTTCCTTCCGTTGTTCATCGACTTTCGGCAGCGCATGCGTCGCCGAGACCGGACCTTTGGCCTTGTTCTTCCTAAGCGCGGTCTTCGGTTGCGGCTCCCGCGTCTCCTCCGATCTGTCGATCGGACCGTATTGCACGATTTTCCCGTCCTTCAATTCCAACACGTGTGTGCAGTAGCGATATACGGCACGCATGTCATGACTGATCATGATGACGGTGACGCCGCGCTGGTGGAGTTTTTCTACGGCGCCGAGGAATCGTGCGGCCAGCCGGTGGTCGAGCCCCGCGGTGGGCTCGTCGAGCACAAGAATCGGCGTGCGCATGGCCAGCACGGAGGACAGCGCCACCGCGCGTCTCTCGCCATAGCCGAGCGTGGCCGGCGAGATGTCCTCGTAGCGATGCAGGTCGAACAGGATCATCATCTCTTCGACGCGTTTGTATACGGTGGCGCAGTCCAGTCCAAGCGCGGTCGGCCCGAACCCGATCTCATCCTTGATGGTGGAGCAGAAGATCTGATGGTCGGGATTCTGGAACACGAATCCGACGCGGGCGGCCATTTCTCCGACGCCGTGCTTGGACACGTCAAGACCATCCACCGTCACGGTGCCCTGTGTCGGCTTGAGCAATCCGTTCAGATGCTTGGCAAGAGTGGTTTTGCCGGAACCGTTGCGTCCGATGAGGCCGACGAACGAACCACGTTCGATGTCCACGGACACATCGTCCAAAGCCTTCGTCGCGTTGCCGCCCCGCTCGTACCGGTAGGACACATGGTCCAGGCTGATAATCACGTTCCCGTTTTTGGCCGGGGTCTCGGACTCGGACACGTCCTTGGATCCGTCCCGCTTCCCCTTTCCACTGGTGCGGACGGCCCTGACCACGGGCAGAGGACCATCCGAGACCTGCACGCCAGCGGATTCCAGCAATCCCCTCTCACGGGTGAACAGGCTGGCATCGCTGTTGCGCACCACCTCACCGTTGACCATGAACAGCACCTGGTCGGCCCAGTGGGCGATATGCTCAGTATCCTGCTCCGCCATAATCACCGTCATGGAACGGGTCTGGCGGATGCGCTCGAGCACGTCGAAAACCTCTTGCTTGCCTTCCGGGTCAAGTGCCGCGGTCGGCTCGTCGAGCACGAGCACATCGGGTTCCGCCGCCAATGCGGCCGCGATGGCCACTCGCTGCATCTGCCCGCCCGACAGGCTGGTCGGCACGCGCTTGCGATATCCGGTCATGCCGACCAGATCGAGCATGATGTCAATCTGTCTGTCGATGATGTCTGGCGCGAATCCGCGGTTCTCCAAAGGAAAGGCGATTTCATCCTCGACGCTTGCGCAGAAGAGCTGTGATTCGGGATCCTGCTGCACATACCCGACGCGTTCGGACAACGCGGATACCGAATGGCGGCTGGTGTTCATGCCATTGACCTCCACCAGACCGCTCATGGTGCCATCGGCCAGATTCGGGATGATGCCGGCCAACGCCATGCATAGCGTGGATTTGCCGGCGCCCGTGGGGCCGATGATTCCCACGAACGACCCCGACTTGATGTCGAAGCTGACATGCTTGAGGCTATTCGCCGGCCTGCCGCCATCAGCCAGCGGCGCGTACTGCCAATTCAAATCACGTACCGTGATCATGCGCTTTTCTCCATATCCTCAGCACATCAGCCCATTGCACCGGCCGTGGACACGACCAATACGGATACTATATGAGTAAAGACGTATAAAAAACCCGTGGAATCGCCGTTCACCGGTGAACCCACGGGCTTTTTGCATCCGAATAATAATGTATCACTCACTGGCCTTGACACCGAGACCACCGAGTCGCACCAGCGGCGGATAGGCCTTGCGCATCGCCGAGAACAACGCGAAGCCGACAACCAGACCGACCGCGGCCTGCAGGCAATTTCCTGGAATATCCACCAGAGCAGGACCCATTCCGGAAAGAATCCAGCCTGCGATGAAATAGCCGAACACCTTCCAAGCTCCCGCCGCGACGGAGCCGACGATGATGCTGACCGGCTCGAACCGCCGAACCAGGAATCCCACCAGCAGCGCCTGCACGCCATCAATGACGAGCGTGAAGATAGCCCACTGCGGATAACCGCTGATCAGATCCGACAGCGCCGGGCCAAGACCACCAATGATACCGCCGACCCACGGTCCGAACGCATACGCGCTGAAATAAATCATCGTGTCGGAAAGATTCAAATATCCTTTGCCCGGGGTCGGCACCTTCACGAACATTGCCACCACCGTGGTGACCGCGGTCATGATGGCGATCAATGGAATGGTGTTGGTCCGAATCGCCTTCGAGACGCCCTTCTTGACGTCCTGTGCCATAATCCAACCTTCTCTCTCTTTGTCTCGCCGAATCGTCAGAATCGGAACATCGTCGACGCTATGGAGAGGAATCACTGGCGATTCCATCCCAACCATCGGATCCCGACATTGCCTGCCGGAACAATCCGGAATCCTAACCCGTCCACATTACAAGCATAAAAACATGGAAACGGACGGCTCACAACACCCCCTTCTCATGGTGTCGCGAGCCGTCCGACACGGCTGTCCGGATTGGCTTACTTGGCCAGGCCGGATTCGCGCAGGGCCTTGAAGCCGCCCTCGAGATCATCGATGATGTCGTCGATGTTCTCCAGGCCGATGGACAGGCGGATGGTGCCCTGGTGGATGCCCTGGTCCTCAAGCTCCTCCAGGGTCTCCTGGGAGTGCGTGGTGGAGGCCGGGTGAATCACGAGGCTCTTGGCATCGGCCACGTTGGCCAGCAGGCTGAACAGGTGCAGGTTGTCGATGAACACGCGTGCCGCGTCCTTGCCGCCCTTGATGTCGAAGGTGAAGATGGAGCCGCCGCCGTTCGGGAAGTACTTCTTGTACAGCTCGTTGTCCTTGCGGCCTTCGATGGACGGGTGGGAGATGGATTCGACCTCCGGCACGGTCTTGAGGTAATCGATGACCTTGAGGGCGTTCTGCACGTGGCGCTCGACGCGCAGGGACAGGGTCTCGGTGCCCTGCAGCAGCAGGAACGCGGCAAACGGGGACAGGGTGGCGCCGGTGTCGCGCAGCAGGATGGCGCGCACGCGGGTCACGAAGGCGCTTCCGCCCAGGGCCTCGTAGAAGTTCAGGCCATGGTAGGACGGATCAGGCTCGGTGAGGGTCGGGAACTTGCCCGGCACCTCGGCCCAGTTGAACTTGCCGCCTTCCACGATCACGCCGCCCAGGGTGGTGCCGTGGCCGCCGATGAACTTGGTGGCGGATTCCACCACGATGTCGGCGCCGTGCTCCAACGGACGGAACAGGTACGGGCTGGCGAAGGTGTTGTCCACGATCACCGGCAGGTGGTGCTTATGGGCGATGGCGGTGATGGCCTCGAAGTCCGGCAGGTCGGCGTTCGGGTTGCCAAAGGTCTCGAAGTAGACGAGCTTGGTGTTCTCCTGGATGGCATCCTCGAACTCCTGCGGATTCTCTGCGGAGACAAAGGTGGTGTTCACACCGTCACGCGGCAGGGTGTGACGCAGCAGGTTGAAGGTGCCGCCGTACACGTTCTTGGCGGCGACGATGTGGTCGCCGGACTGGGTGATGTTACGCACCGCGTATTCCACGGCGGCCGCGCCGGAGGCGACGGCAAGACCCGCGGTGCCGCCTTCGAGGGCTGCGATGCGGTCCTCGAACACAGCCTGGGTGGAGTTGGTCAGACGACCGTAAATGTTGCCTGGGTCGGCCAGTCCGAAACGGGCCTCGGCATGGTCGAAGTTATGGAAGACGTAGCTGGTGGTCTGGTAGATCGGCACCGCGCGGGAGTCGGTGGCCGGGTCGGCCTGCTCCTGGCCGACGTGCAGCTGCAGCGTCTCGAAGCGGTAGTTCTTGTTCTCTGCCATGGTGTCGCTCCTTGTGTGAGGTTTCGTTTGTTCTCGTCTTCGCCGGTCATTCGTCCTGCCGTGCAGGTGGCTGGCCGGCTGTTGGTAGCGACAATAAGCCGGACTGCGGGCGCGACGCAAGCCGGACGTTATCGCACTTGCCTATATCCCTTTATAAACCGTTGGAATCATTGATTTCCCATGCTTGGCAACCATTGAAAACACGCATGCGAAAATCCGCGACACGCCGATATCCCACATGCCGTCGATCCGGCCGTCGGCAACGTCGTGTGACAGAACCGCGCCGAGGTCACGCCACCGGCTAAAGTCAGGTGCAGACAATCGCGAAAGAGGTGTTGATATATGAGCGATGAGATTCTGTATGACCGAGATCCACGGTACATTCCCCGCGTGGCCGCGGTGCATGACATGTGCGGCTACGGCAAGTGCTCGCTGACCGCGGCCATTCCGATTCTGTCGGCGGCCGGCTGCGATGTCTGCCCCGTCCCGACGGCGCTGTTCTCCGCGCATACGCGCTATAAGGTGTTCACATTCCATGACACGACCGAGATTCTGGACGGATATCTGGACGCGTGGCGGCAGGAGAGCGTCGATCTGGACGGCGTCTATTCCGGTTTCCTCGGCTCCGCGGACCAGGTCGCGATCATCAAGCGCCTGTATGAGGAATATCCGCATGCCCTGCGATTGGTGGATCCAGTGATGGGCGATGGCGGAGAGATCTACGCCACCTACACTCCCGAGCTATGCCGTGCGATGGGCACGCTGGTGGACGGCGCGGACGTGCTGATGCCGAATCTGACCGAGGCCTCCATTCTGACGGGATGCGAGTATCCGGGGCAGGACATCGACGACGCCCAGGTTGATGCTTTGCTCGACGCCCTGCTCGACGCCGGTGCGAGGAACGTCGTGCTCAAGGGCATCGACCGTGGCGATGGCAAAATCCGCAATTACGTCGCATCCGCGTCCACGGGCGCCGCCGGCAAGCAGGAACTCGCACATGACAAGCTGCCATTCATGACGCATGGCACCGGTGATGCGTTCGCTTCGGCGCTATGCGGAGCGGTGATGGCAGGACGTCCGTTGGCCGAGGCGGCCGATATCGCCGGCGAGTTCGTGCGGCATGCGATGGAAAGCACGCAGTATCAGCCGAATCATGAGGAACGTGGCGTGAGCTTCGAACTTGACCTCGGTGAAATGACCAATCTGGTTCAGCGCTGACATCCCCGGCGCTCCGTCTCTCCGCGATGGGTCCGGGCACGACGCGGTGGATGAGTGTGGATAACGCGGATTCATCCACCGTCCATCCACAACACGCCCGGATCCATACAAGTTATCCACATTGGCCGGTCGGCCTTGTCATATGCGGTCGCAGTCTGTTGGACTGGGGCCATGAACCTTTCATCACCGCACAATGTTCCGCCCAAAGCACGCTCCTCGGAGCAGCTTCTCGATTCCCTATCGCGACGGATGCGCGATAATTCGTTGCGCTCACGACAGATCGGCGATCTCGGAGAGCAATATGCTGCCGCATGGCTGGAAAGCCACGGCTGGCACACGCTCGACCGCAACTGGCATTGCCGCTATGGAGAGCTCGATGTCATCTCGCGAGACCCCATGGGCCAGATCGTCTTCGTCGAGGTCAAGACCAGACGGACGCTACGCTATGGCACGCCTCAGGAGGCGGTCACCGCCTCCAAGCAGATCAATCTGCGCCACGCCGCCGTGCAATGGCTGTCGGACCCCGAACATCGCATGCCGCACAACGGCGTGCGCTTCGATGTCATCACCATCGTCGTGCAGGGGGATCATCCGCTGCTGCACCATATCGAAGGAGCGTTCTGATGGCCATCGGCAGCGCGCTATCCGTGGGGCTAATCGGATTGAAGGCCTTCATCATCCAAATCCAGGCCTTCGTCTCCCCCGGACTTCCCTATTTCTCTATCATCGGGCTTCCCGACACCTCCTTGTCAGAAGCGCGCGAGCGTGTCAAATCGGCATGCCAGGCCAGTGGCTTCAAATGGCCGGAGACGCGAGTCACGGTCAATCTCTCGCCCGCCTCCATGCCAAAGAAAGGGTCCTCGCATGATCTGGCGATCGCGGCCAGTGTGCTCAGCGCCTCCGGCGCGATCGCCCATGACTGTCTCGCCGACACCATCGTGCTGGGCGAGGTGAATCTCGACGGAACGGTGCTTCCCATCAACGGTCTGCTGCCGATCATGCTGCATGCGAAGGAACAGGGCATTGCGAAGATCATCGTTCCACACGCCAACCTGGAAGAGGCGCGTCTCATTCCCGATGTCCAGGCGATTGGTGTGCGTCATGTCGGAGAGCTCATCGAATTGATGGGCGGCGTCGCGGAATACACGATTCCGGACAGCATGCGCGGCATGGACGCCGACGCCGATGGCATGGCCATCTGTCCTCCGCCCGGGGACATGAGCGAGGTGATGGGGCAGCATGCCGCCAAATGGGCATTGGAGGTGGCAGCGGCTGGAGGCCACCACCTGATGATGACGGGTCCACCCGGCACCGGCAAAACCATGCTCGCATCCAGACTTCCCGGCATTATGAGTCCACTGAACGAGGACGAACAGCTCGAAGTGGCGTCGATCCGTTCGCTCTGCGGCACGCTTCCCGGATACGGCATCAGCGTCGTTCCGCCGTTCGAGGCGCCCCACCATACTGCATCGACCGCCGCCTTAGTCGGAGGCGGCGCGGGATTGGCCCAACCAGGCGCGATAACCCGCGCGCATCGCGGCATCCTGTTCATGGACGAGGCTCCGGAATTCTCCGCCAGGACGCTGCAGACGCTGCGCGAACCGCTGGAATCAGGCTATGTGGCGATTTCCAGAGCGAAAGGCACCACGTACTATCCGGCGCGTTTCCAGCTGGTCATGGCCGCGAATCCCTGCCCATGCGGCTACGCGTACGGCAACGGCGAACGCTGCACCTGCAGGGAGAAGGATCGCATCAAATATTTCAGCCGTCTTTCCGGCCCGATCCTCGACCGCATCGACATCCAGATTGAAGTACCGCCGGTGGAGCGCATCGTCTCCGGAACCAAGCCGTCCGGAGATTCGAGCCACGACATACGTCTGCGCGTCATGGTCGCGCGTCAGACGGCGCAGGAACGGTTCCACGAATACAAATGGACCTGCAACGCGCAGGCAACCGGCTCATGGCTCAGGGCCAACACGTCGATCAAAGCAATCGAATTGGTCAACCGCGCATTGGCGAGCGAACGGCTGAGCCTACGAGGAGCGGACCGGGCCATGCGTCTTGCGTGGACATTGTCCGATCTGGTGGGAAAGACCTCCCCCGGACCGGAGGAGATGATGCAGGGAATATCCATGAGGACGAAGCTGACATGACCGCGACGACTATAGACGATGAGACTTTGGCCCGCGCTGTGCTGACCTTCTGTCTGGACAGCGCCGATGCGATGATGTATGCGCTGATCAAAGGCACCGGTTCTGCCGCAAGCGCATTGCAGCTGATCGCCGATAGCGGACCGGGTAACCATGAAGGCGTGGTGGCCGCGGCATGTTCCGCTTTGGACGCGGCGTTCATCAACGGCATCACGCGTTGGGGACGCACCATCAACGCCCGCGGCATGGCCTCGTTCCATGGATCGTTGGTGTCATGGCAACAACGTCTGACGCTTCTCCCTTGCAAGGATCCGGATGAATTGCGCGATTGGTTCACCGTAGGCGGCTCGCAATGGATCATCGCCCCTCATCACCCGTGTTGGCCGGATCAGCTGGCCGATCTGTCGTTGCACACCGATTGGGCGGCCCCGTTATGTCTGTGGGGCAAGGGCGACCCTCAGGCGTTGGTGTCATGCTCCGCACCGGTCGGCATAGTCGGCTCGCGTGGCGTCGGCGACTATGGCAGACAGTGCGCGCATGAGCTGGCGCTTCATGCGGCGCGCGCCGGTCATCTGGTGGTGTCCGGTGGAGCGCTGGGAGCCGATGCGGCCGCCCATTGGGGCGCCATCCAGGCCATGGACGAGATGGGAGCCCCTCTTGCCGGACGCACCGTCGCCGTCTTCGCCGGAGGTCTGAACCACATCGGCCCGAAAAGCAACCAGCGCCTGTTCGAGCAGATCGAGAACCATTCGGGCGCTCTGATTTCCGAGCTGTGTCCGGGGACCGTGCCCGAGGCGAGACGTTTCCTGTTGCGCAACCGTCTGATCGCAGCGCTGTCGTCCACGCTGATCGTGGCGCAGGCGCGGGCACGATCCGGAGCGCTCAACACGGCAGGGTGGGCAAACGAACTCAACCGCAACCTTTTCGCCGTGCCGGGGGACGTCACCATGCCGCATAACACCGGCTGCAACCGTCTTATCCAAGAAGGCAAGGCCTCTATCGTCTGCTCGCTGACAGAGATCGACGAGCTCTGTCACGGCGCGCATCGGCCGGAATCCGTCGATGGTGCGGATGGCGGAGAAGATGAACGACGGGAGACGCCGTATGCCGGTTCCGGCACGACCGTGCTCAACGCCATCGGAATGTGCGGAACCAGCGGCAATGTTACCGCCGACGACGTGCTCGCCAAGCTTGACGAGACACACCCCGGCGAATATTCCGTGGCACGTGTCATGCGGGATTTGGGCTCATTGGAGCTTGAAGGCCTCATCGACGTGCGGTCCGGGCGGATCTCCATCATCGGACGTTGAGCGGACGGTTCCACGCGCGCGCATTCCCCCATCCGGCTTCGAAGTCATACCTTGTGCGAAAATCAGTGGTATGAGTCCGAAGCATGTTGAAGATATGTATGATGCAGTGATCGTCGGCGCGGGCGCGGCAGGCCTTTCCGCTGCGTTGGGGATGCTCCGCAGCGAGCGGATGCGCCAGATGAGAGCGTCCGGCATCGAGCCGAACGTTCTGGTGATTTCAAAGCTGCAGCCGTTGCGCTCCCACACTGGGGCCGCGGAAGGAGGTATCGCCGCCAGCCTCGGCAATATCGAGAAGGACGATTGGCACTGGCATTACTACGACACCGTCAAGGGCGGTGATTGGCTTGTCGACCAGGATGCGGCGAAGCTGCTCGCCCAGGAAGCTCCGGCAACGGTGATTGCGTTGGAGCATGCCGGCGTCGCTTTCTCACGCACCGAGGATGGGCACATCGCGCAGCGTCGGTTCGGAGGACATACCAAGGATTTCGGCAAGGAACCCGTCCGACGTGCCGCGTATGCGGCCGACCGTATCGGACATCAGATCCTGTTTTCGCTTTGGCAGCAATGCGTCGCCGAAGGCGTCGAATTCGCCGAGGAATGGTATGTGACCGATCTGGTGGTGTCCGAGGACCACGACAAGGTCGAAGGCGTGGTGGCATTCGACACGCATAAGGGCGAGACGCACGCCATCCACGCGCGCAATGTGCTGGTGGCCACCGGTGGCGCGGGACGCCTGTTCCATACCACGTCGAATTCATGGGACCTGACCGGCGACGGCATGGCTTTGGCCCTGTCCGCGGGTCTGCAGCTGGAGGATGGCGAATTCGTGCAGTTCCATCCGACCGGTCTTGCCCATACCGGCATTCTGCTGTCGGAGGCGGCACGCGCGGAAGGCGGCGTGCTGCGCAATGCCGATGGAGAGGCGTTCATGGAACGGTATGCTCCGTGGCATGCGGATCTGGCCGCACGCGATGTGGTGAGCCGTTCCATCATGGCTGAGATCGATGCCGGACGAGGGGTCGCCGATCCAAAGAATCCGGAAGGCCCGAAGGATTGCGTCTGGCTGGATATGACAGGCATCGACGCGGATCACATGCGCAAGGTCCTGCCACAGGTGGTGGAGACCATCGAAAAGTACGCCAACCTCGATCCGGCACATGACTATGTTCCCGTCAAGCCGACCGCGCATTACACGATGGGCGGCATCCCGATCACCACCGACGGCGAGGTCTATCGCTGGACTGACGGCGGACGAGCCATCGTGGAGGGTCTGTTCGCAGCCGGCGAATGCTCCTGCGTGTCGGTGCACGGCGCGAACCGTCTGGGTGGCAACTCCCTGCTGGACGCGTGCCTGTTCGGCACCCGTTCAGGCAAGGCTCTGGCCCAGCGAGTCGCCGATGACCCGGTGAACGATCCAACGGCCGAGCCATCCGACGAGACCGGCATCGACAAGGTCCGGCAGGCGGCCGACGAGCGTTCGGCGCAGATCAGGGATCTGCTGGTACAGCTGCCGGAGGATGACGAAGCCGCCCAGGACAATCCCTACCGGCTGCTGGCCGATTTGGGCTCCGTCATGGAACGGGCCGTCGCAGTGCGTTGCGACCAGCGCAGCATCGAACAGGGGCTGCATACGCTGAACGACGAGCTTACGCCGCGTGCCGAAGCGCTGCATGCGCATTCCGACTCCTCTGCATTCAATCAGGAGATCACCGCCATCTGGGAGGTGCGCCATCTGATTGAGCTCGGCAAGGCCGTGCTTTCCGCATCCGATGCGCGCCATGAGTCCCGCGGCTCGCTGAAACGCCTCGACTTCCCCGAACGCGATGACGAGCATTTCCTGGCCCACTCCATGACGGACGTCACCGGACAGGTCTCCTGGCAGTCGGTGCATATCGTGGATATGCCGCCGAAAGCCCGTGAATACTGACGCCTCTGGGCACGGCGTATGGCAGACTAGTTGACGGTTTTTCATCGAAAGGCAGGTACATGAACGGCAAGGAGAACGGCATGAACACGGTGACGTTGCGGGTGAACAGGTTCACGCCGCGTCCCGAACGAGGCCGTGAGCGAGGAGGCTCGCCTTTCGCCAGAAAGAGTTCTCCGTTTGGCGATTCCGGAGCATCCGCACGTAGGCGTCCCCGTGGCAAGCAGTGGGTACAGGAGTACACGTTGTCCGTCCGCCCGGAGGACACCGTGCTTGACTGCCTGCTGACGATCAAGCGCACCATCGACCCGACGCTCGCCTTCCGCTATTCGTGCGGACATGGCATATGCGGTTCCGATGCGGTGGCCATCAACGGCACACCGACGTTGCTTTGCACGGCCATGGTGAGGGATTGGGCCAAACCGGCCGGCACGCAGGTGGACAATGAGGGATTCCGCCATACCGGTGACGACTTCCAGCCCGTTCCCGCACAGGACGGCGACGACTTGGGCGTCATCGAGCTCGCCGCGCTGCCCGGATTCCCCGTACGTCGCGATCTGGTCGCCGACATCGACCAGATGCTCGACCAGATCAAAAAACTCAAGCCGTATCTGCAGGCCAACGACGATCTCGCCACCACCGAGGACGGCAAGATCGATGCGTTCGAATATCTGCAGAATCCGCAGCAGCTGGCCAAATACGAGTTGCTGAGCAATTGCATCGCCTGCGGAACCTGCGAAGGCAGCTGTCCCGTGTACGCGGGCGGCGAGGCGTTCATCGGCCCCGCGGCGCTTATCGCGGCGTCCCGTTTCATCAACGATTCACGCGACATGCAGACGGCCGCCCGCATGGATGCCATCGACTCGGCCGACGGCATCGCGGCATGCCAGTCGGTACGCGCATGCTCGCGCGAATGTCCGCGTGGCATCGACGTCGGCGAGGAGATCTGGCAGCTGATCGCCCAAATCAAGGAGCGCTGAACATGGACAGGACGTCATACACCAATCTCGCGAAATCGTGGGAGTATGTCGAGGATCATGCGTTCTCACGCCAGTCAGCCGAATTGAACGCCATCAGGACCGTAGCCGAGGAGAACGGCATTCCCCAGGGATCGGCGGCACAGGCCGAGCTTCTGCGCATGCTGGTGCGGATGCTGAACGCCTCCTCGGTGATCGCCATCGGCACCGGCTCTGTGGTGGAGACGATGCAATTGATCAATGGTCTTGACGGCACGGGACAGCTCACCGCCGTCGATTCCTCCGCGCAGGGCATCTCCCTGATTCGGAAGCTGTTCAACCGGCTATCCGACGAGACCGAGACCACGCTGCGTGCGGTCAACGCATCCGCGGGCGTGTTCCTTCCCCGTCTCAACGCCGAGAATTACGATCTGATCGTTGTTGCCGGCGATTCCGAGAATTACGCGGCCGCTTTCGCGCAGGCGCCGCGTCTACTGAAGCCGCATGCCGCGATCGTGTTCACCGACGTGCTCGCCTTCGATGCGGCCACCTCCGCCGGTGGCGTGCTGAATCCCGCCAACCGTGACGCGAAGTCCATTGCGATGCGGGAGCTGCTGGAAACCGTGGAATCCGATGAGAGGTTCACCACCGCGTTGACGCCGACCGGCACCGGTCTGCTGATCGCGGTCAAGGACTGACGACGCCGCACCCTCTCTGATTTCCTGGATATGATGGGGCCCGCACATGGTAATGGCATGTGCGGGCCCCATTCTCATCTACTGCCGTTTCGTCTTGGCACCAATCGTCTGACTGACCACGACCGTGCCGTCCTCCAGCACCGTTTCGACCTCGTCGGCGGCATCCTCATCGCCGGTGTGGTGTTTGCGCTCCTGCTCCGCGGCCGATTCGAACCGCTTGGATTGGCGGCTCAGCAGTATGCCGGAAATCACCGCCGCGATCATGGATCCGATCAGGACTCCGAATCTGGCCTCGGCGGACAATTCGGCGTCCTGATACGCGAGAGAGGCGATAAGGAACGACACCGTGAAGCCGATGCCGCATGCGCAAGCCGCGGGGAACATGTCACGCACGCGCAATCCCTTGGCCATTTTGAGGCCTCCCACATGCGTGGACAGCCATGCCGTGGCCATGATGCCCAAAGGCTTGCCGACGACCAACGCCACCATCACGGCGACGACCACAGGCGAGACGAACAATGCGAATGTCAACGATTCGAAATGCACACCGGTGGCGAACAGCGCGAAGATCGGCAGCGCGAGCAACGCGGAGAACGGCTGCAGCTTGTCCGCGTAGCGTTCCGCCCGTGGGGTCTTCTCACCGAAGCACTCATGCGCGGGAGTGAGCAGGCCGACCAGCACGCCTGCCAGCGTGGGGTGCACGCCGGCCTCGAACATCATGACCCATGCCAGCACGCCGACGATGGCCACCGCGAGCCATGGCACCCTGCGCATGCGCACCAGGAAATACCAGACGGCCGCGCATACGGCGATGCCGAGGAACCAATACCACGCGTTCACCGACGAGAAAAACACCGCTATCAGGATGATGGCCAGCAGATCATCCACCGTGGCCAACGTCATCAGAAACGCACGGATGGAGCCCGGCAGCGCCTTGGCGAACAAAGCCAGCACAGCCAACGAGAACGCAATGTCCGTGGCCGTGGGCACCGCCCATCCATGGGACATCTGCGCGAAGGAGAACACCTCGCCCGACGCTATAGTCAGGCGACCGTCCCCTGCTGCGGAGAACAGCGAAATCACACCGATGAACAGCGCCGGCGGCACCAGCATGCCTCCCACGGCGCATAGCATCGGCACCGCGGCGGCCTTGGGATTGGACAGCGATCCCGTGGTGAGCTCCTGTTTCAATTCCAATCCCACGGTCAGGAAGAACACCGTCAGCAGACCGTCCTGCACCCAATGGCCCAATCCCATGTCGATATTGGTATGGGGAATGGCTATACGGAAGTTCTCGAGCTGTTCGAACGCATGAGCGGTGAAGGGGAGGTTGGCCAGCAGGAGTCCGGCGAGGGCGAAACCGAGCATGATCAGACCGGATATACGGTCGGATGCAGCTATGCGTCGGATGGTTGTCCAGATTCCCCTCTTCGATGTGGCCATCATGCTCCTTGTCTTGCGGCCCCGTCCGACCGCGATGTCCGTGGAAAAATCGCATTATCCAGTGTATCGAAGGGTCTGGTGTTTGGTCTCGAATCCTCATCCACGCTCATCTGTGCGCGCAATCGCCCCACACTATGGCCATTCACATTGGAAGATTCCCGCGATCCAAGACGCTTCCGGAGAGGATTCAAGGCTTCACGGCGATACTGACGGGAAACCTAACACAAAAAAGAAAGCCTCCTCCGCATTCGCGAAGGAGGTTCTTGTGCGCGAGACAGGATTCGAACCTGCGACCTGCTGATCCGTAGTCAGCTGCTCTAATCCGCTGGGCTACTCGCGCAACGTCATCTTATTTTCTAAAGCCACCTGATGACTGGTGGCTGGTGCGCGAGACAGGATTCGAACCTGCGACCTGCTGATCCGTAGTCAGCTGCTCTAATCCGCTGGGCTACTCGCGCAACGTTGCCTTGTTTCCGGCAACTCGAATAAGATACACCCAAACGAGCTTCAAACAAAATCTCGGCGTGTCGCAACGGATTGCAATGGAATCATGCCTCTCTGAGACGAGGAATCTCCTGTGTCGGCACCTTGAGCAGCTTCGGCGTGCCCGCACCACTGACGGCAGCCTCGTCGACAACCACTTCAGCGACGCCTTCCATACTAGGAAGCTGGAACATGGTGTCTTCCAAAGTCCTCTCGATGATCGAACGCAGCCCACGCGCGCCCGTCCCGCGTCGGATCGACGTGGCCGCGATCTGCCGCACCGCGCCATCGGTGAAAGTCAGTTTCACGCCATCGACGGCGAACAGCTTCTGATACTGCTTGACCAGCGCGTTCTCCGGTTCGACGAGGATACGCGCCAGATCATCCTCGGTAAGCTCCTCCAGCACGCTGACCACCGGCAGCCTGCCTATGAATTCCGGAAGCAGACCGAAATCGGCCAGATCGTCAGCGGACACCTGCGCGAGCAATTCCCGCTTCGGCACCTCATGATCGTGCCAGGATGCGCCGAAACCGCTTTCCCGGGCACCCAAGCGTTGCGCCACGATGTCGTCAAGCCCCACGAACGCGCCGCCACAGATGAACAGGATGTCTCGGGTATCAATCCGCACGGTCTCCATCTCGCGGTGCTTGCGGGATCCCTCTACCGGCACGGTGGCGACGGTGCCTTCCAGGATCTTGAGCAATGCCTGCTGCACGCCCTCGCCGGACACATCGCGTGTGATGGACGTGTTCTCACCGCTTTTACGGGCGATTTTGTCGATCTCATCTATATATATGATGCCCTGCTGAGCGCGGGCCACGTCGCCGTCAGCGGCCTGAATGAGGCGCTGCAGCACGGTTTCGACGTCATCCCCCACATAGCCGGCCTCCGTCAGTGTGGTGGCGTCGGCTATGACGAACGGCACGTTCATAACCTTGGCAAGCGTCTGCGCCAGATACGTTTTGCCCACTCCCGTCGGCCCAAGCAGCAGAATATTCGATTTGGCCACCTGCACTCCCGCAAGCGGATCATCCTGCGCCTGCGACGACTTCACGCCGAGACGGGCGGCTTCGCCCATTTCCATGTTGACGCGCTTGTAATGGTTGTACACGGCCACGGAAAGCGTTCTTTTGGCCGATTCCTGTCCGACGACGTAATCGTCGAGATAGGCGCTGATCTGCGCCGGCTTGGGCAGCTGCAGGACACCGGCCCGGGCGTCCTTGACCCGTTCCTCCGAAATGATGTCCACGCACAATCCGATGCATTCGTCGCAGATGGCCGCGCCCGACCCGGTAACCAGCTTACGCACCTGGTTCTCGGATTTGCCGCAGAACGTGCATCTTGACACCGCGTCGTTGTAGTTGACCACACGTCCCATTCCATACCCCTTCGTTTCATAGGACCATCATCCACGGAACACAATACCCCTGCCGGAACCCAGCAGGGGTATTGTGCGTCAAGACATGACTCCGGCATCCGCACGTCAGCCGCGGTGCTCTAGCACCTCGTCGACGATGCCGTATTCCTTGGCCTCCTGGGCCGTCAGGAAGGTGTCCACCTCGATGTCCTTGCGAATCTTCTCGATGTCACGGCCGGTGTGCTTGGCCAGCGTGTTCTCCAGCCATTCGCGCATGCGCAGCATCTCCTTGGCCTGGATTTCGATTTCCGTGGCCTTGCCGAAACCTTGGTCAATGGCCGGCTGATGGATGAGCACGCGGGCGTTCGGCAGCATCAGACGCTTGCCCTTGGCTCCGGCGGCCAGCAGGATGGCCGCGGCGGAAGCGGCCTGGCCCAGGCATACGGTCTGCACATCCGGCTTGATGTACTGCATGGTGTCGTAGATGGCGGTCATGGCCGTCATGGAACCACCTGGGGAATTGATGTACATCATCACATCACGGTTCGGATCTTGGCTTTCCAGCACCAGCAGCTGGGCCATGATGTCGTCGGCGGAGGTATCATCCACCTGCACGCCCATGAAGATGATGCGGTCCTCGAACAACCGGGTGTACGGATCCTGCCTCTTGTACCCGTATGGGGTCTTCTCCTCGAACTGAGGCAGAACATAGCGGTTCTGCGGCGCGAACGCCGCCTCACGGGCCGCCGCGCCCTGGAATCCGACGACGCCGGCCGGTCCGGCCAGACGCTCGGCGCGGGCTACAAACTGTGCTTCTTCGCTTGCCATGGTCACTCTCCCTTGCTGGCGCTCATCGTGTCGTGGGTGGATACGAGCTTGTCCACGAAACCATATTCCAATGCTTCCTGCGCGGTGAACCAGTGGTCATACTCGTTGTCGCGGTAGATCTCCTCGACGGTATGACCGGTCTGCTCGGCGGTCAGCTCGCTCATGGTCTTCTTCATATCCATGATGAGCTCGGCGTTGATGCGCACGTCGGTGGCGGTGCCACCGATGCCACCGGACGGCTGGTGCATCAGCACTCGCGCATGCGAGGTCAGGAAGCGCTTGCCCTTGGTTCCGGAGCTCAGCAGGAACTGGCCCATGGAGGCGCACATGCCCAATCCCACGGTGGCCACGTCAGGCTCGATGAGCTGCATGGTGTCGTAGATGGCCATGCCCGCGGTGATGGAACCGCCCGGAGAATTGATGTACAGCCAGATGTCCTTCTTCGGATCCTCGGCGGCCAGCATCAGCATCTGAGCGCAGATGCGGTTGGCCATCTCGTCCTTGACCTCCTCGCCCATCCAGATGATGCGGTCCTTCAGCAGGCGGTTGAAAATCGGATCGGCGGGTCCCGCAGGCATGTCTTCGCCAGCCATGACGGGAAGGGGTGCACTCAGATTGCTCACCTTGTCTCCTTTTCCAGTGTTCTCTATAGTTTCACAGCCTACCGCTTCGAAGCGACGGGTAACGCGATTGCGCTTACAGTGGAGAAGTCCACGGCGGAAGACGGCTACCTGCGCTTCGCTTCCATGCGGAAGGCTGCGATCAGGCAGCAGATCGAGACGGCAACCAATGCGATCATGATGGCGAACGTCCAACTGCCGCCGACGGCCGTGGCGTGCCTGAATGCCGCACTCCCCTCCTTGCCGGCCCCGGACTGGGCCACCGACAGCACGGTGGAGAACAACGCGGTTCCGGCGGCGCCGCCGAATTGCAGGCAGGTGTTGAACACCGCGTTGCCGTCCGGCATGAACTGCGGCGAGATACTGCGCAACGCGTTGGTCATTATGTTGGAAAAGCCGAGCGAGTAGCCAAGTCCGAAAATGAAATAGAAGCCCGCAAGCGTGGCGGGAGTCAGCCGCATGGAGAAGACCAGCAGCAGAATCGGACCGCAGATCGCCAGGAGGAACGCGCCCAGAATCGGACGAACCGGTCCGAAACGATCGTACAGCGTGCCGCCTATCGGAGCGAAGAAGGCTCCGACCAACGCACCGGGCAATACCAAGGCGCCTGCGAGGAACGCATTCGTGCCCAGGGAAAGCTGCGCGAGGTTGGTGATCACATAACCGAAGCCGATGCCGACGATCGGCAGCAGCATGTAGGCGATCAGATGCAGCAGCACCATCGGATCACGCAGCCAGCCCAGACGGATCAGCGGCGAGAAGGAACGATGGGACGACCATCCGAAGAAGAGCAGCGACCCCAATCCGACGATCAGACTGACCACGGCGAAGACGCCCGGCACCACGGCCGCGCCGCCCGCCACTGCGGCGGCCACGGCCACACCGGCCTGATTCAGGAACATTACCAGCCCGCACAACGCCAGTACGATCGACGCGAACTGCAACGGGTTCAGACGCGCCTCCTCCGTCGGACGGTGCTGCTCGATGCATTTCAGGCCGACAGGCAGCGAAATCAGCAGGATGACGGGAATGACAATGATGAAAATCGCACGCCATGGAAGAATGCTCGACACCGCGCCGCCCACGGTCGGACCGATCGCCGGAGCCACGGTGATGACCAGCGAGCCGACGCCCATCAATCGTCCGACCTTGCTTCGCGGCGACTGCTCGAGGATGATGTTCATCATCAGCGGAGTGGCCACGCCGGAGCCAACGCCCTGAATGATACGGGCGACCAAGATCACGGGGAACGCATGACCGAAGATCATGGTCAGAGAGCCCAGCACCGCAAGGACGACGGCCGCAAGGAACAAAGTCCGATGCTTGAATCGGCGGTTGAGGTATGACGACAGCGGCATGGTGGCGGCCACCGTCAGCAGGTAGATGGTGGTGATCCACTGCACCGTGGCGGTGTCCACGTCGAACTCGCGCATCAGCTGCGGGAACAGCACCGTCATCACGGTTTCGGTCAGGATGCCGATGAAGGCGAGGGAGCCCACAGCTACGATGGCGCCGATGAGCTTGCCGGGGATGCGTTCGTCCACGGCATTGGCATTCTCGTCTGCTTTGTTGTCGGATTCTGTTTTTTCGAGCGTTGTATTACGTTCCTGCATATGTTCTTTCCGCGCACTTTTTCCTGCGGCCATGTGCGATGCCGCGATCGACGCATGACGTTGCATGACGCGCCAACCCATAGTGCAGTCTAACCGAGCCTCTGACCGCCGGAACGGCCGCCAGTCCATCCCAACGATTCAGCTAACCGCTCACACGGCCTTGTTTCACGGATCCATCGCCCGAATCGTCCTCATGCAGGATATGCCTGATCTTCTCCAATCTCGGCTTGATCTCATGCTCGTAGCCACGATCGTTCGGATGGTAGTATTCGCGCCCCTGCAGCTCGTCGGGCATGTACTGCTGCGGAGCCACCGCTCCGGGCCAGTCATGCGCGTACCGGTACCCTTCATGGTTGCCCCAGCTTTTCATCAAGGCGGTCGGCGCGTTGCGCAGATGCAACGGCACCTGACCGATGAGTCCGGCGTCCACATCGGCGAGCGCCGCGTTGATGGCGTTGTAGCTGGCGTTCGATTTGGGCGCGGTGGCCACGGCGAGCGCCGCCTCGGCGAGGATGATGCGCGCTTCCGGCATGCCGATCATGGCCACGGCCTGCGCGGCCGCGACGGTGACCTGCAGAACCTGCGGGGCGGCCATGCCGACCTCCTCGGATGCTGCGATCATGATGCGTCGTGCGATGAAACGCGGATCCTCGCCAGCGCGCAGCATGCGGGCAAGGTAATGCATAGTGGCGTCCGGATCGGAGCCGCGCATGGATTTGATGAACGCGGAGATAACGTCGTAGTGGTCGTCGCCGTCCTTGTCGTAACGCACGGTGGCCACGTCCATGACTTTCGACACGACGTCCGGTGTGATGACGGGTCGTTTCGCGCCTCTTTCCTGTTTTTTGTCTCCGGTGAGCGCGCCGGCCGCCGCTTCGAGAATCGTCAACGTCTTGCGCGCGTCGCCCCCCGCCATGCGGACGATCTCGTCAGTGGCCTCATCGGTGATTTCGACCTCGCCGTCAAGACCTTGCTCACTGGCGACGGCACGCCCGATCAGGGTTTTCAGATCCTCCGGTTCCAGCGATTCGAGTTTGACGACCACGGATCGGCTGAGCAGCGGTTTGATGACGGAGAAGCTTGGATTCTCCGTGGTGGCCGCGATGAAGGTGACGTCACGGTTCTCCACACTTGGCAGCAGGGCGTCCTGCTGGGATTTGGAGAAACGGTGCACTTCGTCGATGAACAGCACCGTCTCCCTGCCTTCCGAGACGAGACGCTCATGCGCGCGTTTCAGCACGTCACGCACATCCTTGACGCCGGACGTGACCGCGGACAGTTCCTCGAACACGCGTCCGGACTGTTTGGCGACGATGTAGGCGAGTGTGGTCTTGCCCACGCCCGGAGGACCGAACAGAATGACGGAACTCGGCGCGGTGAGCGAGCCCTTCGAGGCGGGATTGGCGAGTCTGCGCAACGGAGACCCCTCCCCCAGCACGCGGGACTGCCCCAGCACTTCGTCGATGCTCGATGGACGCATCCGCACGGCCAACGGGCGCGTCACATCAGCCGACGCGTCCATCGCGGCAAACAAATCATCAGTCATGGTTTCCACTGTACCGCAAAACGACACATGATTCGAACACACGTTCGACGTGCGGATTCACCCCAAACGGTAGACTGGCAAGCATGGCAGACGATAAGAACTATGGCTCGCTGGGCGCTTTGGCCCCGAACTGGGACGAGGGCGGACGCAACATCGACGCGGACGAAATATACGAACGCTTCTTCACCTGGGTGTCGGACGTCAAAGGCGTCGAACCGTGGCCCCATCAGGAGGAGGCCATCATGGATCTGCTCGCGGGCGACCATGTCATCCTGAACACCCCTACCGGCTCAGGCAAATCCCTGGTGGCGCTCGGTATGCATTTCGCGGCGTTGTGCACAGGGCGCCGCTCCTATTACACGGCTCCGATCAAGGCTCTCGTATCGGAGAAGTTCTTCGATCTGGTCGAGGTCTTCGGTCGTGAGAACGTCGGCATGATCACCGGCGACACGCATATCAATGCGGACGCGCCGATCATCTGCTGCACCGCGGAGATCCTCGCCAACCAGGCGTTGCGTGAAGGCCGTCATGCCGATGTCGGCTGCGTAGCGATGGACGAATTTCATTATTATGGCGATCCCGAACGTGGCTGGGCGTGGCAGGTGCCGCTGCTCACGCTGCCGCATACGCAGTTCCTGCTGATGAGCGCGACGCTTGGCAACGTCGATGCGATTGCCGACAAGCTCGAGGACATGACGGACACCGATGTGGACATCATCACCGATGCGCCGCGCCCGGTGCCGCTGACCTACGAATACACGTTGGATCCGCTGGAGAAGACGGTGGAGCTGGCGTTTGGCAAGGGCGAGACGCCGATCTACGTGGTCCACTTCTCCCAGGACGCCGCGTTGGAGACCGCCAACGCGCTGGCCAGCACGGGCGTGTCCAGCAAGGAGCAGCGCACCGCGATCGCCGAAGCCATCAAGGGAACGAAGTTCACCACCGCGTTCGGCAGGATCCTGCAACGTCTGCTGCGCACCGGCGTCGGCATCCACCATGCCGGCATGCTCCCCCGTTACCGTCGTCTGGTGGAGCAGCTCGCCCAGCAGGGTCTGCTGCCAGTAATCTGCGGCACCGATACGCTCGGCGTCGGCATCAACGTGCCGATCCATTCCGTGGTGCTGACCGCGCTGACCAAGTTCGACGGCACAAGGATGCGCAAGTTGCGCGCCCGCGAATTCCATCAGATCGCCGGACGCGCCGGCCGCATGGGATTCGACACGGAGGGACTGGTGATCGCGGAGGCCCCCGAATTCGAGATCGAGAACGCCAAGGCCCTGGCCAAGGCGGGAAACGATCCGAAGAAGCTCAAGAAGGTCAAACGCAAGAAGGCGCCGGAAGGCTTCGTCACGTGGAACGAGAACACGTTCGACAAGCTCATCGACGCGGCTCCGGAAACGTTGGTGCCGCATATGAAGATCACGCATTCCATGGTGCTGAACGAGGTGGAGCAGGGCGGCGACGCCCGACTGCGCATCAACCGGCTCATCGACGATTCCGCGCAGACCCCGGATCAGAAGGAGCGCCTGCATGCGCGCGCGGACGAGATCTTCCAGACCCTGTTCGACACGAACGTCATCGAGACCGAAGACCGCGACGACGGCGGCAAGGACTATTTCATGACCGTGGACGTTCCGGACGATTTCGCCCTCGACCAGCCGCTGAGCCCATTCCTGCTGGCCGCGCTGGAACTGCTCGATCCGGAATCGGACACCTACGCGCTGGATGTGATCTCCATGGTGGAAGCCACGTTGGAGGATCCCAAGCAGGTGCTTCGCGCCCAGGAGCGGCAGGCCCGAGACGAGGCCATGATCCGCATGAAGGAGGACGGCCTCGACTACGACGAACGTATGGACAAGCTGCAGGAGATCACCTATCCGAAGCCTTTGGAGGACATGCTTCAGGCCGCATTCGACGAATACCGCCATGACGTGCCGTGGGCGAACGACTATTGGCTGAGTCCGAAATCGGTGGTGCGCGACATGGTGGAGACCGCCTCCGATTTCACCGGCTACATCGCACGCTACAACATCGCACGTTCCGAAGGCACGCTGCTACGTTATCTGTCCGACGCCTACCGCGCGTTGGCCCGCACCGTACCCCAAGAAAAGCGCGACGAGCAGTTGAACGACATCATCTCATGGCTCCGTGTGGTGGTCCGTTCCATCGACTCCTCTTTGGTGGACGAATGGGAGAACGCCGGTTCCGACGCCGACGCCTCCGAGAAGGCCGCCAATCTGGCCACCCCCGGAACCAAGCAGTCCGTGGTGGAGGACCGTCGCGGACTCACCGTGCTGGTACGCAACGCCTTGTTCCGCCGCGTGCAGCTCATGGATCTCGACAGACCCGACGAATTGGGCTCGCTCGACAAGGACTGGGGCTACGGCGTGCATGAATGGGAGGATACGCTCGACGATTACTACGACGAGCACGAGTATATCAACACCGACGCCAAGGCACGCAGCGGCGAGCAGTTCATCCTCGACGAAAGCAAGGAGAACAGCGAGCATTCCTGGAAGGTGCGGCAGATCATCGACGATTCCGATGGCGACCACGATTGGGCCATCACCGGAACCGTCGATCTGGATGCTACCCAGTCCAGAGGCGAGGTCGTGTTCTTCGATTACATGGTCTCCAACTGACGACGCATCTCGTCGGCGTCGACTTCGAGCGGAGGCCAGATCATATTCATGTTCCTAAGCGTGTTGCGCAGCAGTTCGGAGACGACCGCCCTCGAGTACCAGCGGTTGTCAGCGGGCACCAGATACCACGGCGCCTGGTCCGTGCTGGTGCGCAGGAACACGTCCTGCCATGCGGCCATGTATTCGTCCCAGCGTGCGCGCGCTTCGAGATCGCTCGGATCGAACTTCCAATATTTGGTCGAATCCTCAAGACGGCTCAGGAAGTGACGTTTCTGCTCCTCCTTGCTTACCACGAGGAAGATCTTGATGATGGTGCAGCCATCGGACGCCAACTGCGATTCGAAACGGTTAATCTCGTCGTACCGCGACTGCCAGACCTCCTCCGGCTGGGTCTTGTAGATGCGCGGCATGACGATGTCCTCGTAATGCGACCGATCGAAGATGGAAATCCACCCATTCGCCGGCAGCTCGCGCTTGATGCGCCACAGATAATCGTGGTCCAATTCCTCGCCTTTCGGCGCGCCGAAACCATGGTAGTGCATGCCCATCGGATCGCCCTGGCTGAACACGTGGCGCACGATGCCACCCTTGCCTGACGCGTCCATGCCCTGCAACACAATCAGCAGGCGATGATGCGAGCCTTTCACGCCATTGGCGTACATCAACCGCTGGTAACGGGCGATTTCCGACGAACTGATGGCTATGAACCGTTCGGCGTCCTCCTTGTTGCCATCGAACCCCGGCGTGGCCCCGCCGTTCACAGTGGCGACGTCGACATCGTGGTGGAATCGCAGCAATTGGCCCGGCGGCAGCGTCCATACCGAGCTCAGCAGTTCGCTTGCCTTGGCCACGTTCGCCAGCCCCTCGGCGACGGAACCGCAATTCGCCCCCTGCGCCAGCCTGTTCTCCACCTTGTTCAGCGTCTTCGCAATCGGCGTCATCTTCGGATCCTTGCTCTTATCCGCCATTTCAAGCCTCCTTGCTTGATATCAGACATGATGATGATTGCATCCTAGGCATGACAATGGCCGGTGTCCCGGATTTCGCATGCGCGCGTCTCCAAAACACCGGCCATATCACAAGCCATATGAGCCGTCAGGATTCCCGATCAGTCTTCGACTGGCCTTTTCCCTGATGGTGCTCGGCCTCCTTTTTCTTGGCTTCCTTCATCAGGTCCTCCAATGGATTGTCCTTGATGGGTTTGCCGTTTTTGTCGAACTCGATCTGGCTTTCGGGATGCGTCTCGTCATATCCCTGGACGTAACGCGTCTCACGCCAACGGTGAATCGACGCGTTCGTGCCACGGTGATGCACATGGTACAGGCGTTGGGCGCCGCCGAGCGGCACGCCTTCCTTGGCCACGGCGATCTGATTCACATTCGACGGATCCATGATGGCGATCGGGGCGACCGGCTCAGGCTCGGCCGGCGCGGCGGTATGCTGCTGCATGCGCGACGGAAGCCATTCGGCGAGACGGCTCAGCAGCCAGCAGACGATGAAATACACGACCGCGGCCACCACCAGGGTCTGCAGAATGTTGAAGTACATCGAACCGAGACGGCGTGATTCCTGCAGCAGATCCGTGTACATGATGATCGATCCGAGCGCGGTGTCTTTCAGCACCACGACCAGCTGGGTCACAGCCGCCGGCAACATGGCGTAGATGGCCTGGGGCACCTCTATCTGAATCAGCGACTGCGTGCGGGTCAATCCCAAGGCAAGCGACGCCTCACGCTGACCATTCGGCAGGTTGCCCACACCGGAACGCACCAGTTCGGCCACCACGGAACCGTTGTAGATCACCAAGGCGAGCACAACGGCCCAGTATGCCGGACTGGGCAATCCCGCGAAGGCGAACCAACGCCAGAAGAAGATCATGAGCAGAAGCACAGGAACCGCACGTGCGAATTCAACGATCGCGCCGGAGACCGCACGTATAATCACGTTCGGCAGCAGTCGTCCGATACCGAAGAGCAGACCGAACACCACGGCTCCGATGACGGCCAGGACCGAGGCCCGAATCGTCGCCCACAGACCCGGAAGATAGAAGTCGGTCCATGCTTCGGCGTCAAGCGCCGGTTTCCACAGTTCCCAGCTCAGCTGGTTCTCGCCGTCCGGCGGATTGTGCAGACGCATGAGGATCAGCACAAGCACCACCGCGAAGATGATGCCGGCTATCCAATTGACGATACGGATGGTCTTGCGGCCCTTCGGGCCCGGCTGGTCGAACAACACCGCGCTTTCATTGCTTGCCATGGCGCGTCACCTCCTCACTGCGAGTTTGTTGGACAGATATGTGGTCAGCATGCCGATCGGAATAATCAGAATCACGTAGCCGAATGCGAAAATCAGGAAGATCGGGACGATCACATCGGAACGGTATTCGATCATTTCGCTCATCAACGAGGACGTCTCCGTGGCCACGGACGCAGCCGCCGCAACGGTGGAGTTCTTCAGCAACGCGATCAGAGTGTTGCCCAAAGGCGCCACGGATCCGCGGAAGGCCTGCGGCAGGATGATCTGCGTGGCGGACTGCATGAAGTTGAGTCCCAGTGCACGGGCTGCCTCCGCCTGTCCGATTGGCACCGTATTGATGCCGGAACGCAGCGATTCGCACACGAAAGCCGCGGTGTACAGGCTCAGACCGGTCACTGCCAGCCAGAAGAAATTGGTGGCGAAAGTATCGGAGAAGCTGAGCTTCAACTGGGCGTAGGCGCCAAGCACCATGAACACCATAATGATGGTCAATGGCATGTTCTTGAACAGTTCCACGTAGGCGCAGGAAACGGTGCGGAGCGAGGCGACCGGCGAAATGCGCATCATCACGAGGATGACGCCGAGGATCATGGAGAACAAAGCCGACCATAGGGTCAGCTCGATATTCACCAGGAAGGCGGCCGGCACATCGTATTGGCTGAACAGCGAAATAAACGCTTCCATCACTTCTCCCCTTCCTTCGGTTTCGGCGGATTGTATTTAGCGTCCGGCGTGTAGTCAACGCCCTTCGTGTTGTCGGCGATGGCTCGCTTCCAGGAACCGTCCTTGATCATTTCGGAGATGGCGTTGTTGATGTTCCTGGCGAGTTTCGTGTTGCCTTTCTTGATGCCGACGCCATAGTATTCCTGGGTGAATGGCTTGCCCACCACGCGCAGACGTCCGCGCGACGCCGAAGCCAGGCCGGCCAGGATGATGTCGTCCGTGGTCACCGCGTCAACGATGCCGGAGAACAGCGCGGTCGCGCATTCGGCATAGCCGGGCTGCTCCATAAGCTGCACCTCGTTGGCGAACTTCTCCTTGACCGTCACTGCGGATGTGGATCCCGTCACCGAGCACAGACGTTTGCCGTTGAGATCCTCCGGGCCGTCGATGCCCTTCTCGTCCTTGCGGACCAGCAGATCCTGTCCCGCCACGAAATACGGCCCCGCGAAGGATACGACCCTCTTGCGTTCGTCGGTGATCGAATAGGTCGCCACGATGAAGTCGACGTCGCCGTTCTGCAGCATGGCCTCACGCTGCTTGGACGGCGCCTCCTTCCAGACGATCTGGTCCTCGGAATAGCCGAGCTTTCTGGCGATGTATTTGGCGACGTCCACATCGAAGCCGACGTAGGTGCCGTTCTTTTTGAAGCCCAGGCCCGGCTGGTCGAATTTGATGCCGATGCGGATTCTGCCATCCGCGTCATCCGCGCCGCACGCGGAGACGGCGAACACGCACGCGAACGCGCAAAGCGCCGCCATGCCTCTGCGGAGCATGCGTTTCACCGCAATGGATAATGGTTTCTTCATTGGGATTTCCTCTTTTGTCGGTATTTCACATCACTGTCAGTGGGTGAGGATCTTCGACAGGAAGTCCTTGGCACGGTCCGTCTTCGGATGTTCGAAGAATTCCTCCGGCGTGCTCTGTTCGAGGATCTGACCGTCAGCCATGAACACGACCTTGTCGGCCACCTTGCGTGCGAAGCCCATCTCGTGGGTCACGCACAGCATGGTCATGCCCTCATGGGCCAGCTCTACCATGACGTCGAGCACCTCATTGACCATTTCCGGATCGAGCGCGGAGGTCGGCTCGTCGAACAGCATGACTTTCGGCTGCATGGCGAGGGCGCGGGCGATGGCGACGCGCTGCTGCTGGCCGCCGGAAAGCTGAGACGGCATCTTTTTGGCCTGGGAGGCCACGCCCACGCGTCCCAGCAGATCCATGGCGAGGTCCTCGGCCTCCTTCTTGTCCATGCGACGGACCTTGATCGGCGCCAATGTCACATTTTCCAGAATGGTCTTGTTGGCGAAAAGATTGAAGGACTGGAACACCATGCCCACTTCCGCACGCAGACTGGCGAGCTCCTTGCCCTCCTGCGGCAGCGGCTTGCCGTCGATGCGGATGTCTCCGGAGTCGATGGTCTCCAGACGGTTGATGGTGCGGCACATCGTGGATTTGCCGGATCCGGACGGACCGACGATGACGAGCACCTCGCCTTTTCTTACGGTAAGATTAATGTCTTTAAGCACATGCAGGTCGCCATAATGCTTTTCGACATGGGTCAGTTCGACGAGCGGCCTGTCGTCCGCCCCAGCATCCGGCATGATGGAACGCTTCGCTTCGGTTTCTTTGATTTCAGACATACGGGCAGTATAGGAAATGAATAGGAAATTTATGTTTCCCAGCCGTCCGTTCGTCTCACTTTGCCCAGAATATGAGACGACGCATATCGTTTTATGAATGAAATCACAAGTAAAAAGGCGTCCGCACGCCAATCGCGTACGGACGCCTTCATTCGCTTTCAGGCAGGAAGACTATCAGTCCTCATCCTCATCTGGATCGTAATCGACGCCGGTCTCGGCACGTTGCTCGGCGGAGATTGGAGCCGGGGCGCCGGTCAGCGGGTCACGGCCGCCACCCGCCTTCGGGAAGGCGATGACGTCGCGGATGGAGTCGGCGCCCGCCAAGATGGCTGCGGTACGATCCCAACCGAGAGCGATGCCCGCGTGCGGCGGAGCACCATACTTGAAAGCCTCGAGCAGGAAGCCGAACTTGTCGGCAGCCTCTTCCGGCGTGATACCGAGCACATCGAGCACACGATCCTGGATATCGTCACGGTGGATACGAACGGAACCGCCACCCATCTCGTTGCCGTTGCACACGATGTCGTAGGAATCGGACATGGCGTGCTCAGGATCCTTGTCGAACTTGTCGATCCAATCCTTGGACGGCATGGTGAACGGATGATGCATGGAGGTCCACTTGGAATGGCCGACGGCCACATCATCGTCATCCGGATCGTCGGTCGGCTTGAACAGCGGGAAGTCCACCACCCACGTGAATGCGAAATCGTCGGGCTTGAGCAGACCGGCACGACGGGCGAGTTCGACGCGCACCGCGCCCAGCAGCTCCTGAGAGGAAGTGCGACGGCCGGCCGCGAAGAACACCGCATCGCCATCTTCGGCGCCAACGGCCTCCTTCAGGCCATTGCGCTCCTCTTCGGAGAGGTTCTTGGCGACCGGGCCCTTGAGATCGCCGTTCTCGGCGAAGACCACATAGGCCAAGCCCTTGGCTCCACGCTGCTTGGCCCAATCCTGCCATGCGTCGAACTGACGGCGAGGCGTGGCCGCACCGCCCTTGAAAAGCACGGCACCGACATACGGAGCCTGGAACACACGGAACGGCGTGTTCTTGAAGTAATCGGTCAGCTCGATCAGCGGGTTGCCGAAGCGCAGATCCGGCTTGTCGGAACCATACTTATCCATGGCGTCCTGCCAAGTGATGCGCTGGATCGGCAGCTTGATGTCGTATCCGGCGGACTTCCAGATGGCCGCGATGACCTTCTCGGCCATGGCCATCACATCCTCCTGGTCCACGAACGCCATCTCCATATCGAGCTGGGTGAACTCCGGCTGACGATCCGCGCGGAAATCCTCGTCACGGTAGCAGCGGGCCAACTGGTAGTAGCGTTCCACACCGGAGACCATGAGCAGCTGCTTCAGCAGCTGCGGGGACTGCGGCAGGGCGTACCAAGAGCCCGGCACCAGACGGGCCGGCACCACGAAGTCGCGGGCGCCTTCCGGCGTGGACTTGATCATGGTCGGCGTCTCAATCTCCTCGAAGCCCATTTCCTCCAAAGCGTGTCGTGCGGCCTTCGACATCTGCGCACGCAGCTTCAAGTTGCGCTGCATGGACGGACGACGCAGGTCGAGGTAACGGTACTTCAAACGCACGTCCTCGCCCGGCAGCTTGTTCTCGGACTCGTTCTCAAGCGCCGTGGAGACCTGGAACGGCAGAGCATCGGACTTGGCCAGCACTTCGATGCTTTCAGCCACGACTTCGATCTTACCGGTGGCCAGATGCTCGTTCTCGTTGCCATCCGGACGCAGACGAACCTCGCCGACGACCTGGATCACGAACTCGGAACGCAGCGGACGAGCCATCTCCTCGTCATAGATGACGACCTGCACCAGACCGGTGTTGTCGCGCAGGTCGATGAATGCCACGCCACCGTGGTCACGGCGACGATCCACCCAACCGGCGAGCGTCACCTTCTGGCCGACGAGATCTTCGGTCACTTCGGTTGCATGATGTGTTCTGTAAGCCGTCTGGCTCATGCTTCCCCTATTCCTTAATCCTCTATTTGCGAAGTCCTGCGATGTCAGGCTTCAACGGTAACGGTTTGCTGGGCATACACAGTATCCGGCTCCCAAGACTGTGCATCGGCCGGCTTCTGGTCTCCCGTGACGATGTTCTTGACCTCGTCCTGGGCGCCTTCCTCGGAAGCGTCAGCCGGGAACCAGACGTACGGTATGCCGAGTTTGTCGGCGTACTTGATCTGCTTGCCGAGCTTGGCGGCGGTCGGGGCCACATCCGCGGCGATGCCACGGGCTCGAAGCTGGTTGGCGATCAGGTTGGAGGCGGAACGATCGGACTCGTTCCACACGGCCACCAGCACGGATGCCGGGGATACGCGGTTGGCGTGGGCGCCCGCGGTATGCAGCATATAGGAGACCAGACGGGACAGGCCGATGGACAGGCCCACGCCCGGGTACTTCTTGTTGCCCTGCGAGGCGAGGTTGTCGTAACGGCCTCCGGAGCAGATGGATCCCAAAGCCGCGGCGCCGTCGAGGAAGGTCTCATACACGGAACCGGTGTAGTAGTCCAGACCTCGGGCGATCTTCAGATCCGCGATCACGGAGCCCGGACGGATGCGCGCCGCCTCATCCACGATCATCGCCAAGGTGTCAAGACCCTGACGGGCCAGCACATAAGCGTCGGAATCGGCCGCGATGCCGTGCTTGGAGCACAGCGCATCGAATTTCTCGGACAGTTCCTTGCCGTTGGCCGCTGTCAGCTCGGCCAGCTCGAGGCATGCACGGGCCTGCCCCTCGTCGGCTCCGCAACCCTCGACGAGCAGCTTGGCCACCTCGTCGGCGCCGATCTTGTCAAGCTTGTCGATCTCACGCAACACGCCTTCGATGTCGGTAAGCCCCAGACCGCGGTAGAAGCCTTCGGAAAGCTTGCGGTTGTTCGCGTGCACGGTGGCCTTCGGCAGGCCGAACTCGCGCAGACGCTCCAATGCCGACACCATGACCAGCGGAAGCTCGACCTCGTAATGGTCGGGCAGATCACCATTGCCGATCACATCGATATCGGCCTGCACGAATTCACGGAAACGGCCTTCCTGCGGACGCTCGCCACGCCAGACCTTCTGAATCTGCCAACGCTTGAACGGGAATGTCAAATCGCCGGAATGCTCGACGACATAGCGGCTCAGCGGAACGGTCAGATCGAAGTGCAGGCCAAGACGGTCCTCAATCGGAGTGTCGGATTCATGTCCGACCTCCTGGAGACGGCTCAGCAGATATATCTCCTTGCTGGTCTCGCCTTTCTTGAGCAGGCTGGAACCCTGCTCAACCGCACGGGTTTCAATGCCTATGAAACCATTCAGCTCGAATACGTTACGGAGCGTGTCAATGACACGCTGCTCCACAACACGCTCAGAGGGGAGCCACTCTGGAAATCCTGAAATAGATGCACCTTTAGCCACGGTTCTCTATAATAAATGAGGTTACGGAAAATGCCGCGCGTTTTTCAAGGTTTGGAAGACGGCGTCATCGACCGTTGCCCCTGCACTACATGAAGCTTACGTAAGGAGCTGGCCATGGCCGACGAGAATGTCACCGCGTCCGAAAACACCACCGAAACCACCGAGCAGGCAGCGACGCCCGCAACCCAGGCCAGCAAACCGGCCGTCCCGAGCCCAGCGGCCATGAAGCCGCATGCGCCGAGCCCTGCGGCCTTCGCCAAGAAGACGCCGAAGCGCGCGCCGGCGACCACCGGATTCTCCGAGGAGGACGTCAAGGCGGCCGAGACTTTCGGCCGCGTCGCCGATGACGGCACGGTGTTCGTGAAGGACGGAGAAGGGGAACGTGAGGTCGGACAGTTCCCGGATGCCTCCAAGGAAGAGGCTCTGGCGCTGTACGCGCGCCGCTATCTGGATCTGAAGGCCAAGCTCGACCTGTTCGCCAACAGGCTCAGGTCCAACAATGTGAAGAGCCATGAGATCGACGAGACCATCAAGACCCTCTCCTCCGAAACCGAACAGCCGGCCGTCGTCGGTGACCTTGAGGCGATCAAGAACCAGTTCACCGCACTGAAGGAGGCTGGAGAGGCCAAGAAGACCGAACTCAGCGAGGCGCATAAGGCCGCTGTCGCCAAGGCGCTGGCGGAACGCACCGCGATCGTGGAGAAGGCGGAGGCCTTGGCCAATTCCTTGGGAGACAACACCAACTGGCGTTCCACCGCCGACAAGTTCCGTTCGCTCTTCCAGCAGTGGCAGGAGCATCAGCGCAACAGCGTCCGTCTCAACAAGACCGATGCGGATGCGCTGTGGGCACGCTTCTCCTCCGCACGCACCACCTTCAACAGCGCCCGCCGCAAGTGGGCCCAGGGTCGCGATGAGGAGCGTAGCGCCGCCAAGGCCACGAAGGAGGCCATCATCGCCGAGGCCGAGCAGATTCAGGACTCCACCGCCTGGGTCGAAACATCCCGCAAGTTCAACGAGCTGATGGATCGTTGGAAGAAGGCGGGTCGTGCGGGTCGTCGTGACGATGACGCGCTGTGGGCGCGTTTCCGCGCGGCGGCTGACACCTTCTTCAATGCCCGTCAGGCCGATCGTGAGCAGATCAGCTCCTCCGAAAAGGAGAATCTCGCCAAGAAGGAGGAGCTGCTGACCAAGGCCGAGGCTTTGGTGCCGGTCAAGGATGAGAAGGAGGCCAAGCAGGCCCGTCAGGCGTTGGCCGCCATCCAGGAGGAATGGGATCAGATCGGCTACGTTCCGCGAGACGAGGTCCATCGCATCGAAAGCCGTCTTGATGCCGTGGATAAGCAGATCAAGGCCGTCGAGGACGCCGTTTGGAAGCAGTCCGATCCGGAGGCCGACGCCCGCAAGAACTCCTTCGAAGAGCAGCTAAACGCCCAGCTCGAGGAGCTTGACGCGAAGATCGCCGCCGAGTCCGATCCGAAGAAGAAGTCCAAGCTTGAGGCCGAAAAGGCCACCAAGGAGCAGTGGCTGAACGCCATCAAGTAGTTTCCATAGTTCCCGAAACCGGGAGTAGTG
>NZ_JDTK01000067.1 GCF_000770925.1 Bifidobacterium ruminantium DSM 6489 | reverse complement strand
AAATACGCTCTTGAGTTCTCAAACCACCACCGCACCAGCAGACCGCCCCAAACTCAAGGAGCCAGGCCGCCGTGCTGAGCAGCAAGAGATAAACTTACACAAGAACCCGCAAACGCGCAACCCGACGGGCATGACGAAGCGTGAAACCGTTGGAAATCCAACGTTCTATCGGCGTGTCGAAAACGAGCCAAACGCGACCCGAAACC
>NZ_JDTK01000066.1 GCF_000770925.1 Bifidobacterium ruminantium DSM 6489 | reverse complement strand
GGTTGGTTCCGCGTCTTTCCTGTGCTTCGATCCCAGGCGACAATGAGCGCTTGGTGGTCACGATTCGATTCCGATGGGCTTTGCGCCTCGCGTCCGCTAGCCGGTTCCCGAACCGCCACGAAGGATTGATTTGCCGGCTTGGATTCCTTTGGTCTCCTTGCCGTGGCCGTTAGATTTGCGGTGGTCATAGCCCTGGTGAGACGCCCGGTCCCATTCCGAACCCGGTAGCTAAGGCCAGGCGCGGCGATGGTACTGCACTCGAGAGGG
>NZ_JDTK01000065.1 GCF_000770925.1 Bifidobacterium ruminantium DSM 6489 | reverse complement strand
GCTGAGCCTGAAGTCCGGTGCGAGCGTGCAGTTGACCGCTACCGTGAACCCGTCCAACGCTACCGACAAGACGGTCTCTTGGACCAGCTCGAACAATTCCGTGGCTAAGGTGTCTGATGGCAAGGTCACCGCTGTGAAGGCTGGCACTGCAACGATTACAGCGACCGCGGGCGGTAAGACGGCTTCGGTCGTTGTTACTGTGGCTGACAATCCGGTCCCGGTCACGTCCGTCTCGATCTCGGGTGACGGCGTGAGCAACGGGAAGCTGAGCCTGAAGTCCGGTGCGAGCGTGC
>NZ_JDTK01000064.1 GCF_000770925.1 Bifidobacterium ruminantium DSM 6489 | reverse complement strand
CACCTGCCGGTGGCCGCACCCGTTCGGGGTGCGCTCCCATATCTCCCGCACCATCGGCTCCACGTCCGGCCTGGACACGTGCGCCGGGCGCGACAGGTGATGGTAGTACGTGGATCGCGGCAGCCCGGCTATCTCGAGGAGGTGGTCGAGCCGGTGCCCCTGCCCTGCGAGCAGTCGGACGACGGCGCTTCGCTCGCGCCGCGTGACTTGGACGCCCGCAGGGCCCGGAGTTTTTCCAGGTACGCGACCTTCGCCTTCAGGTACGCGACCTCCTCCGCGAGCTCCTGCTCGCGCGTCGGCTTGGGTTTCGGTCTGGATCTCG
>NZ_JDTK01000063.1 GCF_000770925.1 Bifidobacterium ruminantium DSM 6489 | reverse complement strand
CTTACGCTGATGAAGGGTGATGAGATGGTCGAGTTGCTTGAACATAGACCCTATTGCAGTCTGCTCATCCTTTGAAGGAAAGGCGAATTCTCCGGCCGCCAGACCTTTTCCGGATATCTCTAGGAAGGTTGATCCAGAAGCTTTCTGTTCAGCGAAATTTTTGATTCGATCGGTCATGGAGTAGACGAAATACACATCGGTATCATCGTTCACGACTAAAGACTGGAAGCCTTGGTTTGTACATGCTGACCTGCGAAGAATCGCTGTATTGCCAATGCCCGCGCGACTTGTGAAGAGAATTGTTTTACCAGCTGGAAGCAATGTTGCCGAGCAGCTATCGTAACCAGCCTGGGTTATCCTTCGGACACTTCTGTCGGCGTATACCTGCTCACCTAATTCGGCGGGTGAATACCAGTCTATATCGCCATCCCAGTACGCATCGTTATTGGTGCTCGGCGTGCCGCCGCCCACAATAGTG
>NZ_JDTK01000062.1 GCF_000770925.1 Bifidobacterium ruminantium DSM 6489 | reverse complement strand
GTTTCACTGACCCTTGGGAACAGCGTAAGCTCTCTGATCTAACCGACAGGGTTTCCATTCAGTCAAGCGATTCCGATTTGCCTCAAGTCGAATACGAGGACATCATTCCCGGCGAAGATGCACTAAACAAAGATTTGCGCGACAAGAAAGGCGGCAAAACGGGAATTAAGTTTTACGCCGGAGATGTTCTATACGGGAAGCTTCGTCCTTATTTGATGAATTGGCTATATCCGCAGTTCAATGGTGTAGCTGTAGGTGATTTTTGGGTTCTTAGGGCTACAGAGTGTGACAGTTCATTTTTGTACCGGCTGGTTCAAACAGGCAGCTTCCAAAGGCTCGCAAATGTATCTTCGGGCTCTAAGATGCCTCGCGCAGATTGGAATCTGATTTCACAATCGTTCTTCGCCGTGCCCGCCGATCACGCCGAACAGAAGGCAATTGCGAAGGGCTTAGCCGAGCTTGACACCCTCATCACCCTTCATCAGCGTAAGTATGA
>NZ_JDTK01000061.1 GCF_000770925.1 Bifidobacterium ruminantium DSM 6489 | reverse complement strand
CGAGTCCAGACGGTCGAAGAACGCGCCGATTCGGCGTTGCTCGGTTAGGGACGGTTCCGGCACCTCAACATCCATAACCTTGTTTTTTGAAATATTGAACCTCGATATTCCTTGTGCAAGCAGCTCAATCTGTTTCCTGACAGGTTGAGAACGCAACACGTACGCAAGATAGAGAGGATCAAAGGAGCCGTCTTGCCTATAGCCGAAACAAAAGCTGTTCAGGTAAACATTCCTTATATTTCCAAGCCAGATAGAGGACATGCCCACTTCTTCAGGAGTTTCCGAAGAGACCGTGAAAAAGACATCGCCATATCTGACTTCCGCTTGGGATGAATCAACTTCGACATGCTCAAGCCTGCCCTGATCCGTCACAGGATTGTCAAAGACATTCGTATAGGGAACGAAGAAAGCATCTCCATGACCAAAATCATCTTTTTTCTTTCCATGCAGTCCTGGATACGTTATGCCAACTTCCCCCAGCTTACGCTGTTCCCAAG
>NZ_JDTK01000060.1 GCF_000770925.1 Bifidobacterium ruminantium DSM 6489 | reverse complement strand
GATTGATCAGTCGGATTACAGCGTGGACCTGTCCAATGGCGTGACCACGAAGCAGTTGACCGCCACGACCGATCCGAAGGGCGCGTCCGTGAGCTGGAGCTCGTCCGACAAGGACGTGGCGACCGTCAGCCCGAAGGGCGTGGTCACCCCGAGGAAGGCCGGCAAGGCCACGATCACCGCGAAGTCCGGGACCAAGACCTCGTCGATCACCGTGACCGTGACGGGCCAGCTTCCGCCGGACCCGGTCGCGAAGAACACCGTCTACGCTTCGAAGCCTTCGGGCTGGGGCAAGATCTACGCGTACGTGTACACGGGCGACGGCGCGACCGCGGCGAACAACGCGGCCTGGCCGGGCGTGGAGATGACCGCCCCGAGCGCGACCGACGGCTGCCAGCAGATCGACCTGTACAAGTACGTGGTCCCGGACAGCCTCGCCAAGGGCGCGAAGGTGATCTTCAACGACGGCGGCAGCCAGCAGTATCCGGGATCCCGCCAGCCGGGCCTGGACTACAACGGCGGCATCGTGAAGTGGGACGGCTCCTCCGCGACCCTGGCCGCGGTCGAGTGCGAGACCACCATCCCGGTCACGTCCGTCTCGATCTCCGGTGATGGCGTGAGCGGCGGCAAGCTCTCCCTGAAGTCCGGTGCGAGCGTGCAGCTGACC
>NZ_JDTK01000006.1 GCF_000770925.1 Bifidobacterium ruminantium DSM 6489 | reverse complement strand
ACCCATGATCATGGGTGACGCCCCGCTTATTTGCATTAACGCCATCGACCGGCCAGCGCGAATGGACACCGCCGGGAAGCGATAGTACGTGTAGGTACGAGTGAGGGCCGTTGGGTCCATGATGCTTCATCATGGACCCAACGGCCCTCACTGTTTGCCGGACAAGCCGTCCGGCAAACACGGAATCATTCCTGGGAAGGTGTGGAATCGGCCGGTTCCGTGGATTCGGCCGTAACCGGCACCGCTTCCCGTTGCGCCGGTTCTGCGGATTCCTCCGGAGTCTTGGTCTGATCCGTGGATTCCGGTTCTTCGAACGCCTCGCCGGTGAAGGTGAATTCGCCCAGGATGCCTTCGCCTTCGGCGTCTACCTTCACACGCTGGCCATCCTCGAGGTCGCCCATGAGAATCTTCTCCGAAATGGCATCCTCAATGTCGCGTTGGATCACACGACGCAGCGGGCGGGCTCCTAGCAGCGGATCGAATCCCTTCTGCGCGAGCAGATCCTTGGCCGCATCAGTGAGTTCGAGCGACATATGGCGATCGAACAGACGGTCGTTGAGCTGCCTGACATCCAGATCGACGATCTGGCGCACCTGCGGCTCGGTGAGCTGCTTGAACACAATGATGTCATCCAGGCGGTTCAGGAATTCCGGACGGAACTGCTGCTTGAGTTCCGCGGAGACCTGTTCCTTCATGCGCTGGTAGCTTGACTCGGTATTCGTGCCCAGGTTGAAGCCGGTGTTGGCCGCCTTGGCAATGTCGCGCGTACCGAGGTTGGTGGTCAGGATGATGATGGTGTTCTTGAAGTCCACCTTGCGTCCCTGTCCATCGGTCAAATGACCATCGTCCAGCACCTGCAGCAGCGTGTTGAAGATATCCGGATGGGCCTTCTCGATCTCATCGAACAGCACCACGGAGAACGGCTTGCGACGCACCTTCTCAGTGAGCTCGCCGCCCTCTTCGTAGCCCACGTATCCCGGAGGCGCTCCGAACAGACGCGAGGCCGCGTACTTCTCGGAGAATTCCGACATATCCACACGGATCAACGCGTCCTCGTCATCGAACAGGAATTCGGCGAGCGCCTTGGCCAGCTCGGTCTTGCCGACGCCGGTCGGGCCAGCGAAGATGAACGAGCCAGCGGGACGCTTCGGATCCTTCAGTCCGACACGAGCGCGGCGGATGGAGCGGCTCAACGCAGACACGGCCTCGTCCTGGCCGATGATGCGCTTGTGCAGCTCGCTTTCCATGCCCATGAGCTTCTTGGACTCGGCTTGGGTGAGCTTGAACACCGGAATGCCCGTGGTCTGGGAGATCACCTCGGCGATGACGTCCTCATCCACCACCATCTTCACATCGGATTCGCCTTCACGCCAGGAGGATTCCTTCTCCTTGCGCTCGGCTTCGACCTTTTCCTGCTTGTCGCGCAGTTCGGCCGCCTTCTCGAAATCCTGGTCCTTGATGGCCTGGTCCTTTTCCTGGGCCAGTCTGGCCGCCTTGGCGTCCAGTTCCTTCAATTCCGGAGGCGCGGTGAGTCTGCGGATGCGCAGGCGCGCACCTGCCTCGTCGATCAGGTCGATGGCCTTGTCCGGCAGATGACGGTCCTGAATGTAACGGCTCGACAGCTCGGCAGCCGCCTGCAACGCGCCATCGGTGATCGTCACATGATGATGGTTCTCGTACCGTTCGCGCAGACCCTTCAGAATCTCGATGGTTTCGGCGATGGTTGGTTCATGGACCTGGATCGGCTGGAAACGACGTTCCAGCGCGGCATCCTTCTCGATGTATTTGCGGTACTCGTCGGTCGTGGTCGCGCCGATGGTCTGCAGCTCGCCGCGGGCCAGCATCGGCTTCAGCATGTCGGAAGCGCCCAATGCGCCGTCGGCGGAGCCTGCGCCCACGATGGTGTGGATCTCATCGATGAACAGCACGATGTCGCCGCGCGTCTTGATTTCCTTCAGCACCTTCTTCAGGCGCTCCTCGAAATCACCGCGGTAACGGGAACCGGCCACCATGGATCCGAGATCCAGGGAATAGACCTGCTTGCCTTTCAGCGTCTCCGGAACGTCTCCCGCATTGATCTTCTGCGCGAGTCCCTCGACGACGGCGGTCTTGCCGACGCCGGGTTCGCCGATCAGCACCGGATTGTTCTTGGTGCGGCGGCTCAGCACCACCATCACACGCTCGATCTCATTGGAGCGTCCGATCACAGGATCGAGTTTTCCAGCCGCAGCCTCGGCGGTCAGGTTACGTCCGAATTGATCGAGGATCGCGGAACCGGTCTGATTGCGTCGATCCTGGACGCCTCCGGCGTTGGCGAGCTCGCCCTTGCCATCGTTCTTACCATCGCTGGAATTGCCACGGATCAAATCGATGGTGGCACTGCGCAGTTCGCCAAGATTGACATCCATCTTGATCAGCACCTGTGTGCCGACGCCTTCGCCCTCATGAATCAGACCGAGCAGGATATGCTCGGTGCCGATATAGCTGTGCCCCAGCTGCAACGCCTCGCGCAGCGACAGCTCCAACACCTGCCTGGCATGCGGAGTGAAGGGAATATGGCCGTTCGGCGACGCATTCCCCTTGCCGATCATCTCTTCGACCTGTTTGCGGGTGTCATCCAGAGTCACACCCTTCGAGGCCAACGCCTTGGCTGCGACGCCTTCACCCTCGCGAATCAGGCCGAGCAGCAGATGCTCGGTGCCGATGTAGTTGTGCTGGAGGGTACGAGCTTCTTCCTGCGCCAGCACGATCACGCGCCGCGCACGGTCGGTAAACCGTTCGAACATGCTTGTCCTTCCACTCTTGTTAGTCCTTCAACACTCTACCGATTCACGGTGACGTTTATTCCACCGGCGCGTAAATTGCGCTGTGAACGCAAAGGAACGGATATGCTTGAGCTATGGCAACGACCAAGGAGGTCACCACAATGAGCGACACCACCCTACAATCGAATGACGCGACGGACGCGCGTCAAGGCGACATCGTCGTCGGCGTCGACGGCTCCGATGAATCCTTTGCGGCGCTGCGCTGGGCTCTCGGCGAGGCGTCGTTGACCGGCCAGCGGGTGAATGCGGTCTATGCATGGTCCCATTCGTGGGACACGGGTTCCCAGCCGGAAGATGAGGAGCAGTGGGCCGAGAAACGTCACGACATCGCCCGACGTCTGCGTGAATGGGTCGTTCAGGCCTCACAGGGCATGACGATCGACGAGAACCGCGTCACACTCACCTCCGTCAAGGCCACCGGAACATCCGCACTGTTGGAAATCGGCAAGGACGCCCAACAAATCGTCGTCGGACGACGCTCGCTAGGCCGCGTGGCACGATGGTTCCTGGGTTCCCTTTCGGCATCCCTCGCAGAGGAGGCGAAAGTGCCTGTCACCGTGGTCCGCATCCTCGATGACGAGGAGGCTTCCGTGCAGGACGCCATCGCCAATGCGCTCACGCCCGTCGATGAGACGGTCTCCTACGAGATGCCCGGTTCTCCCCTGCCGCATAGCCAGCGCCCGGTGGTCGTCGGCGTCGATGGCTCGGAGATCTCCAAGCACGCACTGCATTTCGCCATCGAATTCGCCGCGCTGCACCATGCTCCCCTGCAGGTCATGTTCTGCTGGCAGCTGAAGGATCTGGGCACCATCAAGGGATACGAAAACGCCGTGGCTCCGATCGCCGTCGGCCAGGAACACGCGGAACGCATGCTCGACGAACTTCTCGATTCGGTGCAGGTTCCCGCTCAGGACATTCCCGACGATTTTCGCATCGAATCGCACGCATTCCACATCTCCGCCGCGAAGGGACTCATCGAGGCCTCCCGCTACGCACGGCATCTGGTGGTGGGCTCGCGCGGATTGTCCGGCTTGGATGCGCGTTTCCTCGGATCCGTGTCCAAGCAGATCATCAATTTCGCCGATTGCACGGTCACCGTCGTGCACTGATTCCATACCGACGAAATGAAATAGGGAAGGCCGATGTCCGAGATAGGGGCATCGGCCTTCCCTATGAATGCGTCGACAGGACGTGGCTACGGCTATTCCGTCTCCTCATCCTGCACAGCCTGTCGCTCCTCGACCGGAGTCCCACCTTCGGTGTCCGAGGTGTCGGGAACCGTTTCAACCGATTGCCCGATTTCGGATCCAGACCCGGCAGATTCGGTCCCGGTCAACCGATCCGGAATCGACGATTGCTCCAGCTCAGGTTCAGTGGCTTCCCGCGTTTCCCCAGTCACGTCTCCGGAAGCGTCTTCGACGACAACAGGTTCATGTACGACGTTGTCTTCGGATTCAGACGTCATATCGGTTTCGCCGTCCGTGCGCGTGTCATCCTTCGTCGACTCCTGATCGTTCCCGTCGATTTCGACGGTGGCCTCCACTTCGGGCTCATCATCGGATGACGTGTGCTCGAGAACCTCCTCCTGGCTTGCGTCATCGTCGATGGTGTTGGCTTCGATATCGGCCTCGGAACCTTCCTCATCCTCATTCGGATTATGCTCATCGTCCGAGGAAAGGCTTTCGATCAGTTCCACCGACCCACGCTCGTCACGAGGCGCCTGCGCGATGATGTCTATATGCATGTCGTCGAAGGCGGGCTTCGATTGCACCCACAGATGCGAGGGTTCCGGCGGGGCGATTTCGGAATGCTCCCCGCAACCGTGGTCGACGGACACGACCCTGCCATCATCCGGGCTCCATTTGTTGGCGCATACGCCGAACAGCAGATTCAACTCACCTTTCAGGGGAATGAAGAATCCGCACGTGGAGCAGGGATTGCCGTCCGCGGTCTTGGTGGACAACGATTTCGGCCCATGGGGACCCTCATACCAACGCTTCGCGGTCTGGGAACGACCGAGCGGAGTCATCACATGCCTGCGGGACAGGTCGAACTCCTCGACGGCCTCATCGATGTCCTCGTCGGATGTCTCGGATCGGACATCCGCCTCGTCGTGATTCTCCGTTCCCGTCTCCTGAACGGTTCCGTCATCCTCTTTCGCGCCCGGAGCCGTCTCCTGATCCGAAGCACGCACATCGTCCGGCATCCCATCCGACATGCCATTGTCCGCGTCGGCATCCTCCGACACGTCTTTCCCTGTCTTGCGGAACCCGTCCTCCATCCGGGGATCGTCGGGATCGGTACCGATCGAATCGGTCACCGCCAGATCGCCCGGCTCGAGACGATCCTTCCACGGAATCCATTTCGGCGGACGCAACGCTTCGTCGGTCGGCACCAAGGACGATTCATTGACCGTCCAATGATCCAGTTCGACGTCATGATACATCGTCACGGACCATTGCCATCCTTCATAACCACGCACACGCGCTTCGAAGCGGAAATCGGTGACGCCGTCCTCCAGGTCAACGGCTTCCACGAAGTCGCCGACCTGTCCTTCCTCGTCAGCCACGGCGACGGCTACCGCCCGGGCGATCGATTTGGGTTCCATTGCGGTATCGGACATGAAATCAATCCTGTACGTCGAAGTTGTCGGCGACCGCGCGCATCAGCGTGGCGAGCTTCTTGCTCTCGGACGGCGAAGGATAATGATGGCGGCGCAACTGGTTGCCCGCGGAGTCCAGCAGCTTGATGAGATCCTCCACGATGGCCGCCATGTCATCCGGCTTCGGACGTGTGGCTTTGACCAACGACGGCGCCGACGCCACCAGGGTCACGCCCATGGCCTGCGGCCCACGGCGGCCGTCCACCACCGAGAACTCGACCTTAGCCCCTTTGCGCAGCGTCTTCACGCCTTCCGGAAGGGCGGCGGCGGGGAGGAAGACATCATCCGCGCCCTCGTCCGTCTGAATGAATCCATAGCCTTTGTTCGCATCGAACCAACGAACACGTCCGCTAGGCATTGTCACCTCACTACTCGCTAATCACGTACCTTCTGCGGACAGCCGAACGCCATCCGCCAATAACAAACCAAAGATACAGTCTAGCGCAAGAGGTGGGCTATGCGCCCATCCCCTGCGTTGTTCCGGCGGAATCGCAAAGCGCGGAAAGCCTATTTCTTCGCCTTGCGATTCCTCTTCTCATTCCTGTGGCCGTCTTCCGGCGGCGCCGGCCGAGGCTTCGGTTCGACCGGCGCGACAGGCAGCACCACGGTCAAGGTCAGTCCGGTGCCATCGCTGCCCGACGCGCAGATGAAGCCATGGTGCGCCTTGACCACGGATTGCGCGATCGCCATGCCGAGACCGGTTCCTCCCTTCTGCCTCGCACGTGACGGATCGGCAGTGTAGAACCGTTCGAAGATCTTCGACCTCGCCTCCGGCGGCACACCGGGACCATGGTCGCTGAACCGCACAATCGCGTAATTCATGCCGACCTGCATCGACAGCCCCACTTCGATGGCCTCGATCAGATGATGCAGCGATTGCTCATTGGATGGCATTCGGGACAAGGATTCGGGACTGATCGACGCGGGAAGCACTCCCATGGAAATCTCCACCGGGGAATCCGTCGGCGTGTAACGGTGGATGTTGCCCACGATGTTGGTGACCACCTGACGCAGTCGCGACGCGTCGCCTTTGAGGACGATCTGCGGCATGTCGCCCTTCAGGAAAGCCAGTTTCGTCGGATTGTCCAGATCCGTTCCAGGCTGAAGAACCACCCGTCCGCATGAGATGCCACGCTCGGGATCAAGGGCATGCAGGTCGTCGGCGGCGTCCTTCACCACGGAGGTCAGTTTCACCTGCTGCGTGATGTCGATACCACGCCCCTCATCCAGTCTGGCCAAGGACAGCAGATCCTCCACCAGAACCGTCATGCGGGCGCTGGACGCCTCGATATGCGCGATGGATTCGTCCGCGCGTTCCAGGGCACCCGGCATATCCCGCTGCATCTTGTACAATTCCGCGTATCCGTGGATGGCGGCAAGCGGAGTGCGTAGCTCATGGCTGGCATCCGAGACGAACCGTTTCATCTTCTCGGTGGTCTCCTCCTGCGCGTGGAAGCTTTCCTCGATGCGAGCCAGCATAGTGTTCAAGGACACGGAAAGCGAGCCGACCTCCGTGTTCTCCGGCAGGTCCGGCACACGTTGGCTCAGATCTCCCGCCGCGATCTTCGCCGCGGTTTTCTCGATGCGTTTCAATGGCGCGAGCGTGCCCTGCACCAGAATGGTTCCGAGTATCACGCCGATCAGCACCACGGCGATGCCAACCATCGCGCAGAACCTCGTCAGCGTGTTGGCCGTGTCTATCTGATCACTCAACGACAGTCCGATGAACACGATGCCGCTGTCCTTGACCTGTCCTCCCCGTGTCTTTTCGCTCCATGGCAATGCGACGACGCGCCAGGGCGACTGTGCCTCCTGCATGATGGCGTGGTCGGGATTACGGCTTGTGGTGACATGCACCACAGCACGCGTCGTGAACGGCTGTCCAAGTGTGACGCCGTCTATGCTGCCATCCGCAGGAAGACTTGGTTCGGAGACCACTCCGTCACGGAGCATGGGCACCGAAGCGACGCCCGTGCTCCGGTATTCGCTGTCCCTCACCTCCACGTAATACGTGTTCATGAGGCTTCGTCCATCATCGCCGCTATCGCTGCCGAGCGAATCCATGCTGTTGAAAATCAGCTGGGCCTGGTTGAGCAGCTGCGTATCGGTCTTCTGCAGCAGATAATTGCCCACCAGCGTCCGTATGGAAAAGGAGATACCGATGGTTCCAATGGTCAGCAGCACGATGATGCAGGTGACCAGTTTCGTGCTCAGCGGAATCGCTTGGATTCTGCGGGTGAAACGGCTCCACAACTTTCCACGCTTCGCCGACGGACGGGAAGGCAGCACGGGAGGGGGAACCGCCGAAGGGTTGGGGGCTGCGCCGGCGGACAGAGGATTGGAATCCATACTCATGACTGAAGGCTAGTTCTTGGGCGCGCGGATCATATAGCCGATGCCGCGCTTCGTCTCGATAAGAGGGGTCACCTTGTGCTTCTCGCCGTTCTCGTCCTCCACGACGATGCCATCGACCTTCTTGCGCAGATAGGAGATATACGATTCGACGATGGCCGCGTCTCCACCCCAGTCGTACTGCCACACATGGTCGAGGATCTGCGCCTTGGACAGCACACGTCCCTCATTGTCCATGAGGTACCGGAGCAGTTTGTACTCCGTCGGGCTCAGCTCGATTGGCTGGCCGGCGCGGGACACGTCATGCGAATCCTCATTGATCTCAAGATCACCCACGCGGATGATCGGATCATCCTCGACCTGTTCTTGGGTGCGACGCAGAATTGCGCGGATGCGAGCCACGACCTCCTCGAGACTGAACGGTTTGGTCACGTAGTCGTCACCGCCCACGGTCAGTCCCATGATCTTGTCTTGGGTATCGTCACGGGCGGTCAGATACAGTACGGGTGTGGTGATGCCTTCCTGCCTGATGCGACGGGTCACGGTGAAACCATCGATGTCAGGAAGCATTACGTCCAAGACAATCAGATCAGGCTGGATCTTCTCGATGACTTCGATGGCCTCGGACCCCGACGCCGCGGTGTTCACTTCGAAGCCGGCGAAATGCAGCGATGCCACCAGCAGCTCACGGATGGACGGCTCGTCATCGACAACGACAATGGATGCTTCAATAGGCTTGCTCATGGTTTCAAGCATCACTCACTTCACTGGATGTTTCCTGAACGGATTCTGAATCTTGCGTCGACGCTTCAGCATGGTCATTGTCAGCTTTTCCCTTGGAATCGACATCCCATGCCCTGACAGGCCGTTCCCGTTCGTCGATGACGTCATGGCCACTATGACGCCCCTTGCGCCGCCGTGAGATCACGCCCTTCCTGCGCAGTACGTGGAATACGGCCAGAACGATTACCAGCAGCACCAATGCGCCGATCAAAATCCATACACTGAGCCAAACGGTTTTGGAGGAAGTGGAGGTCTTCTTCTGCACTGTGATCTGGGCCATCATGTCGGTGGCGGATTTCGCCCAATCGGGATCTTTTTCCATCAGAGGCTTCTGCGCGGCGTCAGAAAGCGCGTCCACAGTGGATTTGCTTCTCAGCCACTCCTCGGAATTCGAGGACACGGCCACCACCAGATTGCCATCGCTCGAAGCGACGGCCAGCATCACGGTGTTCGGCTTCGGATGGAGCGATTCCAACAGGTCGCTCACCCACTTGTCGGGTTTGCCATTGGCGTTGAAGCTGTCAAGATACACCAGACGTACGGTGACGCCGGTCTCCTTCTTCGTCCTGTTGATGGCATCGGTGATTTCGGAGACGTTCGATCCAAGCAGATTCTGCGTGTCGGTGATGTTCTCCGTGGCCGTGACACCCAGGTCCGCATCATCGTCAGCCGCATATCCCGCCGGAGTTATCCACAGCACCGCAAACAAGCCGAAGATGGCCACAATCAATGCACAAACCGCTTTATTCCAACGATTTCTCACACCATCGCACTTCCACGACACGCCGTTGTACCACAAATTCGCAGGTTCTCCGACCACAACCCCGGTTTTTCCATCGCACACGTTCACTGAAGACATATCGTCCACTGTACCGTTCGGTTGCGCCAACCCAAGACCGCACGGTGGAAAACAACCATCCAACGACGAAAGGACCATCATGCCTCAGTATCAAGTCGACAGCGAGCAGATTCAATCCTCAAGCGCCGCTGTGAACGCTTCCATCCAGTCGATCCGGCAGGCCGTGCAGGGAATGTACGGCAATCTCAACAACCTGCAGAGCGTCTGGCGGGGCGGCGCCGCGACGCAGTTCACCGCGGTGGCGGAGCAATGGCGAGCGGCCCAACAGCAGATGGAGCAATCCCTCGAATCGATCCAGCGAGCGCTGATGCAGGCCTCCGCATTGTATTCGGAGACCGAAATGCAGGCTTCACGTCTGTTCGCCCAATAATCCGGGACTTTTCCAAACCGGCCCGTCGTCCAGCGTCTTCCGCGGCTTGTTCCGCCGCCGGCACCGGACGACGGGCCGGAAATGACACCACCAAAAACAGAAAGACGCTACGATGAATCTTCATCCACGTACCAGAATCCTGGCCTGCATCGTGGGACTGGCCACGTTGGTCATGGCAACGAACGGCATCGCATATGCCGAACAGCCCCACCAGTCCACAGCCGCAGCCGTCATACGGAAATTACCCTATTCAGACACGCAAGCCGTTCCAACATCCGAAGGAACCGTCCAAAACATCGCGGACTCCACGCGGAAGGCGACCAGGGAATCGAATCTCGATCAGTCGGATCCATCGGACTCCGATGCCGGTGGATCCCAGCCGGACGGCGTGGGCGGGCTCCTCGCCGAAGGCCAGATCGTCAATGGAGTGCATGACATCGAGGATCCGGCCACCAGCATCTACGTGGGAGGCAACATGACTTACCACAACAACGTCGAGACGGAAGGAAGCATCGTCGTCGACGGCAACCTGTCCATCGAACGTCACATGCCGGAAAGCCTCCTTGCCGGCAAGGTCATGTGGGGCATGGGGTTCAATCCGCCGGCCGGCGCCGACATGATCACCGTGGGCGGCGAATTCCGCAACCATACCGGGGAACGGCCTCAATGGGTCAGCGGATCAGCCAGATTCGGAGGCAAAGTGGCATGGGGCGACGGCAGGGAAACCGACGCCAATGGCCGCAGACCTCTGTATCTCGCCACGCATGGCAATATGACGGAAATGGGATGGAACGCCGACGCCTCCCAAGTCAAATCATGGGCGTATCCGGATTTGCCCGCGACCGCGAAGATCATCCACGGTCTCGGCAAAACCGAGGCGTTGAGAGCGAATATCGATGGCAAAGGCGGCATCGTCGACTACAACGATTATGTTGACAAGACCCTGAGGCCGTTGAGTCGCCAACTCGTTTCGCTTTCAGCGAACGGCAGCATCTCGTTCGAGAAGGCCCCTGACGAGGACACGCACGTGTTCTTCGACGACTATGCCGTGTCGATCCGCGATGAGGGCCGCATCGTCTTCCAAGGAACCGGCAAGCCGGAAAAGCAGGTGTTCCTCCTTGACCTGGATGCTCTCAAAGCGGCGGGAACGACATACGGGGTCAACCAATGGAGCCTTGATTTCCGAGATCTTCCCGATGGTCAAGCCATCGTCATCAACGTGTCCGGATCGGGGGAACGGATATGGAGTCCCGGATGGCGCATCTGGGTGAATGGAGAGAACCATTCCACAGCGATCAACGCCCGGGGCGATTCATGGTCAAGATTCCGCGACATCTCCAGCCGCATCATGTGGAATTACCCCGACGTCTCCCATCTGACACTTGATTATTCACACGGAACGCTGAACAAGGACGGCTATGGGGTGTCGGCGGGCGGCAATGTGTACGGCACGGTGCTGGGCAAGGGATCGCTGTTCCCCGGATCCATCCTTCTGCCGAATGGCGATATGACCGATTACGCGGACACCAACGGCCGGCTTCTCATCGGTGGCAATCTTGATTTCGATGTATGGGAGCATCACAATGCGCCATGGGTCGGCTTCGACGAACCCCAACGCTTCACGCTGCTCGGATCCACCCGCGCGGATGCCTCGCAGGCGTCATATGCCGGAGACAAAGCCGTTCACGACACATTGACGCTTCGTTCTGCAAGCTCCAACGGACAAGGAACGACGATATTCGACCTGCAGGTGACGGGACTGTCCCTGACACTGTCATACCGAAGCTCATCCGGGAACGTCTCAAGAAGCGATCCGAAGACGTTCACCTCGGCGACAGTTCCGAAATCCGGTTCGGTCATAACCTTGAAAAGCCCTGATTTCGTTCCCGCGGACCTTGGCCTCGACTCATGGATGGCAGGCGAATACTGGTTTGATGTGTCAGGTGCCGACATTCATATCAAAGACGCGTCCAAAGGCGTGCAATCATCACTCGTCAGAACCGCTTCATTGGATGGTTCCAACGATGCTGCGGAACGCTTCGTCATCTCACCGGATACACTCTCATTGGGATTGACGACGAAGGCGAATCCGAACGACGCGTCGACCGGGAACGCCAACACTGTCACTGATACCATCTCCCTCACCAATAATGGAGCGGTCGAAATACTCGTCAGGACGATTCATATCACGCTGAACTACCCCAGCTCGGAGGGAATCATACATTCGACGAAAACCGTTTCGGACATCCGCATCCCTTCCCAAAGCGTCGTGAAGGTTGATTCTCCCGGATTCGTTCCGGCGGACCTTGGTTTTACCGGCAACTGGCATCAGAACCTACAGGAGGCAGATCGTTATTGGTTTGATGTGGCGATCGATCCCGCGAACGTGGTGGATGCGTCCGGAGCCGTGGTGCCGCTTGCCTCTTCGGCGACACACGACGGCAGAACGGATCCAGAGGAACAATTCCAGGTGCTTGCCGGAATCCATCAGGCACGGACCGAAGCTGCGAACACGTTCCGATTCGCAGGAGGCGCCGATGCCGTGCACGACAGCATCATCATGGAATTCGACGCCGTGCCATCGCTCCAGATCGTCAGCACGCTGAACTGGTGCTCCGACGCGGAAGGCGTCCGTGCGGAGCGTTCCGTCGCGAAAAACGCCATGGTGCAGGCACAAGGCACCAGCAAAGGACCGGAATTCATTCCCGACGATTTCGGCTGGGATACATGGAAGGCCGGCAGATACTGGTATGACCTGACCATAACCGATCAGCAAGGGGTGTTCGGCTTGAAGCCATTGCTCGGCATCGACATCGATGAAGAACAGTGGAGCGCAGTCGAACCACCCGCACTGCCGATGACGGGAATTCCCTATGACATGGGACGGATTGCCCTGACTTGCAGCGGCATATCGGCCGTAGCGGTGGCCGCAGGAGCGATGCTCGCGTCCCGGAAACACCATTCCAACGCTTCACGAAGAAAATACCGACATTCGCGTCAAGGCGTTCACTAAACGAAATATGAAAAGGATCCGTCTCCCCCGATTATCAAGGGAAACGGATCCTTATGCCTATCCGCGAGGGACAGAGACTACCGGCTATCGCCTATCAGTAGCCCATGTCGGCGCCGGCTGCCGGAGCGGCTGCCGGCGGTTCTGGCTTGTTGGCCACCACGGCTTCGGTGGTCAGGAACAGTCCAGCGATGGAAGCTGCGTTCTGCAGAGCGGAACGAGTCACCTTGACCGGGTCGGTGACGCCTGCGGCCAGCAGGTCCTCGTACTCGTTGGTGGCTGCGTTCAGGCCCTGGCCGTCAGGCAGGGAGCGAACCTTGTCGATCACCACATCGCCGGACAGGCCAGCGTTCTCGGCGATCTGCTTGATCGGGGCTTCGATGGCGCGGAACACGATGGCCGCGCCGGTAGCCTCGTCGCCTTCAAGCTTGACATCGTTCTGAGCCTTGGCCGCAGCCTGAACCAGAGCGACACCGCCACCAGGCAGCAGACCTTCCTCAATGGCGGCCTTGGCGTTGCGCACGGCATCCTCGATGCGATGCTTGCGTTCCTTGGCCTCGACTTCGGTAGCAGCACCGACCTTGATGACAGCGACGCCGCCAGCCAACTTGGCCAGACGCTCCTGCAGCTTCTCACGATCGTAGTCAGAATCGGTATTGGCGATTTCCGCACGAATCTGAGCGACGCGGGCAGCCACATCCTCCTTGGAGCCGCCACCGGACACGATGGTGGTCTCGTCCTTGGAGACGATGACCTTCTTGGCGGTGCCAAGCACGGACATGTCGACGGAATCAAGCTTCAGACCCAGTTCATCGGACACCACCTGGGCACCGGTCAGGATGGCCATATCCTGCAGCATGGCCTTGCGACGGTCGCCAAAGCCCGGAGCCTTGACGGCGCAGGACTTGAAAGTGCCACGGATATTGTTCAGAATCAGGGTCGGCAGGGCTTCGCCGTCGACATCCTCGGCGATGATCATCAGCGGCTTGCCGGTCTTCATGACCAGCTCGGCGATATGGACGACATCCTGCTGGGAGCTGAGCTTGCCGGAGGTCAGGAGGATATACGGATCCTCGAGCACGGCGGTTTGGTCATCGGCATTGGTCACGAAGTACGGGGCGATGTAGCCCTTGTCGAAACGCATGCCCTCGGTGAAGTCCAGATCCAGTCCGAAGCGGTTGTTGTCCTCGACGGTCACGACACCGTCCTGGCCGACCTTGTCCAGAGCTTCGGCGATCTTCTCGCCGACTTCCGGATCAGCGGCGGAGATCGTTGCGGTGGCAGCGATCTGGTCCTTGGTCTCGACATCCTTGGCGGCCGCGACAAGTTCCTTGACAATGGCGTCGGAAGCCTTTTCGATGCCGCGACGCAGCGCGATCGGGTTGGAGCCGGCGGTGACGTTCTTCAGACCCTCATGCACCAGGGACTGGGCCAGCACGGTCGCGGTGGTGGTGCCGTCGCCTGCGACGTCATCGGTCTTCTTGGCGACTTCCTTGACCAGTTCGGCGCCGATGCGCTCGTACGGATCGTCCAGATCGATTTCCTTTGCGATGGAGACGCCATCGTTGGTGATGGTCGGAGCGCCGTAGGTCTTGTCAAGCACCACGTTGCGGCCCTTCGGACCAAGGGTGACCTTGACGGTGTCAGCGAGCTTGTCGAGGCCCGCGAGCATTCCCTGACGAGCTTCGTCGTCATATGCAATCATCTTTGCCATTGTTCCTCCACATATGGCTACACGGTATTATTTCCACCTTCGGAGCGACAATCAGAACCAGCCGTCAGCTGCCGGTTATCACTCTCACTCGTCGAGTGCTAATTCGCAGATTAGCACTCTCACGTCGAGAGTGCCAAACCCGATGACGTTCTTTGCGCTGTGAGCAAGATGGAAGCACCGACCAAATAATCGACAGGCGTTGAAATACCTAGGAAAACAAAGGAGCCCCGCCCCCTCATCGAGGCGAGACTCCCATAGAAACCCCTGCGGCGTTTTTCAGTTCAGCAGCACCACAACGATAGGAGTGGTCAACGTGCTCGACTGTTCGACGTTGGCGATGTTCAGCGTCTGCGCAACGTTCTCCGCAGTGGCCTTGTCAGCTTCATTCTGATACCAGACAACGGTCTGGCTGGGGACATTGCCCGTCGGGTTGTCGGCGGTTACGCTGGTATATCCGGCCTGCGTCAAGGCATCCGCCTTGCTCTTGGCGTAACCGGTGATATTGGTGGCATTCACCACACGAATCTGCGTGCTCAGATTCACGCTCTGGTTCGTATCAGTATCCTGATCGGAGTTCTGACCGTCATTCTGATCGGAGTCCGTGGCATCGCCCGACTGTGCATTGGACGAGTCGGAAGTCTGGTTCTTGTTCTTGTCCGTATCTCCGCTCGCCGCCTCGGACTTGCCCTCCGACTTCTTGCCCGTGCTGGCGGAGGACGTGGAGGAACTCTCCTTGGCGGCCCAAGGCATCTTCAGGTTGCCGGCCTCCCCCGAGTAGATTCCCCAGAACAACAGACCCGCAAGCAAAGACACGATGACGACAATCACATACGGCATGGCTCGGGACGCCGCGGAACGCGCGCCACGATGCACGCCCATCGGCCCGGCCGGAGGATTGTCGAACATATCCTTGGCGTAGGATTCGTAGGTCTCCTTGCCCTGTTTAGCCATTTTCTGCAACCTCATTTCTTGCGCTTGTACCACCCAGTGTAACGACCCGTACAGTCAGTCCACAATCGATATGGCCGATTCCGCACCCGCTTACATACGCCGTTCCACGGAAATCGACATGACCGGCTGCACCGCCCGTCGTACAGTAGGACGATATGACCCATATCAAACCATTGAAAGACCTCGTGGAGCCCGGATGGGCGCAAGCCCTTGCCGACGTAGAGCCCCAAGTGCATCACATGGGCGATTTCCTGAGATCGGAAATCGCAGCGGGACGACGGTATCTTCCGGCAAGCAAGAACATTCTGCGGGCATTCACCATCCCGTTCGACAGCATCAAGGTGCTGATCGTGGGACAGGATCCCTACCCAACGCCTGGACATCCGGTGGGGTTGAGCTTCTGCGTGGCTCCAGACGTCAGACCCATTCCGCGCAGTCTGGCAAACATCTATACGGAGCTGACCGACGATCTGGGCGTTCCCATGCCCGCCAACGGTGATCTGACGCCGTGGACAAGGCAGGGCGTTATGCTGCTCAACAGATGCCTGACAGTCGAGCCAGGCAAACCGGGCAGCCATCAGGGCAAAGGATGGGAAGAGGTCACCGACGCGGCCATCACCGCGTTGAACAACCGCCGCGATCCCGACGGCAGCATCAAACCTTTGGTCGCCATCCTGTGGGGGCGCAAGGCCCAGACGCTAGAGCCACTGCTGACCAACGCGTTCATCATCAAATCACCGCATCCCAGTCCAATGTCCGCACGATACGGCTTCTTCGGCTCCAAACCCTTCTCCCGCGCCAACCAAGCGCTCGTCGAAGCCGGAGCGACGCCGGTGGACTGGGCCCTTCCCGTCAGCTTGACCCGGTAAAGTAACACTCATGGCTTTATTCCCTCCTAAAAAACCGACTCCGGTCCCAGCACCCATCCCGATGCCAGCGACCGCGAAACCAAGCACCTTGTCATCCGAAGACATCGCGCGCGCAAGGAACATAGGATCGCAGATCCGCGGTCGTTTCGCGCAAACCTTGGTCGGACAGGACAATCTTCGCGAATCCCTGATCATCACTTTGGTGGCGGGAGGCCATATTCTCATCGAATCGGTTCCCGGTCTAGCCAAGACCACCGCCGCACAGACGCTGGCCACCTCCGTGTCAGGCTCGTTTAAACGAGTGCAGTGCACGCCCGACCTGATGCCTTCCGACCTGATCGGCACGCAGGTCTTCGACTTCGCCACACAGAAGTTCTCCACGCAGATCGGACCGATCCACGCCAATTTCGTGCTGCTGGACGAAATCAACCGATCCAACGCGAAAACCCAGTCCGCCATGCTCGAAGCCATGGCGGAAGGTGCCACCACCATCGGAGGACAACGAATCGCGCTGCCGAAGCCGTTCATGGTCATCGCCACGCAGAATCCAATCGAGGAGGAAGGCATCTTCAATCTTCCCGAAGCGCAGATGGACCGTTTCATGATGAAGGCCGTGCTTACCTATCCGACGCCCCAAGAGGAACAGCGCATGCTCGCCATGCTCACCCACCGCGGCTACGACACCGTGGATCAGAACGCCCTGACCGGCACCCCCGTCTCCATCAATGACGTCGAGTTCCTGCGCTCCGCGGCACGCCGTGTACACGTGTCCGACGCGATCATGCAATATGCCGTCGATATCGCGGCCACGTCCCGAGGAGCCGGCACCAAGCCAGTGCAGGGGCTGTCCTCCCTGGTCCGTCTCGGAGCCTCGCCACGCGCGTCCATCGCACTGATCCGCATCGGACAGGCCAATGCTCTGTTGCAGGGACGCGATTACGTCATCCCGGAAGACGTGAAAGCCTTCATCCACGAGGTGCTGCGACATCGTGTTCTGCTGACGTTCGAGGCGCTCGCCGATGGCGTCACCAGCGACCAGGTCGTGGATTCAATCGTTCAGGCGGTCCCCGTTCCATGATCGGCCAGACCCGTTCCGACGATCCGATCCGCAGGAAAATCGAAACGCTTGGAACCATGATGAGCCTGCCCACGGTACGCAAGGCACTTGGTGTCCTCGAGGGCGCGCATGCGTCGAACAGACGTTTCGGCTCGGATGACGTCATGGACATCCACGCTTATGAGCCCGGTGACGAGGCCAAGCGCATCGATTGGAAGACCAGCGCCCGCGTGGGTCGTCCGATGGTGGTGCTGCGCGAGCGTCCATCGACGTCGAAGGCATGGCTTCTGCTCGACATCGGCCAGGAAATGACCGCGACATGTCCGTCCGGGGAGCAGGCGTACCAAGTAGCGGCGAACGCGTTGTGCATGTTCGCCGCTCTCAGCCTGCGCCGCAGCGACGAGGTGTCCATCGTATTCGGCGACAGCTCGGCCATAACCCGCGTGCCGTTCAATGGCGGATTGGCTCAATTCGAACGGACTCTGGACACCGCACTGCGACGCGACTGGAACAGGCCGCGCAACATCGACGCGCTGTTGGAATACGCGCGAAGCATCCGAGACAGGGACGCGCTGATCGTGCTCGCCACCGAGGAGCATGCGCTGGAGGAACGCCATCTGCGCGATATCAGGGCCATCGCGAGAACACATCCGATGGTGCTTATCGACGTGGCCACCATCAATCCCTTCGACACCGGTCACGCCGACGTGGTGGTCGATGGACGAAATGGACGACACGTCCCCGCTTTCCTGCGCAACGCGCGGACGGCGGGCCAGGTACGCACGCACCGCGAATATCTGGCTGCGGCCATCAGACATGAGTTGAACCGTTGCGGATCGACGGTCATCCGTTCCGATTCCAGCGAGCGCATGTTCCATGAATTCGTGCACATGGTTTCTGTCTCCGTGGCACGGTCCACGCGTTACCAGCCGGGTATCCCATCCACTTCGAATCCGGGAGTCAAGGCATGACGTTCCTCCTTGCCGAAGAAGATCTCACCGTCAGAGGGCAGATTCATTTCGAAAACGGTCTGGTCGCCACCATCGTGGCCTGTCTGCTGGGCATCGTCATCCTGATCGCACTTACAGTGTGGCTGTCCAGACCAAGCTCAAGACCATCTAGGAACGACGATCGCGGACGCCACGCGCCTGCCGAGAAATCCGTGTGGCATCAGCGCATCGAGGATATCGTCTCGCGTCACGCCGCCGGAGAGCTGGAACGCGAGGAGGCCTTCGCGCTGCTGGCTGCGACGGTCAGGGATTTCGTGTCCTCCGCGACCGGAACTGACATGAGCAACCAGACGCTTACCGACATCGAGGCGATGCCGCGGACCACCGGCAACCAACAGAATCTCACGTTGCTTAGGCAGACCATCGAGGCGTTCTATCCTCCGGAATTCGCGGACGCCGAGCATAACCGCATCGCCAAGGACGCCACCGTCGAGCAGGCCGGCGAATGGGTGGTCCATCTTGTGGAAAGGTGGCGGTAATGCAACTGACATGGCAATGGCCTTGGGCCGCTTTGGCCACTATGATCGCGGCAATCATCATCGTCGCGATCATAGTGGCGTGCGCGTCGCGCCGTACGGACGATGACAATCATGCCCGCACCTTCAGCCTGGACGACGATCTCAATACTGAATCGGCGTCGAGGCTTTTCCGACAATGGCGGATTCTATCCCGGCTGGCGGCGGTCATGCTGGCGATCGCGCTGATGCTCACCATCGCGCTGACGGCACGCCCCGGCACCGTCGACGAAAGCGAGGAGAAGGCCTCGAGCCGCGACATCGTGCTGTGTCTGGATGTTTCCGGCTCGACGCTTCCCTACGACCGCGAGGTCATCGACACCTATCGCAGGCTTGTGGACAATTTCAAAGGCGAACGAATCGGGCTGAGCATCTTCAATTCGACATCGCGCACTGTCTTTCCGCTGACCGACGATTACGATCTGGTGTCCAAGCAGCTTGACAAAGCAAGCGACATCCTCAAAGGCGTCGAATCGCAAGATGACATCGACAAAATGAAGGAAAGCGACTATCAGGCGCTCTCCGATTGGCTGGAAGGCACGCAGAACCGCAAGGAATCCACTTCGCTGATCGGCGACGGCGTGGTGAGCTGCGCGGCCATGCTTCCTGGATTCGCCTACGGGAACGCCGATGCGACAAACACCGACCGTCAACGTGCGGCATCAATCGTGCTCGCCACCGACAACGTCGTTTCCGGAAAGCCGACGTACACACTCACCGAGGCGCTGGATCTAACCAGTCAGGCGAAAATCTCCGTGGACGGACTGTTCTCTGGACCGAAGCAAAGCGAATCCGACCAGACCACCAAGGATTTCAAATCCGCCATCGAGACACGCCACGGAGTGTTCCTCACCCAATCTGACGGCGCTTCCGTCTCCTCTCTGGTCAAGGAGATCGAATCGCGCAGAAACCATGAAAGCCAGGCGAGGAACAAGGCCGCGATAACGGACGCTCCGGGATGGTGGACGCTTGCATTGGCCATCGTTCTGGTGGTCTGGCTGGCATTGACTTGGAGGTTGAGACGATGAACCATCTGACGCTCTCCCCTGCTTTGGGATGGCCGGCCGGCGCCGCCATCGCCTTGGTCATGCTGGCATGCGCCGTCACGCAGATCGTGCTGCACGTCAGGCGGTGTACGGATAGCGACGAAACCATCTGGGCATGCGTCCGCCGGGTGCTGCTATGCGCGCTGGTCGCCGTCATGGCGCTGACACCCAGCATGGTGGCCGAAACGAACAGCCGGGCGGTGAATGCCACCGATGTGGTGGTGGCCGTCGACGTGACTGGATCCATGGCGGTCAAGGATGCGCAGTACGGCTCCGACGAGCAGATCAGCCGTCTCGACGCGGCCAAACAGGCCGTGAAGGACATCACCGGCCTTTACCCGAATTCCAGTTTCGCCGCCGTGCGGTTCGGAGCCTCCAGCACATTGGATGTGCCGCTGACCCCGGATTCGAACGCAATCGGCAACTGGGCGGATACACTCGCCCCAGAGGCGACCTCCGTATCCGCGGGTTCGACGCTGGATGTCCCGATCGACCGTTTGTTGCTGACATGCAAGTCCATTCACGAGCAGCATCCGGATGATGCGATCGTGCTGTACCTGGTTTCCGACGGCGAGCAGACCGCGACGAAGACGCGACGCACGTTCTCGTCGCTGCGCCGATACCTGTCCGACGCGTTCACCGTGGCTGTAGGCAGCGAGCAAGGCGGCAATGTCCCATTGTCCGTGGATGGCGTCGACGACGCGGAAGGCCAATGGGTGACCGACCCGGATACCGGACAGCCTGGCATATCGCGCATGAATACAGAGACGATGAAAACCATCGCCGACGAGCTGAGCGGCACCGCGCTGGTACTGGACGGCTCCCACACCATGCGGGACGGCGTTTCCAAAGAGACGTCCGACAAGTGGCGCGTCACACGCACGAACAAGCATCGCACCAGAACGGTGGCTGTCGTGTGGCCTTTGGCCATTGCGGCCGGCCTGCTGCTCGCCTGCGAACTGGGAGCATGGCTGGCGCAGTCAAGGAGGCTGTTGTGAGCGGGAAACTGAAAAGAACACGCGCTTCATTGCCCACGCGCGTCGCATTGATCGTTCTGGCCGTGCTGCTGGGCATGGTTGCGCTGCTGGCCGTGGTAAACCTCGCCGCCAACGGCAATTACAACCATGCCACGCGTTCCTTACAGGAGAACATCAAAACCAGCAAACAGAACAATGTCGATTGGGACAAACTGCGCGTTCGGCAACAACAGACGGACGCCCAATTCGACGATGCCGGCGAGATGCGGGCACTACTGCTACCCCAGCTACGAGAATCGATCGACCATAACAGCCGTGTCTCCGACCAGCTCACCAAAACCATCATCGAAAAAGCCAAATCGGGCAAGGATGATCAATCCGATTCCGATACGAACGCGAATGCCGACGCACGGCAGACAAACGGATCGGAATCGAAGAAAGACACCAGGCTCACCGACGCGCAACGTGAAAAAGTGGAGGAATTGCTGAAGCAAAACACCCAATCCACGCAATCCGATTCGAGCACGAACGGCTCCGCCGCGAACCAGAACACGGACAAGTCGTCATCGCAGACCAAACCCTGGTAAGAGGGGTTCCGCAGCCAAAGTTATCCACCATGCTGTCGGCGTGTCGTCGTTGATTTTTCAACGACGACACGCCGACAGCATGTTTTTTTGACGTTCTCCGACCACAGGCCACGCACACGCGGCGACAATGACGCGGGACATGTTCCAATGGCGTCATGAACATTCCAAACGCATTCTTATCGAACACAATTCCGGAAAACGGAATACCGAGCACCTCCGCATCGCAGCCAGGAGACCCATGCCGCTGCAGACTCGGAGTCAAGGTGAGCCAGACGTTGATCAATGCCAGGCTCACCGCAGCACTGCGCCGTCTTGATGACATCGACGCCTCGACTGCGTCCGGCCAGCTTCCCGACTGGACGGGAGAGGCAGCCGAGGAATATCGAGACCGGCTCAACCGCATCGCCAGGCAATCAGCGCTGTTGCGCGACGGCATACTTGCCACCTCGCGTCTCCTATGGTCGGAGGGTGCGGCATGAACCAGCGAGTGACAGCAAGAATCATCGGTGGAAAGAAACTTTCCACTGCCGATTACAGGGAATATCTCAACACGTCGCGGAGCCTAAGTGACGGAGCGCGCAAACTCGGCTCCGCCCAAAAAGAGTTCGCCGCCATGGGCATGGAGCTCAAGGCGCATCCTTATATAGCACCGATTCTGGGAACGCTATACGGAGGAGGGATGCTGTGCATGGCGTCGGATCATGTCAATCTGCCATACCGGCATCTGCTCGAACGATGCGAGGACCATGCAAGAGCGCTGCAAACCATGGCTTCTCAGCTCACCGAATTATCGGAAGCCATCATCCAGGCCCAATCACTCTACGAACGTGCCGAGGAGCTCAGCAGACGAGGCATGAACAATGTGCTGCGCACGATCTTCGTGTCCGCTCCCCAAGCCGCCGGCATCGCCTTGGGTCTCAGCGCGCTGAATGGGGTGAAAACCAGTTTCGTCAAAGAAGGGAAACTCAACTGGTGCTATCTCGTGGAATCCACCGCATGGATGCAGGAACCGTTCGTGGACTTCATCGGGCGCCATGCGACCAGGCTCAACCTCCTCGAACAGCCCAAGGATTTCAAATCCACGCTGGAACTGATCACCGGCCGATTGTTCCCTATTGTCGATACCGGATCCCTCACATCGGACAATCTCACTGGAGGACCTGTCAACCGAGGCCTCAAAAAAATCAACAGGCTGCTCATACCGTACTATGACGCGACTCATGGGGACAACCTTACGGTGACCCGGGTCTATCCGAAAACCGATGTGGTCAAAGGCGGCAAAAGCACAAAGGATGCCATAGCCGACCAACGCCGGCTGTCGGAAGGACCGTTGAACGGCGACCGTGAAAGCGGATTGGAGTACGGAACCATCGCATTCTGCAAATACCGCAAAGCCGATGGGGCATACGCTTGGAGAATCAACATTCCAGGTACGGATGGCAACCATGACTCCCCCATGGACTGGTACACCAATTTCGAGCTGATGAGTGCGGACGAGCAGCAACGCGGAGCCGCGGAGAGTCTTCGCTTCCTTCGGGAGGCCATGGATCAAGCCGGAATCCAGCCGAATGAACCCGTGGAGCTTGTAGGCCATTCGCAGGGAGGCATCATCGCGGCCGCGGCCGCTGCCGATCTGCAGAACGAATACGATATCCAGCACATCGCCACGTTTGGATCCCCCATCGCAAAATTCGACATTCCCGAAAAGACCATGGTCACCGCCATCGAAATGGACAACGAAGGCGTCGCGGCACTCGACGGGGCATCCAATCCCAGCCGCGAGAACTGGCTCACCATAAGGGGCTCGGTTCACAAGGAAGACGGAACGTCACAGGGTGTTCTTTCCGGAGCCGAGGTCGAGGATTCCTCCGGGGAAAGGAAATCGACACATTATCTGAAATATCATGAATCGGGATATCGATACGCCTATGGCACGGGGAACAAGGCCGTTCTGAATCATGACAGGCATTTCCAGGACGTCGTGGACGGTGATCTTCAGGAAGTCCAGTATTATCAGGGACGGATCGGCAAATGACGATTCCAGTGGTTCACGGCTAAACGTATGCTGTTGTCTATGAAGCTTACTGACATTTCCCCCGCAATCGCACTGACCCCTCTTGACGGCCGCTACCACAAGCAGACCGCTCCCCTTGTCGAATACATGAGCGAACCGGCGTTGAACCGCGAGCGCATGCGCGTCGAAGTCGAGTGGATGATTCTGCTCGCCAATGGCTTCGATGGGAACGGCAACCAGACCATCGTTCCGGGCGTCAAGCCGCTTACCGATGAGGAGCAGGCTTATCTGCGTTCCATTCCGGAAGATTTCGGGGCGGAAGGCATCGCACGTCATGCCGAGTTCGAGGCCACGACCCACCATGATGTGAAGGCCGTGGAATACTACATCGATGAGCAGCTGGAGAAGGCCGCCGATGTGTTGGGGCACGACACCCAGTTGACCGGTCTGAAGACCCTTGTGCATTTCGCCTGCACGTCGGAGGATATCAACAACCTGTCCATCGCTCGCTGCGTGAAAAACGGCGTGGAGAACGTGTGGCTGCCCGCGGCGCAGGCCATCGTCGATCATCTGGCTGAGAAGGCTGACGCGTACCGCGACAAGGCCATGCTGTCACTGACCCATGGCCAGCCCGCCACGCCGACCACGTTGGGCAAGGAACTCGCGGTCTATGTGTACCGTCTGAACCGTCAGCTCAACAAAATCAAGGCGCAGGAGTATCTCGGCAAGATCAATGGCGCCACCGGCACGTTCGGCGCGCATCTGGCCGCTTGCCCCGACGTCGATTGGGTGGCCGTTTCCCGCGAGTTCGTCACCAATCGCATGGGATTGACCTGGAATCCGCTGACCACGCAGATCGAATCGCATGACTGGCAGGCCGAACTGTACGGCACCATCAGCCACACCAACCGTATTCTGCACAACCTGTGCGTGGATGTGTGGATGTATATCTCCCGCGGCGTGTTCGCGCAGGTGCCCGTCAAGGGCGCGACCGGCTCCTCCACCATGCCTCACAAGGTCAACCCGATCCGTTTCGAGAACGCCGAGGCCAACTTCGAAATCTCCTGCTCGCTGCTGGATACCCTGTCGGCGACATTGGTGGAATCCCGTTGGCAGCGCGATCTGACCGACTCCACCACGCAGCGCAACATCGGCTCCGCGCTGGGCTATTCGCTGCTGGCGCTGAATAACCTGATGGGTGGCCTGAACTCCATCCATCCGAACGACATCGCTATCCAAGCCGAACTCGATTCCAATTGGGAGGTGCTTGGCGAGCCGATTCAGACCGCCATGCGCGCCTGTGAGCTGGCCGGCCTGCCAGGCATGGACAAGCCGTACGAGAAGGTCAAGGAGCTTATGCGCGGCCATGAGATCTCCAAGGAGGACGTCGAGCGGTTCATCGATCAGCAGTCCTTCGACGAGACAACCGCGGCCCGTCTCAAGGCGCTGACTCCGGCCACGTACACGGGAGAGGCCAGCAGGTTGGTCGATTTCGATCGCTGAACGACGAAAGTCGTCGCATGATACGCCATTGACGCATGACGCCGATGGCGTATCATCGAAAGCGACGATGGGATGGCACCCCTCAAATGCATTTCGTCCACGCCTCTACGAAGCCAGGTCAACAGTGTCCAACGTCTCCCTGAACAGCAAACACGCCCCCCGTATCGATGACGCTCCGCCGAAACGAAACCGCGATTTCGCCGATCTGCTCCACGCGCTTCTCGCGTTGGTCATCGGCGTGGCAGTGATTCTGTTCTCCATCTATCTGCATGGCACCGCCTCAGGCGTGCAGTCCGACGTGCGTTCCGCCGGACACGCCGTCAGCTGGCTTATGGACGTGCCGACGTCGCTGCTGCAGCAGCTCGCCATCGTCTTCATCACCGTCAGCGTGCTCATCCAACTGCTCGTGGCTAGGGAATGGCTGCAGAGCGTGATCTCCATACTCGCACTGATTCTTGGCTTCGCCACGATATGGGGCGTATCGGCGCTCATCAGCGGCTCAGGGAACGTCACACTAATCTGGGCGTTGTTGTCCAACGGCACGGATGTAGGCATCGGACTGCTGCCCGACTTCTATGCGGCAATGGCCGCGTTCCTGACGGTCGCGGGACCCCGCCGCACCCGCTCAGGCGCCAAATGGGGATGGAACATCCTGTACACGGTCACAGTGCTGTTCGTGGTGTTGTCATGGAATTCGCTGTCCGGCGTATTGGTGTCCTTCGCCGTGGGACGCACGCTGGGAATGCTGATTCGTTTCATGCTCGGCACCCAGACCAACGGCGCATGGGGCAACCAAGTGGTTCAGGCGCTGCGTGCCATCGGAATCGATGTCGTCTCTCTGTCCCGTCGCTATAGCAACGGCGTCGAATCGGGCGTACTGAAGACAACGCTCGACGACGATCTGACCGAGAATTCACGCATCTACGACGCAAGCGACTCCAACGGCATCCAGTACACCGTCTCCGTGCTCGACAATCAGGCGCACACGCCCGGTTATCTCAACCAGCTCTGGCAATGGGTCAGGCTCACCGGGGTCTCCATGCGCCGCGATCGTTCCTCGTTCGACACCATCCACCACCATTACGCCATGATTCTCGGTTTGGCGAACGCCGGGCTGCCCACGCCGACCGTCTATGGCGTCAGCGACACCGCGGAATCGTCCATCCTTGTGTTCCAGCGTGAAAACATGCCATTGGAATGCAATCCGAACACCATGTCCGACCATGACATGGAAATGTTCATGACATATCTTTCCAAAGCCCATCGTCACGGCTTCACCCACAGGCGCATCACTCCCGAGACGCTGTCCCGCTTGGATGACGGCCAACCAGTGATCGCCGGTTGGCAGAATGGCGATTACGGCAGCGCACCCCCGAATTACGCGCTGGACAAGGTGCAGTTGCTGGTTCTGCTCAGCGCATTGAACGGCATCGACCGTGCGATTGCCTGCGCACGCAGGACTTGGGGAGACGATCAATTGATTGACTTGGCTCCGTTCATACAGAAGGCCGCGGTTCCCGCGGCAACACGGGCTTTGCCCACCTGCGACAAGCGCATGCTCAACAGCCTCCGCTCGCGGATCGCAGCTCTCGCTCCGCAGGAAGTCGCCGATTCCATGGAAAAGGTCTCGCTGTCCCGCTTCAGTCTCCGATCTTTCGGCGCGATCGCGTTGCTGGTCATCGCCGTCTATGTGGTGTTCACGCAAATCCAGCCGGCCGAGATGATCAAGGCGGTCAGGGAGGCCAATATTCCTATGGCCGTGATATGCGTGCTTTTCGGACTTGTGGCCTGGCTTGGCTCCGCCATGACATTGGGCGGTTTCATGGATCCCGACAAACGCAATCTGGTCGGTCTGTACTGTTCCCAAATGGCTTCAGGTTTCACCGCGGTCTCCATGCCGGCTGGTGTGGGTCCCGCGTTTGTCAATCTACAGTTCCTGCGTAAAAGCGGCTACCGCAGCACCACCGCCACCGCCATTATGAGCGCCGTGTGGGCGGTGCAGGGCGGCACTACCGTCATATTGCTACTGACGATCGGCATCTTCACCGGACGCAACACGTTGTCCGGCATGATTCCCACCAATACGTTGGTTCTGGCGATCGCCATCGTCGCATTGGCGCTTTCCGCAGCCATGGCCATTCCTCCAATACGGCATATGGTCACGGAGAAATACCTGCCCCTTGCCAAGTCGTATGCGCGCAGCCTCATCAACATACTGTCCCGTCCGAAGGAACTGGCCTTCGGCATAGCGGGTGCGCTGGTGCTCAATATCGCCACGGGATTGGGCTTCTGGATGGCACTGATGGCCTTCGGATGCCATACCAATCCGGTGGAGACCACGTTCATCTTCCTGCTGGCCAACACACTTGGATCGGCAGTGCCGACGCCGGGCGGCCTTGGCGCGGTCGAGGCGGCGCTTTCGGTGGCCTTCACCGCCGTAGGCATCCCCTCCACCATCGCCGTCTCCGCTACTCTCGTCTATCGAATCGCCTTCTACTGGCTGCGAATTCCGATGGGCGCGCTGGCCATGAAATGGCTTGACAGGCACAATTTGATCTGACCAATACCCCCGTCAACACGATTTCTACCCCTAGAACAGGATCAATGTGCCCCAAACCCTTGGAAAATGGCATTTTTGGCGCAACCGTGCGCTATCATTACAGTGAACGTGGATGTTCATAAGCGGAATATCCCCTGACTCAAGAAGGATGCTTTATGGCATACAACAAGTCTGATCTCGTCTCGAAGATTGCTCAGAAGTCCAACCTGACCAAGGCTCAGGCTGAAGCGGCAGTGAACGCTTTCCAGGACGTGTTCGTCGAGGCAATGCAGTCCGGCGAAGGCCTGAAGCTGACCGGTCTGTTCTCCGCTGAGCGCGTTAAGCGTGCGGCTCGTACCGGCCGCAACCCGCGCACCGGCGAGACCATCGAGATTCCGGCAACCTACGGTGTCCGTATTTCCGCCGGCTCCCTGCTGAAGAAGGCTGTCACCAAGTAGTCGCCGAACCCACACAGATCCAATGGGAAACCCCAGCCACGGATGGTTGGGGTTTTCCATTGCCCACTGGAGCTTCCGCAATCCAATCCCTTTTCATACCGTGCGCTATGATATTGGACAGCATGACTAGATAGACGGGGGATTGCCATGGTCGACCAACGGAAGCGCATCATAGACGAAATCCACAAACTCAATATCCTGCTCCTTCATACCAAACTCAAGGCCACGCGTGCCCAAACCGTCTCAAGGGCGACCACACGCGTGAGGAACGTCGAGGCAGCCCGACGTGGAGCACCGCTCCAGCAGATGCCGAAGGTGCATGACGCAAACATCCATATGCTCGACTGCCTGGATGAGAAAGAGCTTTCCACCCTCAGCGAACTGTTGCAGCGTATCATCGACAACACCGATACCAAAGTTCTGGATGAGGAAATCACCGAACGCCGCAAAGCCATTCATGAATTCCTCATGCTGAACCATACGGACACGGAGGTGCGGGAATGAGTGCCGAACAGAAAACCGATGCCAATGCGGACGATCCGGATCTCATCCGCCTCAACAAGCGTTCGCTGTTCACTCCGAGCTCGTCGATCGCGGTGGAGCAGCATTCGTCTGTGCCGCACGTGTCACGTAGCACCTACGGCACCGCCAGGGTCGAGGGAAGACTCACATCCCCCAACGCCAGAGTTCCGGAGATCATAACCCAGCGTTGCGGCGGCATCACCGTCAAAGGGCATACGCTCAAATCGTTCGCTTACACCACCGATGCGGTCATCATCCGCAATACCAATGCCAATGCCATACTCGCGGTGTATCCGTTCACCGGAGAGCCAGTGATCACTCAGGCGTTGCTCACCGTGGCGCAGATGCCGTTGTTCGTTGGCGTGGGCGGCGGCACGACAACCGGTCCGCGCGTGGCGGAACTGGCCATGGTGGCCGAGATGCAGGGCGCGGCCGGCGTGGTCATCAACGCCCCGGCTCCGTCGGAAACCATCGAGACAACCATGTCGATGGTGGATATTCCCGTCATCGCCACCGTTACCGAGGATGATGAAATCACCGAATGCAAGATCCTTGCCGGCGCGGCCATCATCAACGTGGCAGCGGGCGCAAGAACCGCGCAAGTCGTGGCCAGCATCCGCGCACATCATCCCGAAATTCCGATTCTGGCATCCGGCGGCGGACGCGAGGACAGCATCCTCGCCACCATCGAGGCAGGTGCCGACGCCATCACCTGGACGCCGCCAAGTGCACAGCAACTGCAATCGCAAATGATGGCCAAGTACAGGGGTGAAGCCTGACATCCAAGCCAGGCACGACGCAGACCCCTACTCCATGGCCTCCAGCATCGCGCGGAACTGATCGGATGGACTAGCGTCGAACGGGTCAATCAGCGTCATCTCCATCCGTTCCGGCGCGGTCAGCGACAACCGAGTCCAATCGCAGGAATACCGCGCGTCCCGCGATTCGGCCAGCTGGATGAACCGTCCACGCAACGCGGCCCGGGTATCGGCGGGAGGCATCGAGCGAGCTTCCCGCGCACGCTCCTCATCCACCAGCTGTCGCATGGCGCCACGACGGCACAACGAGACATACAGCGTTCCGTTGGCGACATCATGGTAATCCATGTCCAGCTGCTCCAGCTTGTCTCGGGAAATCCCGTCGGCGCCGCGTCTGCGAAGCGCCTCGAACAGACGCCGCTTGCACATCCAATCAATCCGGTCGGCAAACATCGCGCTCGTCCCGGAACGGAATGCCTGCACAACATCCCTCCATTGCCTAATCACTTCGCGCACATCCGTACGGGGCAACGAGGCCACCACCTGCGGATGTTTCTCGACGAAGCGTTCCACCGCTTCGAGATAACGCTCCTGAACCGCCACTGCGCCACCATGCAATACGGTGCCATCAGCCATATCAAAGGAGGCATTCACACCCGACAGGTCACGGCTGACCGCATGGTTGGCCGCGCTGGCGTCGGCGAAGGCGAAACGCCCGAACCCGGATTCACGATCCTCCCTACCGGCCTGTTCGATGACGCACAGCACCAGATGCGTGGTGGCGAGCTTCATCATCGTGGCCCACTGGGAGCGATTCGAATCACCGATAATCACATGCAGTCGCCGGAACGCGTCCGGATCGGCGTGCGGCTCGTCACGCGTGTTGACCATCGGACGCGAACGGGTGGTGGCGGAGGAGACGGCCTCGTCAAGAAAATCAGCTCGCTGCGTGATCTGGAATCCGCTCTCCCCCATGCGCCCGGCGCCGGTGAACAGCTGACGGGTGATCAGAAACGGCAGAAGCTCATGCTCTATCGTCTGCAATGGCACAAACCTGCGTACCAGATAGTTCTCGTGGCATCCGAAGGAATGTCCGGCAGAATCCACGTTGTTCTTGAACACGTGAATCGTGGATCCGGCGCCATGTGTGGCACGGAGCCTGCGCTGCGCGCCCAAGGCAAGGTCGTGCATCACCTGTTCTCCGGCAACGTCCAGTGCCAAGGCGTCCATGGGGTCACAGGCTTCCGCGGTCGCGTATTCGGGATGCGAGCCGACATCGAGATACAGCCGTGAACCGTTCTCGATATACGTGTTGGTCGATCTCGCCTTGGCAACGATGGGCTGGAACATCATCATCGCCGTCTGGCTGGCATCGCATGCCCGATCCGCACCGGTCACACTGACGCCGTATTCGGTTTCAACGCCGAAGATACGGGCGAAGGAACGAACCTCGTTCAGAGTCCGTCCGCCTAACGGGGTCGTGGAATGATTACCGCTGTCCCGCAGTTGCGGCATCACTCGCCGCCTTTCTGCACGAAGCTGCCCACGTACTCCTCAGCATTGGATTCAAGCACTGATTCGATGTCGTCCAGCACCGCGTCCAACGCATCGACCGTTCCATCGATCTGGGCGCCGGTCCGCACTGCGGCCTCGTCCTCGTTCCTGTCTTGTTCGACGGATTGCTGCTGCTTGAACTCCTGAGGCATGACCCTTCCTTCCTCCGAGGGAATCCCCATGGGATCCCGTAGCGGATATGATACCGCCCCACACCTTATCCCAGATGCGGGGCGAACAACCGTTCCTATGCCAAATATCGGCGAAGATCCTCCGTGATCAGACCGTTGGTGGCAAGCACATCGTTTTCCTGACGCCAATGGACCAAATCGCCATTCCACCGACTCAAATGCCCCTGCGCCTCCCAGACCACGACGGCGCCAGCGGAGACCGCGGGCACATCCCATTTGTGCAGATGCGGCTCGAAATACGCATCATACGTGCCATCCGCCACCTTGCACAGATCCAGCGAGGCCGGACCGACGCGCTTGATATCAGCCGGACGCCCGGCTATGCGCGCCACCACATCGAGCGCGCGTTTGGATTCCTCAGGCACATGGGACATACCGAAGCTCACCACCGCGTAGTCGAGCGATTTAGTGGTGGACGGCATGATCTTCTCACGCTTGTCGCCGAGCTGCGTCCTGCGGATACGGATGGCACCCGCCCCGCGAACCGCCAGATACGTCAGGCCCAGAGCCGGCGCATGCACCACCGAAAGAATGGGCTGGGCGGAGCACTGGTCATTGAATTCGAACAGCGAAACGGTGATCGTCCATTCCGGCATGCTGCGCACGAAATTGATCGCACCGTCGATGCCGCCTACGCACCAGTAGCGTTCGCCCGGATGGCACTCATCGGGACGGAACTGCCAGAATCCATCGAACACATCCACGTAGGTGATGCGGTTGCTGATGAACTGCGACAGCCGCTTGTCGATGTCGGATGTGAAATGCAGATGGTCGCCCGTCATTTCAAAGCTTTTCAGATCACGCGGATTCATCTGGTCATTCAACGCATGCTTGCCTGCATCCTGCAGGATACGGGCCACTTCGAGGGCCACTTGCCTCAATTCCATGTACTATGCCTTTTCGTTTCCTCATAACCGGCGCCGACGCACCTCTCCCTCACACGCCCCGCCGTTTTGCTTCATTCATACGTGGACAGAGCCGTAACCGCTGTCCTTGTCGGCAATGGTACCCGCACAACATGAGATTCAACGCAACGATTCCACGATCCCGTTCGCGTCGTGGACACGCTCACATATCCCGGAACATTGGGCTTCCGTGTATTTCAACGGATCGGACATGTCCAACGAGGCCATCGAATTCTCCACGGTTTCATCACCGGAGGACACGCCGCGCACCGTGATATGGGACCATGACGCGGCCACGACCTGCTCCGGGAAACGACGCACCATTTCCGCACGCAGCCATGCCCGGGTGTCCTTCGGCGATTCGACGGCGGCCGACGCGACCTGATCATCCGTCATCAACCGTTCCGTCTGTCCGGCAAGTCTGGAGAAAACAGAATCCGACGGGTCAAGCGCGGCCCATTTCAGGTCGATGGCCGTCAAACGCCTGTCCGACCAATCCGCACCGGTTTTACGACGCATCTTCTCCAGCAGTTGCCACTTGAGCAGCCACTCGAGACGCGACGCCTGTCCGCGCATCGTAAGCCGTTCGTCGTCATCCGCGTGACGGACCGCCGCGACGTCGGCGAGCGCCTGACCCCACATCGCCATGATGTTGCGGGTGGAACGGTCGGGCCATGCGGGCTCGCCGGAGACGTCGGTGCCATACACCACCGATGCGGCCGCGTATACCAGCCCGCGCAAGGTGACCTGCATCTGCCATGCCGTGGTGTCTCCGCCATCCTGCAGAGGCAGTCCGGCGGACAGCGTCAGATCATGGGAGACCGTATGCATGGCCTCCACCGGATCGGAGAGCGTGAGCGGCCGCAAGACCTCGTCCAGGTCGATTCCCGCCGTGTCGGCATGTTCGAGCAGCCACAGCAGCATGCTGGTGGTGCCGAGTTTAAGCGCCTGCGGCACATCCATGCGATTGGCGTCGCCGACGATCACATGCAGTCTGCGGTATTTTTCGGTGCTGTGCGATTCGTCCCTCGTGTTGATGATCGGTCGGTCGAACGTGGTCTGCAGGCCGATTTTCATATGGAAATAGTCGGCGCGCTGGCTCAGCTGGTATCCCGCGTCCTCGCTGCGTTCGCCGATGCCAACACGCCCTGAGCCGGTGAAAATCTGCCGGGAGACGAAATGGGCCGTCATGAGCCGAGCCACCAGATCGAACGGCACGGAACGCAACATCATGTAGTTTTCGTGCGTGCCCCAGCTGGCGCCTTTCCCATCGACGTTGTTGCGATGCAGCACGATTCTTTGTCCCGTCACCTCGCTCGCCTTATCGGCGGCGGCTCGCATGATGATGTCTCCCGCATGGTCGTACCGCACCGCCTCAAAAGGATCCGTGGTTTCCGGCGCGGAGTATTCGGGATGCGCGTGGTCGACGTAAACACGACCGCCATTGGGCGCGATCACATTGGTGATGTTGAGCTGCGGGGCGTCGGTAAGCAGATCGGGATGGGCCGCGGCGCGGCTCAGCCTAGTGCCGCGAGCATCGTTAACGGGATCCTCCTGCCGGTAATCCCAACGGATATGGCTGCGCTTCTCATCAGCGGCGGCGCCGACCACATCGAATGAGAGCCGTACCGGATTGTAATGTCCCAGCCCCGGTGCGGAGACCGCGTACTCCGTCTCCGTGCCCATGACTCTGCGAACGCTCATCGCGTGTCGTTCCTTTCCCTGTTCGGATCCTCGTTCCGTTTCGACATCATCCGCGCTCATGCCACCGGCCTGATGCCGGTCACCCGTCCAGCGTCCAGTCCATTGATGCGGCTCCACTGTTCCGGATCGGCGTCCAGAAGCGCGTCCCGGGTCTCGCAGTATTCCTCATCCACGGCCTTGGCCAGCAGATTGATGCCGATGGCCGCAGCCTGGCCGGTGGTGATGGACAGCTTCACCGCATAGGTCTTGGCACGATCCACGATGTTCTTGAGCACCGCTCCGGACACCACATCAGCAAGGTACACGGGACGCCACTGCCCATGGTCGTCGCAGATGTCGCACAGGTGACGATGCTCGTCCTGCGCGTAGATGTCATTGACCAGCACGCCAATCAGCGCCTTCGCGTCCACATTCGCGGACAACGGCAGCTTGTCGGTCAGATAGTGGCGGATAATCTGGGTCGCCTGCTGGGCGCCCGGACGGTCCACACGAATCTTCACATCGAGCCGTCCCGGACGCAGCACCGCCGGATCAATCATGTCGATGCGGTTGGAGGCGCCGATCACCATGACGTTGTCCAACGACTCCACACCGTCCAGTTCGGTCAGGAACTGCGGAACTATGGTGGTCTCCACGTCGGATGAGACACCCGTCCCCCTGGTGCGCAGCAGCGAATCCATCTCGTCGATGAACACGATGACCGGTCTGCCGTCCGCGGCGCGTTCGCGCGCGCGTTTGAAGATCATGCGGATGAGTCGTTCTGATTCGCCCACGAATTTGTTGAGCAGCTCCGGCCCCTTGACCGACAGGAACACTCCACGTCCGGCTTCGGTGCCTTCGGCGAGCGCGTTCGCCACGGCTTTGGCGATCAGCGTCTTGCCGTTTCCCGGAGGACCGTACAGCAGCACGCCTTTCGGCGGTTTCAGATCGTAGCGTTCGAACAGCTCCCTATGCTGGAAAGGCATCTGCACCGCGTCGCGGATGCGTTCGATCTGCTCGTCCAATCCGCCGATGTCGGCGAAGGTGACGTCCGGCACCTCTTCCAGCACCAGATCGCCGTCGTTTTCGGGAGGCACTAGCGAAAGCGCAAACCGCATGGAGGGATCGACGTTCACCCGATCGCCCACATTCACGGTTTCCCCGACAAGCGTTCCGACGACGCGGACCAGCGTCGCGTTACCGCCGCCGTCCGCGACCAGCAGACGGCCGTCGTCGAACGTCTGCCGCACCGTTCGCACCGCCCCCAACGTATCGGTGTCGAGCTGGGACACCACGACCATGTTCTCGTTGAGCAGCACCGTACGTCCCGGCTCAAGTCTGGAAGCCTGCAGGTTCGCCGCTACCGGCACGATCAGACGACGTGTGCCGGCGGCTATTTCGGCGCTGGCATGCTGCACGCCCTGCTCGTCGGTTTTGGCCGAACGCACCCGAACCATGGTCGCGAAGGTCATGGGAGGCCCGGCCAACTGGTTCAACTGGGCCTTGGCCTTCGCCAGCTCCTGCGTGGCCCGGCTCAGCGCCTTGGCCAGGGCATGGTTCTTGGCCATGAGCTGGTCGTTGTCCCGTCCCAAAGACGCGAGCGTCTCCTCGTCATGATCGTTCATGTCGACCTCGCTTTCCAACACGTTCACCCCTCAAGAATACCCATTGTCCTAATGATTTCCGACAATCGGAACCATGCTTGAACAAGAAACGCCGAACATCGCGTCCATGCCCACACTGTCATCTCCGGGACTGCTGGTGATGGACGTGGATTCCACTCTGATCGACGAGGAGGTCATCGACGAACTCGGCGCGGCCGCGGGTGTCGGAGAGCAGATCGCGTCCGTCACCGCGCGTGCCATGAACGGCGAACTTGATTTCCGCGAGGCGTTGCGCGCGCGGGTTGAGCTTCTGGAGGGACTTCCGACCTCGATTTTCGACGAGGTGTACCGTCGCGTGCATTTCACGCATGGCGCGCTCGACCTGATCGACGCGTTGCACGGACACGGCTGGAAGGTCGGCGTGGTCTCAGGCGGATTCCATGAGGTGGTGGATCGTCTCGCCGCCGACGCGAAGCTGGATTATTGGATCGCGAACCGTCTGGAGGCCGTCGACGGCAAGCTCACCGGAAGGGTGCGAGGCGACATCGTCACGAAGGACGCGAAGCTGGAATCGTTGCGCACATGGGCCGCACAGATGGGCATCGACATGGCGCAGACCGTCGCCGTGGGCGATGGCGCGAACGATCTTCCGATGATCCATGCGGCCGGTCTTGGCGTGGCGTTCTGTGCGAAGCCGAAGGTCCGGGCAGAGGCACCTAACCGGCTCGACGAACGTGACCTGACGAAGATCCTCGATTTCCTCAGATAACGGCGCATTCCACGGATGGGACGCCGCACGTCGGTTGGCTTGTCTTGACACCATCCGACGCTGCCGGCATCACTTGCAGAAAGCGTTGTCGAGATGCGCTCCACGCGCCCAATCTGCGGCGCGCATGGCCTTCTTGCCCTGCGCTTTGACCTCCAGGAGTTCGAGCGGTTCGGTCGATGTGCCGACCCACACGTTCCTCTTGCCCGCCACCACATGCCCGGGCTCAAGCGATTCCGGCACATTCCGGTCGGACGTGTCGGCTATGCGGGCGCGCAACACATGCAGCGTGGATGGTTCGGCGTCCGCGTTGGCGTGAAGCTCGCACCACGCCCCCGGATTCGGCGTGCATGCCCTGATCTGGCGATCGGCCGCGAAGGCCGGCGTGTCGAATCTGATATGCGCGTCGTCCACGGTGATCTTCCTTGCGATCTCATACGCACCGGCAGGCTGCTCCACCGGCACGATCTGATCGTCGGCCAGCGCCTGCAACGAGGCGGCCAGCAAATGCGAGCCATCCTCGGCCAGACGTCCCAGAAGTTCGCCCGCGGTCTCGTGCGCGCCGATTTCCACGGTGGATTGAGACAGAATAGGACCTGCGTCCATGGCCCGGACGATGCGGAACACCGTGGCCCCGGTCACCTTCTCCCCCGCCCATATGGAGCGTTGCACCGGCGCCGCGCCACGCCATTGCGGCAGCAGGGAGAAATGCAGGTTGTACCATCCCATCGGCAAGGCGTCGAGCACATCCTGTTTCAGAATCCTGCCATAGGCCACCACGGCCGCGGCCTGCGCGCCTGTGGCCGCGAGTTCGGCGACGAACGTTTCCTCGCCCGGATCGGATTCGATGACCGGCAGGCCGAGTTCGATGGCGGCGCGCTTGACCGGATTGGCCACCAGTCTGCGGCCGCGCCCCGTCGGAGCGTCCGGCCGGGTGAGCACGGCGACCACCTCGAAATGCTCGGTATCTTGGGCCAGCAGCCTCAACGATGGCACCGCCACATCCGGCGTGCCGGCAAACAGCACTTTCAGCATGAAACGAACCTCCTAATCCTCATATTCCCGAGTTCTCAGACCTCCCGTACCGCGGGGATGTCCACTCCGGCATCAATCAACAGCGCGCGCAACGCACGCGAATTCTTGAATCGCACTCCTCGTATCCCGGCCTTGTTCGCGCCGACGATGTTCATCGCCTTGTCGTCCACGAACAACGCGCCCGAAGCGTCGATGCCGAACTGTCTCAGCGCGTAATCGTAGATATCCCGGTGCGGTTTGCGCAGTCCCACGTATCCCGACACCACACGATCCTCGAGACTGCGCAGGATATCGTAACGCTCCAGCGCCACCGGGAACAGGTCCTTCTGCCAGTTGCTCAGACCCCACACGTGGATGCCCGCAGCCTTCAGATCGTTGATGAGCACGCGGGCGCCCGGCACCACGCCTGTCAGCGAATCGACGAAATTGTCGAGATAGTACTGCATCATATCGGCCCACTTGTCCCCGTAGCGTTCCCGCATCAATGCAACGCCCTCATCATTGGACATGCCTGCGTCCAACTCGTCGTTGATGTCGTAGAAACCGGAGATGTCGTTATCGAGGAACCGATCGATCAGCTCGTCCGAATACCGAGGAGTCATCACCGCCCTCGGATCCCAGTAGACAAGCACATTGCCGAAATCGAAAATCACATCGGTGATCGGCCTGCCCGCATTCCGCGCGGCGTCGCCGTCAGCCACCAGCACATCGTATTCCATTTCCGGTTCGCCGGGCCAGCCTTTCATGCGTTCCTCCATTCCTGCCGTCGTCCGTATCAGACCGTTCCAGTGTTCCATGCCGAGGGGACGTGTCAGATGCGTTCCTTCGGATCCATCTGGAAACGGAGCTCCCCCGGTTCGCGCGACGCCATATGCCGGGCGCTTGCGGAGCGCAGTCTCGAAGCGAGTTCCCCACGCCTGCCCTGCGGCACGCGCACGATGGCCTTGACCCTGTCCGCGGTCACCTCCAGCTCGCGCATGTCGATGGTGCGCGGCTGGGGAATCGGCACGGGCCCCAATACGGATGGCATCGTGCCGGCGACGGTGTCGATGGAGGCCATGTCGCCGTCCGCCAAGGCACCAATACGTCGCAATGTCGTTGTGACCGCATCGCGCCGCCCCCATACGCATGCGGCGGCGAATATCGGAGGCAAGCCGGTCTGGGTACGGTCCTCCAATTCGGCTTGGGCCAGCATCGGCGAATTCCACAGCATCAGCGATTGCGCGAGTACCGGATCGCTCTCGCCGATCAGCAAAGCCTGCCCTCCACGGGTCCGCGGCGCGCACAGCGACACCGCGCGCATCCAGCCGGTCAACGTATCCACGTCGGCGTCGATGCCGGACGCATACAGGCTCGTCCACGCGTCGAGAATGGCCACCGCGCGGTATTCGCATTGCGCGGGCGTGACTCCGCGTACACGTGGCTCCGCGCCGGGCGTGGCGATGACCAATTGCGGGACGAATCCTACATCGGGCACGATGCCTCTTGGCTGGTTCGGCGTGGACAGCACCATGGGAACGCCGCGGAACAGCCCGGCCAGCTCCGCCGCCGTGCCCGCGGCCCCGACTCTGACCACGCGCATGCGCTCGTTATGGCATGCGGGGCATGACCAGCGCACGGTGGCCGCGCCACACCAACGGCAGCGAATCGTCCCGTCGTTCAATCGTTCCAAGGGCCCCGTGCAGCGCGCACATCGCGCCTGCCGATGGCATTTTGAACAGCTCAACGCCTCCGAAATACCATCCTGCGGTATGGACAGCAGCACCGGACCGGTCTGCAAGGCCTTGGACAGTATCCGGACCGCGGTATGCGGCACGCGGGCGCCGATGGTCGGGTCGGCGATCCTCGCCAACTCCTCACGGTTGAGCCAGCGGATCCACGGAGACATCTCCTTGGTCGCGGCCGGCAACGCGTGTATGGGCGTGCTGAAGCCGCTCACCTGCGTGTCACCGACGTGCGTCGAATCAGTTTCCCACTGGCTTTGCGCACTGCGGGCATTGGCCATGGCCACAAACACGCCGTCATGCGATTGCGCACGCAGACGAAGCACTCCGCGCGCGTTGGCGTACGGCATCATGCCGTCTGCGTCCTGATAGCACACGTCGTCCAAGATGAGGAACAACGCGTTACCTTCCACTGGCGCGTACATGGCGGCACGCGTGCCGAGCACGCAACGCACCTGTCCTCCTCCTACCGCGAGATACGCCCGGTATCGTTCCGCGGGCGCCATCTGTGCGTTGAGTATGGCGAAATCGCCATCGTAGCGGCCGTTCGACGCCTGTGTCGGAGTGAATGGACGCAAACCGACCGACCGCAACGTCTCCACCATATCGGCGATTTCACGCATGGTCGGCAGAACCAGCACCGCCGGCCTGTCCTGGGCGAGCGCCGCGACCACCATCCATGCCGCGCAACGACGCCAATGGTCGGCGCCGGGCAGAGGATCGAAGACGAATGACTGGAAGCGTCTGCCCTGCAACGCATCGCGCAGCATGTTGATGTTGCCGTACTGCCGTTGCAGCTGGCCGTACGCCTCCTCTTCCACGGCGGCGAGACGTTCCGTTTCCGCAGCGGATTTCCCGCGCTTGCCTATGCGCACCTCCGCTTCGACCTTCGCTATGCGCGGAGGCACAGCCAAACGCAGAATGTTGGCCCGAGTACCTCCGAACGCGTCCGCGATGCGCGTTATGTCGTCGCGCATCGACCGGGGGACGATCACGCGGTCGGACAGCACGCGCTCGATGTATCGCATCGATGATTCCGGCGTCGCGCTGGCATCGACGCGATTCCAGACGATGCCGTTAACGCGTTGTCCGCCGAAACGCACACGCACCATCGCTCCGGGCCGCGCGCCCTCGGAGTGTTTCTCCTCGACGAAATAGTCGAAGGTCTGTCCCAGATGCGTGGCCTGGATATCCAGAACCACTTGGGCGATGGGATGCTCGGACGCCGGCTTTTTGGCAACGGGCTTGCGCTTGCGCCGTTTGCGCGGAGCAAGTCCGTCCAACGCCAGCTGCTCAGCATCCTCATATGTCATGATTCCAAGATTAACGCATCACGCCATTCGTCGCGCCGGCATCAGTGCAGAGGCCACCACGGGCGCAGCGGATAGTTGTCGGTGCCGTCGCGATTCGGCTTGATGCACAGATACTGGTGGATCTGGATGTTGTTCATCTCGAAGTTGTAGGCGCATCCGGCCATATACAGGCCCCACAGGCGTGCCTTGGGCTCGCCGACCATCTTCACGGCCTCGTCCAGTGTGCCACCAGGTTCTCATTCCAATGGTGCAGGGTGAGCGCGTAATGCTGGCGCAGGTTCTCCTCATGGATGACCTCGAAACCGGCGTCATGCACCTTCAGTTCGATCTCACCCGGGGGAGGCGAGCTGGCCGTCAGGGAAGATGTACCGGTCGATGAACGGACCGGCGGACTTGCCAGCATACGAGCAGGTGCGGGTGATCTGGTGGTTGAGCAGCATGGCGCCCGGCTTGAGCTTGTCGTAGATCTCCTTGAAGTAGGCCGGGTAATGCTTGACGCCGACGTGCTCCATCATGCCGAGCGAGCAGATGCCGTCGAAATCGCCTTCGGGAACATCGCGGTAATCCATCAGACGGATCTCGGCCAGATCCTCCAGTCCCTCGCGTCTGATCCACTCCTGTCCCCACTTGACCTATTCCTCGGCCAGGGTGACGCCCAGCACATGGATGCCGCGCTTGGCGGCCTCGATCTCCATGGAGCCCCAGCCGCAGCCGATGTCGAGCAGACGGTCGCCGGGCTTGAGATTGAGCTTGTCGAGCACGAGGCCGAGCTTGGCCTTCTGCGCGTCCTCCAACGTGGTCTCCGGGCTTGATGAACAGCCGCACCATATCGGCGACTTTCATTCGCATATTGCCTCCTTAACGGTCACAATGCGCCTAATCAACTGGTATTGCACGCGCGACGAAATCACACAAAATCCATATGGAACGGATATTCGTCCATCGCACAAACAAAAAGGGAACCACCCCTGTGTGAGCGATGGTTCCCATGATGGACGATATGCGATGACCGGCTGCCGATCGCGTCATCATCCGGCAACGTTTTTCCGATGACGTGCTCAGCCGGCGATAGCGGCCTTGAGCTCATCGACCTTGTCGGTGCGCTCCCAAGTGAAATCGGCGTCGTTGCGGCCGAAATGACCGTATGCGGCAGTCTTGGAATAAATCGGACGAAGCAGATCGAGTTCGTCGATGATCGCGGCGGGACGCAGATCGAACACCTTGCGCACGGCCTGCTGGATCTGTTCGCGGGTCACGCCGATTTCAGTACCGTAGGTCTCCACGTTGATGGACACCGGATCAGCTACGCCGATGGCGTAAGCGACCTGAACCTCGACCTTGTGGGCCAGACCAGCGGCCACGATGTTCTTGGACACCCAGCGTGCGGCGTAGGCCGCGGAACGATCCACCTTGCTCGGATCCTTGCCGGAGAACGCGCCGCCGCCATGATGGGCCGCGCCTCCATAGGTGTCGACGATGATCTTGCGGCCGGTCAGGCCAGCATCGGCGGCCGGTCCTCCGAGGATGAACGAACCGGTCGGATTCACCAGCACGCGGTATTCGTCATGAGCCACCTTGTCGCCAAGCACGTCATCGAGCACGGGCTTGATCACATGCTCCACAAGATGCTCCTTCAGCCATGCCTGATCCACTTCCGGATCATGCTGGGTGGAGATCAGCACAGTATCCAGACGTACCGGCCTATCATGCTCGTCGTATTCGATGGTGACCTGAGTCTTGCCGTCCGGACGCAGATGAGCGACCTCGCCGCTCTTGCGCACCTCGGCAAGACGGTAGGCAAGACGATGGGCAAGATGAATCGGCAACGGCATCAGTACATCGGTCTCGTCGCACGCGTAGCCGAACATCACACCCTGGTCGCCGGCACCCTGCGCCTCGTACCGCTCCTCGCGGCTGGCCTCAGACTCCTGTTCCTGGCTCAGACGGTCCACGCCCTGATTGATTTCGGCGCTCTGACCGGTCAGCGACACCACCACGCCGCAGGAATCCGCGTCAAGACCGACGCGGGAGCTCGTGTAGCCGATGTTGCGAACCACGGAACGCACGATGTTCTGGATATCGCAATAGCCTTCGCTGGTCACCTCGCCGAACACGAAGAACTGCCCAGTGGTGGCGCAGGTCTCCACCGCCACGTGGGAATGCGGGTCCTGCGCGAGCATATCGTCGAGAATCGCGTCGGAAATCTGGTCGCAGACCTTATCCGGATGGCCTTCCGTCACCGATTCGGCGGAAATCAACTTCAATTCAGCCATACGGCTGCTCCTTTCACGAACGCCCAACCGTTCGTCTCGCATGATCGCCCACGAAAAACGCCCCGTCCTTCGCAGACGCAATCAATAGCCTATTATCCAACTATTCAAAGCGCACCGCTCAGGTATCGGAGCGTATGAAAATCCATGCGGAATCCCTTACGGGAATCCTTCGAATCAATTGCCTTCGGTCAGATCGTCCTCGCCGAGGGTCTCCTCGAGCAGACCGTTGTTGATTTCGCGGAAGGCGATGGACAGCGGCTTCTCCTGGTTCTGGTATTCCACCAGCGGTCCGACGTTCTGCAACAGACCCTCGTTGAGCTGGGTGAAATAGGAATTGATCTGACGGGCACGCTTGGCCGCGAAAATGGCCAGAGCGTACTTGGAGTCCGCATGTTCCATCAAATCATCGATGGGCGGATCCGCAAGACCGGTAGGGGTTGGCTCAGTGCCGAATGCCATAGTGATTATCTCCAAATCATCAGATAAGCCAAAAGCTTCTTTTCCAAATTCTTAAGTATAAGGAGCCCACTGGACCGGATCGGCGCCCGTCCATGAAACCTCCGTGCGTGCCCACATCGGACGTCCCAGTGTCCCCTCGGAAACGGTATACGCGATAATTCCACATAGTGACTCTTGACAAATCGCGTGTCCCGTTGAACCAGCACAATAGAAGACATGGAAATGCGATCTGCAAAACTAATGAATGGACGTGTATTCGCGGGCGCTCGCGCCCTCTACCGCGCCGCCGGCGTGGATGGCAAGGACTTCGGCAAGCCGATCATCGCCATCGCCAACTCCTTCGACGAGTTCCTGCCGGGCCATGTGCATCTGAACAAAGTCGGACGCCTTATCTCCGAAGCCATCAAGGAAGCTGGCGGCATCCCCCGCGAGTTCAACACGATGGCCGTGGACGACGGCATCGCCATGGGCCACACCGGTATGCTGTACTCGCTGCCGAGCCGCGACATCATCGCCGATACCGTGGAATACCAGGTGAACGCGCACTGCGCCGACGCCCTGATCTGCATCCCGAACTGCGACAAGGTCGTGCCGGGCATGCTCATGGCCGCGCTGCGCCTCAACATCCCGACCGTGTTCGTCTCCGGCGGCCCGATGGAGGCCGGCACCACCGTGCTGCCCGACGGCACCGTGAAGAAGAACACCGATCTGATCGATGTGATGTACGCCTCCGCCGACGACAACCTGGATGAAGAGGATCTGCTCGCCTATGAGAAGACCGTCTGCCCGACCTGCGGTTCCTGCGCCGGCATGTTCACCGCCAACTCGATGAACTGCCTGACCGAGGCCATCGGTCTGGCCCTGCCGGGCAACGGCACCATCCTGGCCTCCCACTCCTATCGCAAGGACCTGTTCAAGCGCGCCGCCCAGCAGGTCGTCAAGATCGCCAAGCAGTACTACGACGATGACGACGACTCCGTGCTGCCGCGCTCCATCGCCACCAAGAAGGCCTTCGAGAACGCCATGACCATGGATGTGGCCATGGGCGGCTCCACCAACACCGTGCTGCACATCCTCGCCATGGCGCAGTCCGCCGACGTGGACTTCACGCTGGACGACATCGAACGCATCTCCCACACCGTGCCGTGCATCTGCAAGGCCTCGCCGTCCGGCGAATGGGAGATCTCCGACGTACACCGCGCAGGCGGCATCACAGGCATCCTTGGCGAGCTCGACCGTGCGGGCAAGCTGCACCGCGACGTGCACTCCATCGACTACAAGTCCCTGGAAGACAAGCTCAACGATTGGGACATCATGCGCGACACCTGCACCGAGCAGGCCAAGCAGATGTACCTGGCAGCCCCGGGCCACATCGTCTCCCCCGAACCGTGGACGCACACCACCCTGTTCGATTCGCTCGACCGCGACCGTGTGAACGGCGCCATCCACGACATCGACCATCCGGCAGTCACCGAGGGCGGCCTGGCCGTGCTGCGCGGCAACCTCGCGCCTGACGGCTGCGTGGTGAAGACCGCCGGCGTGCCGAAGGAAATCTGGACGTTCCGTGGCCCGGCGCTGGTCGTCGAGTCCCAGGAGCAGGCCATCGAGGTCATCCTCAACGACACGCTGAAGCCTGGCATGGCGCTGGTGATCCGCTACGAGGGTCCGAAGGGCGGACCGGGCATGCAGGAGATGCTGTACCCGACCTCCTTCGTCAAGGGCAAGGGCATCGGCAAGCAGGTGGCCATGCTCACCGACGGCCGCTACTCCGGCGGTTCCTCCGGTCTGGCCATCGGCCATATCGCGCCTGAGGCCGCGAACAAGGGCCCGATCGCGCTCATCAAGAACGGCGACATCATCAACATCGACATCCCGAACCGTACCGTGAACGTCGAGCTTTCCGATGAGGAACTGGCTCAGCGCCGCGCCGAGCTCGAGGCAGGCGACGGCTACGTGGCCCACCGCGACCGCAAGGTGTCCCAGGCACTGAAGGCCTACGCCGCCTTCGCACGTTCCGCCGACAAGGGCGCCACCCGCGACCCGGAGCTGATCGACAGGCTCTCCGGTCTCGCCTGACCGGTATCCCACGCATAGCGTGAGGAAACAAGAGGACGGCCTCCACAGAGCATTCGTGGAGGCCGTCCTCTTGTTTTCTACGTCAGACACCATTCCACATCATGCCACCGGATGTGCCTGGTCGCAGATGCATGAATCAAATACATGCGAAGATGATTCCAAAGGAAAGGCCGTGTCCGCGCGTTCGCACGCGGACACGGCCTTTAATATCCCGGCATAGCCGTCAACGCAAGTCAGAGATCGAATTCCTCGGCAATGATCTTCCATAATTCGTCAGCCGCCTCATCGACCACATTGTTGACGATGCGCCTGTCGAATTCAGGCGCCGCCGCTAGCTCGGTTTTGGCGGTTTCAAGCCTTTTGGCCTGCTGCTGTGGAGTTTCCGTGCCGCGTCCGATCAAACGACGCTTCAATTCCTCGAAGGACGGCGGTTCGATGAACACCGTAAGCACCTCAAGGCCAAGCTCCTTCGCACGGCGTTTGACGCTCCGCGCACCCTGCAGGTCGATTTCCAGCACCACGGGAATATTGCGTTCCAAATGTTCCACGACTGGTTTCACGGGTGTTCCATAGTGGGCGAGACCGAACACGTCGGCGGTTTCGAGGAACTCCCCCGCCGCCTCTTTGTCCAGAAACTCCCGTTCGCTCATGAAGAAATAGTTCACGCCATCCACCTCGCCTGGACGAGGCTTGCGCGTCGTAGCCGACACCGACAGCCAGATTTCGGGATGTCGCTCCCGCACACGTCCCAAAACCGTGCCCTTGCCCACGCCGGCGGGTCCGCAAAGCACGATCAGACGTCCATGTCGCGCATCAGTCATTCCACATCCCCTTTTCGCAATATCATGCATCAAAAACTATTCGTTGCCGACGCCGGGCTCTTCATCGGAACTTTCGTTCTGGGCTTCCGTCAGCGCCTGGCGGATATCCCTTGCCACCGACGCGGTCGCTTCGGTCAGTTTGGCGATGTCCGGACCATGCGTGGCGATGGAACGTGAAACGGTGACCAACACATTGCCTTTGGTCCCCTTGAATACGGTCTTCAGATCGTCCATCTCCGCCCCCTGCCATCCATAGCCGGGAGAAAGAATCGGACCAGTGAATCTGGCCGGATCGACACCCGAATCATTGATCCACTGACCGATGGTGGCACCGATGATGAGTCCTACCGACCCCATGCCGTCGATGCCTTTGTTGAATTTCTGAGCGGTACCGGCGATGCCGTACGCCACGGTCTTGCCTTTGTATTCACCAGCCTGACGGATGGCGGTCTGCAAACTGGCGCCCTCCTGATTGGACGTCAGCGACGCCACGAACACGCCTCTGCCGTTGTTGAGCGCGTCGTTGATGACGCCTCCCAGCGATCGCGCGCCGTAGTACGGCAGCAACGTGATGGCATCCGCCAGCAAAGGCGAGCCAGGCTTGAAATACGCGTCCGCGATCGCGGAAATCGTGGTGGGGAGCCCGCCATGGAGGCAATCCACAATCGTGATGACGCCCATCTGCCGTGCCGCGTACAGCACACGTTCGAGCGCAGCGAAACCTTTGGAACCGTAACGCTCGAACATGGACGATTGGAATTTAACGGCAGCGGCACGGCCATTGGCCGCCTGAAGCATACGCATGGCATACAGTTCGGCGCCCAATGCGTCGACGTTGTAGCCCCAATCAGTGAGAAGTTTTCGATGGGGATCGATGCCCACGCATAGTGGGCCGTACTTCGCCATCGAATTGCTCAATCTCAGACCGAAATCCGAGCGTTGGGCGCTCACTTCCTTGCTGCTGGGGCTACTCATCACTACTCACGGCTTTCCAAATCGAATAGCTGCTTGGAATGATCCTGAATGCTCATGATCTGGTAATCATTATTGCGTACAGCCTCGATAGCCATCAGCACGGCGGAGAATTCCGTCATTGTGGTGAATTGCGGCAAATCTGCCGCAATAGCCGCGGAGCGGATGGCATATCCGTCGGAGCGCGAGCCGCGGGAATTGGGCGTGTTGAGGATCAGATCGATCTTGCCCTCCTCGATCAGCTGGACGACGTTCTTGCCGACGCTGCCCGCCGCATGGTACGTGGTGATCGGCTCCTCCGGATCGGAATCCATACGGACGCTGATCTTGTCGACGATCTTGGAATCGATGCCGTAGCGGCGCAGCACGGAGGCGGTGCCCTCGGTGGCCCAGATCTTGAAGCCAAGCTCGACGAGCCTTGCCGCGAACAACGGCAGCTGACGCTTGTCAGTGTCGTTCACGGAGATGAACACGTTGCCGCTGGTCGGCAGACCACCTTCATAGGCTGCGAGCTGGCTCTTGGCGAACGCGTGCGGGAAGTCGCGGTCGAAGCCCATGACCTCGCCGGTGGAACGCATCTCCGGTCCGAGCAACACATCGACGGTCTTGCCGAGCGGCGTGCGGAAACGCTTGAACGGCAGCACGGATTCCTTGACGGCCACCTGCTGGCCACGGTGGATGTCGTCACCATCGCCGTGAGGCAGGAGCAGGCCGTTGTCACGCTGCTGCTGGATGGTCTCGCCGACCATGATGCGCGCGGCGGCCTTGGCCAACGCCACACCGGTGGCCTTGGACGCGAACGGCACGGTACGGGAGGCACGCGGATTGGCTTCGATGACGTACAGCGTGTTGGCCATGAAGGCGTACTGCACGTTGATCAGTCCCTGGACGCCGCAGCCCTTGGCGATGGCGTAGGTGCCCTCGCGCAGACGGCGGATCTGGTCATCGGACAGCGTGCTCGGAGGCAGGGTGCATGCGGCGTCGCCGGAATGCACGCCGGCCTCCTCGACATGCTCCATGATGCCGCCGATATACAGTTCCTTGCCGTCGAACAAGGCGTCGACGTCGATTTCCACGGCGTCCTGCAGGAACTTGTCGATAAGCAGCGGGGAAGGCAGACGACCGGAGACGACGGTGTCGGCCTGGGCTTCCTTCAACGCGCGGTCGACGTACTTGCGCAGTTGGGCATCGTCATAGACGATTTCCATGCCACGTCCGCCAAGCACGTAGCTCGGACGCACCAGCACCGGGTATCCGATGGCGTGGGCGGCCTCGCGAGCCTCGTCCAGGCTCAACGCGGTGCCGTAACGCGGCGCGTTCATATCGGCCTTCTTCAGCACCTCGCCGAAGAGCTCACGGTTTTCGGCAAGATCGATGGATTCCGGAGTGGTACCGAGAATCGGCACTCCCGCGGCCTTCAGTCGGGCGGCCAGGGACAGCGGGGTCTGTCCGCCGAGCTGGACGATGACGCCCTTGATCGGCCCCATCTTCTTTTCGGCCTCGTAGATCTCGAGCACGTCCTCGAAGGTGAGCGGTTCGAAATACAGGCGGTCGGACATATCGTAATCGGTCGACACGGTTTCCGGATTGCAGTTGACCATGATCGTGTCATAGTCCTTGCCAAGCTCTTGCACGGCATGCACGCAGGTGTAATCGAACTCGATGCCCTGGCCGATGCGGTTCGGACCGGAGCCGAGGATGATCACGGCCTCGCGGTCGCGTGGACGCAGCTCGGTCTCATCCGCATAGCAGGAGTAGTAGTACGGCGTAGCCGCATCGAATTCGGCGGCGCAGGTATCGACGGTCTTGTACACCGGACGAAGATCGTACGACCAGCGCAGCTCGCGGATGGTGTTCTCGCCTTCGTCTCCCAGACGGCGCAGATGCGCGATCTGCAGGTCGGACAGACCGGCGAGCTTCGCCTTCTTGAGCAGCTTTCTGGAGAGCTTCTCCGCGTTCTTGACCTCCAACGCGGTCTCGTTGATGAGCTCGAACTGACGGATGAACCACGGGTCGATCTTGGTGGCCGCGAAGATCTGCTCTTCGGTGGCGCCTCCCCACAGGGCACGCTGAATCTGCAGATAACGGTGCTCGGTCGGCACCTTGATGGCGTCGAGCAGCTGGTCGACTTCTTCCTGGGAAGGCTTGTCGCCATCCCAGTTGAATCCCATGTGACGCTTGTCGATGGAGCGCATAGCCTTACCAAGCGACTCCTGGAAGTTGCCCGCGAGAGCCATGGCCTCGCCGACGGACTTCATGGAAGTGGTCAGGGTCGGATCGGCTCCCGGGAACTTCTCGAACGCGAAACGCGGCACCTTGGTAACCACATAGTCGATGGTCGGCTCGAAGCTGGCCGGAGTGGATTGCGTGATGTCGTTCTGGATTTCGTCCAGCGTATAGCCAAGAGCCAGTTTCGTGGCGATTTTGGCGATCGGGAAGCCCGTGGCCTTGGATGCCAGGGCGGAGGAACGGGAGACACGCGGGTTCATTTCGATGACGATGATGCGTCCGGTGTCCGGATTGACGGCGAACTGGATGTTGCAGCCACCGGTATCGACACCCACGCCGCGGATGATGGCGATGCCGATGTCACGCAGCTTCTGGTATTCGCGGTCAGTCAGGGTGAAGACAGGCGCCACAGTGATGGAATCGCCGGTGTGCACGCCGACCGGATCGACGTTCTCAATCGGGCAGACGACAACGACATTGTCCTTCTTGTCGCGCATCAGCTCGAGCTCATATTCCTTCCAGCCCTCGATGCCTTCCTCGATCAGGACCTCGTCGGTCGGGGAATAATGGATTCCCGCGCCTGCGATGCGGTGCAGCTCGTCCTCGTCATGCGCGATGCCGGAGCCGAGTCCACCCATGGTGAAGCTCGGGCGGACGACCAGCGGATAGCCGAATTTCTCGGCGATCTTGTCCACTTCCTCAAGGGAGTGCGCGATGTCGGAACGTGCGGATTCAGCGCCGGCCTCCTCCACGACCTTCTTGAAGAGCTCACGGTCCTCGCCACGATCGATGGCGTCGAGGGAAGCGCCGATCAGCTCGACGTTGTACTTCTTGAGCACACCGGCCTCGCCCAGCGCCATGGCGGCGTTCAAAGCGGTCTGGCCGCCCAGGGTCGGCAGCAGCGCGTCAGGACGCTCCTTGGCGATGATCTGCTCGAGGATCGGAGTGGAGATCGGCTCGATATAGGTGGCATCGGCCATTTCCGGGTCGGTCATGATGGTGGCCGGGTTGGAGTTGACCAGAATGACCCGGATGCCCTCTTCGCGAAGCACGCGACAGGCCTGGGTGCCCGAATAATCGAATTCCGCGGCCTGGCCGATCACAATCGGGCCAGAGCCGATGACCATCACGGACTTGATGTCTGTGCGCTTAGGCATTGCGGGTTCCCTCCTTGGTGGAACGCATAAGATCGACGAAGCGATCGAACAGGTAGGCGGCGTCGTGCGGGCCGGCCGCGGCCTCCGGATGATACTGCACGGAGAAGGCCGGGATATCAACGCATTGCAGGCCTTCGACCACGTTGTCGTTCAAATCGACGTGGCTGACGAACACCTTGCCGTACTTGCCATTCTCGAACGGAGCGTCCACGGTTTCACCGATGGGCGCGTCCACGGCGAAGCCATGGTTGTGGGCGGTGATTTCGATTTTGCCGGTGGTCATGTCCTTGACCGGCTGGTTGATGCCACGATGTCCGAACTTGAGCTTGTAGGTGCCGAAGCCAAGCGCGCGTCCCAGCAGCTGGTTGCCGAAGCAGATGCCGAAGAACGGGTATCCAGCATCCAGAACCTGACGCAGCAGGTTGACCTCCGGATCGGCCTGTTCCGGATCTCCCGGACCGTTGGAGAAGAAGACGCCATCCGGATTGAGCGCCTTGAGCTCATCAAAAGTGATGGTGGACGGAACAACGTGCACGCGGCAGCCACGCTCCGCCATACGGTGCGGGGTCATGGCCTTGATGCCCAGATCGACCGCCGCGACGGTGAACAATGGATCCTTGCCTTCGAATTCACCGCAAGGCTCAATGGTATAGGCTTCCTTGGTGCTGACCTCGTCGTAGAGGCTCAGACCCTTCATCTGCGGAGTGGCCTTGACTTCGTCGAGCATGGATTCAATAGAACGCAGCTTGCCGTTGTCGTCGAGCAACGCGTCGCCGGAGAAAATGGCGGCACGCATGACGCCCGCGGAACGCAGATGACGAACCAGCTTACGGGTGTCGATATGGCTGATGCCGACGATGTGGTTGGATTCCAAGTCATCGTCAAGGCTGCCGGTGGCGCGCCAATTACTCACGTTCGGGCTGGGATCGCGCACCACATAACCGGCAACCCAGATCTTGGATGATTCCGGATCCTCCCCGTTGATTCCCGTGTCCCCGATATGCGGGAACGTCTGTACCACGATCTGCCGATCGTAGCTGGGATCGGTAAGCGTTTCCTGATAACCGGTCATGCCGGTCGCAAAAACGATCTCCCCGCTGGTCGTGCCGATCGCACCGTATGGCTCACCCACATACACCTGTCCGTCTTCAAGAACGAGAACGGCATCCTGAGGGTCAAACATCACGGCTTCGGAATCATACTGGTTCACCAAAACCCCCTTATAGTCAAGGTATTCGTACCAAGGATAGCGGCCGGTTAGGACTCGCGACCCGGCCGAATCGCTTAACTTCCAGCTTTATTCAGCCAAAGGTTCGGTCGGTTGCCCATCCACTGGAGAAGCCTGTGCATCCGCGCTCACAGCGCTGAGCAGACCATGGATGAACGCCGGCGAATCATCATCGCACAGCGTCTTGGCAAGGCCCAAAGCCTCATCGATGGCCACCATGTTGGGGACATCGTCATTGAACATGATCTCCCACGTGGCGATGCGCAATATATTGCGATCCACGACGCCCATGCGCTTGACCTTCCAACCGGTGGAATGCTCGTCAAGCATGGCGTCGATGGCGGCGATATGCTCCGCCACGCCACGTACGATTTCGATGGCGTATTCAGGCAGCGGTGTCTGAGCGCCGGGCTGCTCGATGCGCTCAGCAAGAAGGGACAGGATGTCCTGTCCCTTCTCATCCGCTTCATACAACGTGTTCAGAGCCCTCTTACGAGCGGTGGAACGTGCCATGAAACTTCGCTGTCCTTACTCTCAGTTCTCGCGGCCGAGGTAGGAGCCGTCGGTGGTGTTCACCTTGACCTTCTCGCCTTCGCCGATGAACAGCGGCACCTGGATCTCGGCGCCGGTCTCGACGGTAGCCGGCTTGGTGCCGGCGTTGGAACGGTTGCCCTGCAGGCCCGGTTCGGTGTGGGTGACGGTGAGAACCACGGAAGCCGGCAGCTCGACGGACAGCGGGGTGCCGTCATGGAAGGAGACGACGCAGTCGGTGCCTTCGAGCAGGAACTTGGCCTGGTCTCCGACCAGGGTCTTCGGAATGAAAATCTGATCGTAGGTGGTCATATCCATGAACACGAAATTGTCGCCGTCCTCATAGGAGTACTGGAGGTTGCGGTTGTCGACGGTCTCGAAATCCACCTTCATGCCCGCATTGAAGGTCTTGTCGACGATCTTGCCGGAAAGCACGTTCTTGATGGTGGTGCGCACGAAGGCGGGTCCCTTGCCCGGCTTCACGTGCTGGAACTTGATGACGGTCCACAGCTGTCCGTCAAGGTTCAGGACGGAACCGTTCTTGATGTCGTTGGTAGTCTGTGCCAAATTAACTCACCTATTTCTTCATCTAACGGGAAAGCTTACAAAAAGCCTTGCTCATTATGCCATAACGAGTTGACCACCACGCATATGCGACGTGCCGTGGACCACGTCCCCCGTTTTCGATGGAATACGGGAAGCTCAAAAGTCCACGGCACGTTTCGTCCTTGATTCTGTTCTCGGACGAGTACGGTTCAGAACCCGACTCCATAGGATGCGATGGCCGCGGGCCCCTGCCCTTCGACAAGGAACGATTCATCGATGTCGGCGATGCGCGACACTCCAGCCGAATTCATGGTATGGGCGAGCTCATCGGTGATCTTGCCGATCATGTCCACGATGCCGTCTTCGCCGCCGGCCGCCGCGGCCCACTGGATCGGCCTGCCAAGACCAACCGCGTTGGCGCCCAACGCCAGAGCGCGGAAGACATCGCCGCCGGTGCGGATGCCGGTATCGGCGAAGATCTCAGCATCGCGTCCCAGAGCCTTTCTAATGCGAGGCAGAGCGTAGGCGACCGGAACCACACCGTCCACCTGACGTCGTCCATGGTTCGACACCATGACTCCCGCGGCGCCAGCGTTCATGGCGGTCACGGCGTCCTCGGGCCGCATGACACCCTTGACGTAGACCGGCAGACCGGAAAGATCCTTAAGCCACTGGATGTCCTTGGGCGTAATCGACGTCGCCAAATTCAAGGTCCAGTCGGTCATATGCATATTCGGGAAGTTGCCGCTCGAACCTTCCCATGTGCCGTCAATGCCATTGCGGAATCCGAAATCGCGACGGTACCCGGGGCAATCCAAGGTAAGCATCAGAGCCTTCGCCCCCGCTTCGACGGATCGTTCCATAAAACCAGCGGAGACCTTGCGATCGTCGAACAGATAGACCTGCTGCCACCATTCGCCCTGGGCTTCCTGGGCGAAATGCTCCACCGGTTCCGAAGCGTTCGTCGGGTAGACGATGAACGATCCGGCACGATGCATGCCGTTCTGCGAGCTGATCTCGCCTTGTTTGCTGGCAAGACGATGGTAGGCGGTGGGTGCACCGAAAATCGGGGTATCGATATGAAGACCGCCCACGGTGACGGAGGTGTCGATATCACCCACGTTGTGGAACGTTCGGGGCAGAATGCCGTACCTTCTCCATGCCAAAGTATCGACGTCGTTCGTCCCGCTGTCGATGTCGGCGTTGCCGTCCTCATACAGAAGACCGGCCGTGGTCATGTTCTCAACTGCCTTGTCATGGACCGTACGCCAATCCATTATGTCCCTTCCTTTGCTATCCGGATTCTCAAAACATTGGGGGTGGAAGCAACCGTAGGTCTTCCGCTCCGTTCACTCTCGAACACTACGGAAACAATATGAAGCTCTGACGGCTGCGTCCGTTATTCGGCACGAATGGTTATCGTTTTTACCGATAGCGCGTATTCGGTCGCGGGTGAATGACGGGTTGACGCGGGGAACGTTCCAAAAGGGTCATGTGATCAAAGCCTCTGCCTTATTCCAGATTCAAGAAAACAAGGGGTGTAAGAATCGGCGGATAACAAAATATGCCCTTGGAGGCATAAACCTCCAAGGGCATATTCACGCTAGTTCAAAGCGTGTCTTCCGATATCGGGCAGAAACTACTCGATGATCTTGGTGACACGGCCCGAGCCGACGGTGTGGCCGCCTTCGCGCACTGCGAAGGTCAGGCCCTCTTCCATAGCGATCGGCTGAATCAGCTCAACGCCGAAGGTGGCGTGATCGCCCGGCTGAACCATCTCGACGCCTTCCGGCAGGGTGATGACGCCGGTGACGTCGGTGGTGCGGAAGTAGAACTGCGGACGGTAGTTGGAGAAGAACGGCGAATGACGGCCGCCTTCGTCCTTGGTCAGCACGTAGACTTCGCCCTCGAACTTGGTGTGCGGGGTCACGGAGCCCGGAGCAGCCAGAACCTGGCCACGCTCGACCTGGTCACGGTTGATGCCGCGGAGCAGCAGGCCGGTGTTGTCGCCAGCCTCGCACTCGTCCATCTGCTTGTGGAAGGTCTCGATGGAGGTGACGGTGGTGGTCTGGGTCGGGCGGATGCCGACGATCTCGACGTTGGAGTTGACCGGGAGCTTACCACGCTCAACACGGCCGGTCACCACGGTGCCACGGCCGGAGATGGTGAAGACATCTTCGATCGGCATCAGGAACGGCTTGTCCAGATCGTGGACCGGGGTCGGGATGTACTCGTCGACGGCGTCCATGAGCTTCTTGATCTGCTCAACCCACTTCTCGTGATCCGGAGCGTCATCGTGCAGCGCGCCGTAAGCGGACACGTGGATGACCGGGCAGTCACGATCGAAGCCGTTTTCGTCGAGGAGGTCACGGACCTCTTCCTCAACGAGCTCGATGAGCTCGTCGTCGTCGACCATATCGCACTTGTTCAGAGCGACGAGAATCTTCGGAACGCCAACCTGACGAGCGAGCAGCACGTGCTCGCGGGTCTGAGCCATCGGGCCGTCGGTGGCGGCCACAACGAGGATAGCGCCATCCATCTGAGCAGCGCCGGTGATCATGTTCTTCACGAAGTCGGCGTGGCCCGGGCAGTCGACGTGAGCGTAGTGACGCTTCTCGGTCTGGTACTCGATGTGGGCGATGTTGATGGTGATACCGCGGGCAGCCTCTTCCGGAGCGGAATCGATCTGGTTGAAGTCATACTCCGGGTTGACATCCGGGTACTCCTCGTGCAGCACCTTGGAGATAGCTGCGGTCAGAGTGGTCTTGCCGTGATCGACGTGGCCAATGGTACCAATGTTAACGTGCGGCTTAGTACGCTCGTACTTTTCCTTTGCCATGTGTTTGTCCTCCTGGACGTCTCGTAGTAAGCCTTGAACTCATTTCAAGGCACTCGCTACATTTTACTGGGTTTGACGGGTTTGTGCCACTTTGGAGCCCGAACCCAGTCAGCGCTACAAAATACTAGCGCTGACTGGAGACAGTTTCCACTTCAGTGGCAGCGCGTGTCACTCGCCGCGCTGGGCCTTGATGATCTCCTCGGAGACGTTCTTCGGAACCTCTGCGTAGGAGTCCATCTGCATGGTGAACATTGCGCGGCCCTGGGTCTTGGAGCGAAGATCGCCGATGTAGCCGAACATCTCGGACAGCGGGACCTTGGCGTCGATGACCTTGACACCGGTGGAGTCGGTCATGGACTGGATGGAACCACGACGTGCGTTGATGTCGCCCATCACATCGCCCATGTACTCTTCCGGAGTACGCACTTCCACGGCCATGATCGGCTCGAGGATGACCGGCTTGGCCTTCGGGGCAGCTTCCTTGAAGCACATGGAACCTGCGATCTTGAAGGCCATTTCGGAGGAATCGACGTCGTGGACCTGGCCGTCAGTGACGGTAGCCTTGACGCCAACCACCGGGAAGCCGGCGAGAATGCCGGATTCCATGGCTTCCTGCACGCCAGCATCGATGGAAGGAATGAATTCCTTGGTGATGTGGCCGCCGGTGACCTCGTTGACGAACTCGTAAGTCTCGCCGTTCTCGGTGTCGAGCGGCTCGAAGTTCATCAGGACCTTTGCGAACTGGCCGGAACCACCGGTCTGCTTCTTGTGCGTGTATTCCTGGTTCATGACGGCCTTGCGGATCGTCTCGCGGTATGCAACCTGCGGGTTACCGACGTTGCACTCCACCTTGAATTCACGACGCATACGATCGACGATGATGTCGAGCTGCAGCTCGCCCATGCCGGAGATCAGGGTCTGGCCGGACTCTTCGTCGGTCTTCACCTGGAAGGTCGGATCCTCGTCGGAGAGCTTCGCCAGAGCGATGCTCATCTTCTCCTGGTCGGCCTTGGTCTTCGGCTCCACGGCCACCTCGATCACAGGATCCGGGAAGGTCATGGATTCGAGGGAGATCGGGGACTTCTCGTCGCACAGGGTATCACCGGTGGTGACGTTCTTCAGACCCACGAAGGTGTAGATGTTGCCTGCTTCGGCGGCATCCACCGGGTTCTCCTTGTCGGCGTGCATCTGGAAGATCTTGCCGACGCGTTCCTTCTTCTCCTTGGTGGAGTCGAGGACGGTGTCGCCCGGCTTGACGGAACCGGAGTACACGCGCACGAACACGAGCTTGCCGTAGAACGGGTGGGTGGAGATCTTGAAGACCAGTGCGGAGAACGGATCATCGGTGGTCGGCTTGCGGTCGATCTCGATGGACTCGTCCTGCGGGTCGAAGCCGACGATGGACGGAACGTCCTCCGGGCTCGGCAGGTAGTCGACGACGGCGTCCAGCATCGGCTGCACACCCTTGTCCTTGAAGGCGGAGCCGCAGAGCACCGGGTAGGCCTCACGGTTGATGGTGAGCTTGCGGATGCCGGCGCGGATCTCGTCCTCGGTCAGTTCGCCGGACTCGAGGTACTTCTCGAGCAGCTCCTCGTCGGACTCGGCGACCTGGTCGAGCAGCTCGGAACGATACTGCTCAGCCTTGTCCTGCAGGTCGGCCGGGATGTCGGTGGTGTCGTAGTGGGCACCCATATCGTCCTTGACGTCGTTCCAGACGTAGGCCTTCATGCGGATCAGGTCGACAACGCCTGCGAAGTCGTTCTCAGCACCGATAGGCAGCTGCACAACAAGCGGGGTAGCGCCCAGCTTCTTCTTGATGGTGTCGACGGAGTAGTAGAAGTCGGCGCCGAGCTTATCCATCTTGTTGATGAAGCAGATGCGCGGAACGCCGTACTTGTCAGCCTGACGCCACACGGTTTCGGACTGCGGCTCCACGCCTTCCTTGCCATCGAACACGGCGACAGCACCGTCGAGCACTCGCAGGGAGCGCTCCACCTCGGCCGTGAAGTCCACGTGGCCAGGGGTATCGATGATGTTGATCTGGAACTTGTCCTTCACGTCGTGGGTCTGACGATTCCAGAAGCAGGTGGTGGCGGCGGACTGAATGGTGATGCCGCGCTCCTGCTCCTGAGCCATGAAGTCCATCGTCGAGGCGCCATCGTGGGTCTCGCCGATCTTGTAGTTCTTGCCGGTGTAGTACAGGATACGTTCGGTGGTGGTGGTCTTACCAGCATCGATGTGAGCCATGATGCCGATGTTACGGATCTGGTTCAGATTAGTAAGCACGTCTAGTGCCATGAGTGTTCCTTAACTCTCGTTCTTGACTAATTACCAGCGGTAATGAGCGAAGGCCTTGTTGGCCTCTGCCATCTTGTGAGTATCCTCGCGACGCTTGACAGAAGCGCCGAGGCCATTGGAGGCATCGAGGATTTCGTTGGCCAGACGCTCGGCCATGGTCTTCTCGCGACGGGCGCGGGAGAAATCGGTGAGCCAGCGCAGGGACAGGGTATTGGCGCGAGCCGGCTTCACCTCGACCGGGACCTGGTAGGTAGCGCCACCGACACGGCGGGAGCGAACCTCGAGGGACGGACGGATGTTGTCCAGAGCGCGCTTGAGAACGGCGACCGGCTCCTGGTCGGTCTTCTCCTTGACCATATCGAGAGCGCTGTAGACGATGTCCTCGGCGATCGACTTCTTGCCGTCAAGCAGAATCTTGTTGATGAGCTGTGCCACAACGGTGGAACCGTAGATCGGATCCGGCAGCAGCTGATGCTTCTTGGAAGGTCCTTTACGTGACATATCTCTTACTTCGCCTTCTTTGCTCCGTACAGGGAACGGCCCTGCTTGCGATCCTTCACACCCTGGGTATCGAGGGCGCCACGAACGATGTGGTAACGAACACCCGGCAGATCCTTGACACGGCCGCCGCGAACGAGCACGATGGAGTGCTCCTGCAGGTTATGGCCTTCGCCCGGGATGTAAGCGGTGACTTCGACACCGGAGCTCAGGCGCACACGGGCGACCTTACGCAGTGCCGAGTTCGGCTTCTTCGGGGTGGTGGTGTAAACACGGGTGCACACGCCACGACGCAGCGGGCTTCCCTTCAGTGCCAAAGTCTTGGACTTCTTCGGCTTTGCCTGGCGTCCCTTACGGACGAGCTGTTCAATAGTAGGCAACTTGAATTCTCCGATTCAGTGGTTTCTCTTGGTTTCGTGTGACCGCCGCACTGCGCCCACACTCCAACGACATGAATCGTAGAGATAGCCACAGTCCACCGGCCCGATGGCCCGTCCCTCTCTCACCGCCGCATTGCTGCGCGTGATGCAATCGAGTTCCGGGATATCCCAACCCGCACGCCTGTTACATAAGGCATGCCGTTGGCACACACGAATTACCAGTATACGGGTCTGCCGGACAATGCTGGATAATCGTGTCGCGACAGCAACGGCCGTTATACGGAGAGTGGCTCCGACGCCATCCTGGCATCGGAGCCACTCTCCCACGCGCCACCTTGCGCGCATCGCTTCAAACCTCTGAGTCTTTTCATAACCCCATGCGGCCCGGCGTCCTCGCCGTACTGCCTATGCCGCCATCTCGAATCGCTATATTCGGTTGTTCTTCAGTTATATCTTGAAGGCGTTGCGCATGGGCCTCACGGCCATCGACGCTTCATTGCGACCTGACGAATTCTCGACCGATCCGCAACTCCGGCCTTCACCTTTAGTATACCGCAAACGAACATATGACACGGGGCAAAACACCCCTAAATCCCAATATTTTCAATACCTAACCGAACTTCAGCGCAAAGCAACACAATTTAACATCGCCATGGAAAAACAGGTCAAAACAGAACATCCTCTGAACCGTTCTGTACGGTTCAGAGGATGCCTGGCCGATGCCACGAATCACATTCAGGCGTTGACCGTTTCCTCGGACTCATCCTTGACGGCGTCCCCGGCTTCCGAAGCCTTGGCTGCGGATCCCTTCTCACCATTGTCGGAATCCGGGTGGATCTGATGCTTGTCATCATGCTCGCGCCACCAGCTGGACAGCACCGAACCGGAGATGTTGTGCCACACGCTGAAGAATGTGGACGGCACGGCCGCCAGCGGATTGGACGCGAACGAGCTCAGGGCCAGCGTGGCACCCAAAGCGGAGTCCTGCATGCCGACCTCGAAGGTGATGGCCTTCTGCTGGGCATAGCGGAAGCCCTTCGGATATACCTTGTACATGAGCTTCGAGAAACCGAAGCCCAGCGCATACCCGCACAGGTTGTGCAGGATGACCACCGGGATGGCCAGCAGCGAGGAGGACACGAACAGCTTCGGGCCATTGGCCGCCACCACAACGCCGATGATGAGCAGGATGGCCACCTGAGAGACGATGGGCAGTGCCACCGTGACCTTCTCGATCTTCTCCTTGAAAATCGCGTGGCAGATCACGCCAAGCGCGATCGGAAACAGCACGACCTTGACCGCGTTCAGGAAGAGGGACTGGACCGGCACCGTCACATACTGGGAAGCGAGCCACTGCATCAGCAGCGGAATCATGAACGGCGCGCACAGCGTGGACAGGATGCCGATGGACACGTCAAGAGCCACATCGCCACGGCTCAGGTAGCTCATCACGTTGGACGAGGTGCCGGATGGGCAGCAACCGACCAGAATCACGCCGACCGCAAGCGCGCCATCGAGATGGAAGATCCAGCACAGCAGCACAGCCACCAACGGCATGATCACGAAATGCGCCACCGTGCCGACGATGACCATCAACGGCTGGGTCAGAATGCGCTTGAAATCGTCAAGCGTCAACGTCAGGCCCATGCCGAACAGCACGATGCCAAGGAAATAACCGGTATAGGACTTGCCCCACAGGCTGGTCTGCGGCACGAAGTAGTTGAAGACCGCCCACACGATCACGATCAGGGTGAACCACTTGGTGAGCCAATCACCAAAGGCTTTGATCTTCTGCATTGTTCCTCTCCCTCTCTCGTATGCCACCGTCTTCCGTTCCGGAAAACAAACGGGGCCGGCAATCCGCCGACCCCGTTGTGACACCTTCAGTCGAAATCGCCTATAAACTACGCAGCGGCTCATCGGACGCGTAACACGTTGTTCACATAATGAACGCGGCGGGAATACCAAAGCGCTGGAACGCGCAACACGCCGATGCGCGCGAAATCCGAAAACCGTGTATAGTGTTCATCTGTTGCGCTTCCGCATGGAAGTGAGAACATGGTGGCTATAGCTCAGTTGGTAGAGCATCTGATTGTGGTTCAGAAGGTCGCGCGTTCGAGCCGCGTTAGCCACCCAGCTACGAAACCTCGGAAGTAATTCCGAGGTTTTTTGCTATCTATGACATCCACCGACCAACGCGTTTTCAACCGCATGAAAACAGGAAGGGATACGCACATTGCTGTCTTTCGAAAATGACTATTCCTGCGCCGCGACCCCGGAAGTCATCACCCGTCTCGCCGAAACCGCGCATGATCAGTATCCCGGCTACGGCAACGACGACATCTGCGCCAGTGCGAAGGCCAAAATCCAACAGGCCTGCGGATGCCCTGACGCGGAGATCTTCTTCCTGGTCGGAGGAACGCAGACCAATCAGGTCGTCATCGATTCCATCACTCCGCAGTACGCCGGCGTGGTGGCGGCGAACACCGGTCATGTGAATGTGCATGAGGCCGGAGCCATTGAATTCACCGGGCACAAGGTGCTCACCCTCCCCCACCACAACGGCAAGATCGACGCGAAAGAGCTCGAAGAGTATTGCGCAACGTTCTACGCGGACGGCAACTACACGCATATGGTGTTCCCCGGCTGCGTGTACATTTCGCAGGCCACCGAATACGGCACGCTGTACACGCTGGCCGAGCTCGAGGCGATCCGCAAGGTCTGCACGAAGTACGATATGCCATTGTTCATCGACGGCGCACGACTTGGCTATGCGCTTACCGCAACGGGCAATGACGTGACGCTTGAGGATGTGGCGCGTCTCGCCGACGTGTTCTATATCGGCGGCACCAAGGTGGGTGCAATGTTCGGCGAGGCCGTGGTGTTCACGCATGGCAACATGCCGCAACACTTCGTGACGCTCGTCAAGCAGCATGGAGCATTGTTGGCGAAGGGATGGCTGCTGGGACTGCAGTTCGACACACTGTTCACCGACGATTTGTACTGCCGCATCGCCCGTCACGCCAACGACGCGGCGGACCGTATCCGCGAGGTGCTGACGGAACGCGGCTATACGCTGACCTTCGACGCTCCGACCAACCAGATCTTCATCACGCTTGACGACGAGACCTCAGAACGGCTGCAGCGCCACGTACGCCTCGGTTTCATGGAGAAGGCGGACGACACGCATACCGTGATGCGCATCTGCACCAGTTGGGCCACTACGGATGAGCAGGTGGAGCAGCTCATCTCATTGCTATAAAAGATTAATTTCGTCGTACAAGGTGGGGCCGAGCCGGAAGGAAAACCGCTCGCCCCCACCTTGTACGACGATTACGAGCTACCGTCGGTTGTCGGCAATGGCTTCACGTTCCATAGCCACGAACTTTCGTACGGAGGATTCCACGGAATAATTGGTCTTGGTGTGTTCCGCGTAGATGGCACCCCACTGCGCGAGTTCAGCCGGATGGTCAATCCACCAATCGATGCGTCTGGACAGCGCATCCACATCACCCACAGGGAACAATGACTCGTCCCGCAACGCAAACTGTCCGGCGGCGCTCAATGACGATGACGCAATCACGGGTACCAAGCCGGCCGCCATGCCTTCGATGACGCTCACCGATTCAAGGTCGGCAATCGAGGGATGCACCAGCAAATCGCCGGAGCGCAATAACGCCGGCATATCCCCATTCTTGTGGAAGCCAATCGAAGCCGGACGGGACAGCAAGCGCTTCGCGAGCCGCTGCAGCTTCTTTTTCAGCGGACCTGTACCGGCGATCGTCAGTTCGATGTCCTGCGCATGCCGGCAACGGGCGATCGCCCGAATCAGCGCGACATGATTCTTTTCATTGGTCAATCGCCCCGAGGCCACGATACGGAATGGAACAGGCGCCGGCTCATCGACACTGCGCTGGCGTTTCGCGGTGAACCGGGATTCATAGCCGTTGGAAATGACGTGCAGCTTCGACTTGTAGCCGTGCGATCGCAGCAGGCTCGCCCCCAGCTCCGTCGGCACATGCACATGCCCGATCTTGCGATACAGCCACATATCGAACAGCCAGTAGATGAACGAATCAATGCCCGGCACATACTTCAGCGGCCCGGCGGAATACGTGATGTTCTCCGGCTGCACGTGGTAGCCGGCGGTGACCGCGATTCCCATCTGCTTGGCGATTCTGCATGCATGCTGGCCGAATCGGAACGGCGTGTAGATATGCACCACGTCCACCCCTTGGAACGCGGTCCGGAACAGCGTGTCGCTTGGTTCGGCGAACTGCATCTGCTGCTTTCTGGCTACCCAGCTGACCAGAGGCACATGATTGACACGCGCCGGATATTCGGGGGCGCCGATGCCCACCAAACGAACATGATGCCCTTGGCGTTCCAGCTCCTCGGCCCATTGCAACGCGGAATTCGAGGTTCCATTCCCACGATTGCCTGACGTATCAACCACCATGGCAATGGTCAGGGGGCGCCGTGATTCCTGCTTCTCTTGCTCTGACATGCGTTCCATCCTACGCCGATGGCACAATAGGAGCCATGACTGAAGAGAATCGTGCCCTTGGCACTCCGCTTGGCAAGCATCCGACCCGCGTCCTGTTCCTTGGTTCCGGCGAACTGGGCAAGGAAGTCATCATCGAACTCATGAGGCTGGGCGCCTGGGTGTGCGCGGCCGATTCCTACACAGGCGCCCCAGCCCAGCAGGTGGCGCACGAATACCGCGTGCTCGACATGGCCAACGCCACCGAGCTGCGCGCATTGTTCGACGAGATCAAACCGGACATCATCGTGCCGGAAGTCGAGGCGATCGCCACTTCGGAACTCGCCGCCGCGGCGGAACATGGCGCGCAGGTGGTTCCAAGCGCCGAAATCGCGGCGATCTGCATGGATCGTGAACGTCTGCGCGTGCTCGCGCATGAGGAACTTGGCCTGCCGACCACCCCGTACCGTTTCGCCGGTTCCCTGGAGGAACTGCGCGCGGGCGCCGAGATCGTCGGCTACCCATGCGTGGTCAAGCCGATCATGAGCTCTTCGGGCCATGGACAGTCCGTGGTACGTTCCGCGGACGCTATCGACGCGGCTTGGACGGAAGCGCAGGAAGGCCGGCGCGCGCACGATGAAGGCGACGTTTCCCGCGTGATCGTGGAGGCGTTGGCACCGCTTGATTACGAGCTGACGGTGCTGACGGTCAGCTCCAGCGCCGGCATCGTGACATGCTCGCCCATCGGACAGCGTCAGGAAAGCGGTGACTATCGCGAATCATGGCAGCCCGCCTCCTTCACCCAGGACGTGCTCGCGCAGGCGCAGCACATCGCCCGTACCGCCGTGGAGGGACTGGTTGCGAAGGCCCGGAAATCCGGCGAAAAAGGCTGGGGCGTGTTCGGCGTGGAGCTGTTCGTGCTGATCAACGGTTCCGTGCTGTTCAACGAGGTCTCCCCCCGCCCGCACGACACAGGCATGGTCACGATGATGTCCCAGCGATTGAGCGAGTTCGCACTGCATGCGCGCGCGATTCTCGGGCTGCCGATCACGCAGGAGCATGTCGCGCTGTCGATTCCGGAAGGCACCGTCGCGGCAAGCCATGCGATCGTCGTCCAGGGCAATGGCGAAGTGGAATTCCGCAATGTCGCCACCGCTTTGTCTAAGCCCGGCACCGACCTGCGCATCTTCGCGAAGCCGGAAGTGCATGGACACCGCCGCATGGCCGTGGCTCTGGCCATCGGAAGCGACGCGGCCGACGCGCGTGCCAAAGCCGGGAACGTGGCCGAATCGCTCGAAATCGACATCGCCTGACAGCCAATCGGCGGATGCCGGCGCAGGCCTGGCGGAACGCGCCCGGAAACCGCGTCAATGTAGCCTCCCGTTGGTATCTTGTAACCGTCAAGTTCACCAAACTATCTACCTCCCAAACACCAGGAAAGGCGAGTAATGGAGAAGTTGGAAAAGCTCTACGAGGGCAAAGCCAAGCAACTGTACGCAACTGACGATCCGGAGGTCCTCTGGGTCGAATACAAGAACTCCGCTACCGCAGGTGACGGCGAGAAGAAGGAAGATTTCGCCGGCAAGGGCAGGCTGAACAACCTCATCACCACGCTGATCTTCGATTTGCTGAAGAGGCGCGGCATCGACAGCCATCTGATCGCCCGCGTGGGCGAGACCTCCCAGCTGGTCAAGAAGGTCACCATGTTCCCGCTCGAAATCGTGCTGCGCAACACCGCGGCCGGCCACTTCTGCTCCCGCCTGGGCGTCGAAGAGGGCATCGAGCTCAAGGAGCCGGTGCTCGAATACTTCCTGAAGAACGACGATCTGCACGATCCGTTCGTGAACGACGACGATCTGGTGGCGCTCGGCGTGTGCACCCGTGAGGATCTGGCCGAGATCGCCCCGCTCGCCCGCCGTATCAACGAGGCCTTGATCGAGATCTTCGCCAAGATCGACGTCAAGCTCGTGGACTTCAAGATCGAAATGGGCCGCACTTCCGACGGCACGCTGCTGCTCGCCGACGAGATCACCCCGGATTCCTGCCGTCTGTGGGACCAGCGCGATCACTCCGGCAAGGTCGAACACCTCGACAAGGACCTGTTCCGCCGCGATCTGGGCGACATCATCCCCGCCTATGAGGAGATCGAAAGCCGCCTGGCCGGACTCGCCAAGTCCGAAGGCATCGAAGTCGCCGAATGACGCACGTACAGCCCGCATCCGCAGTATCAGCTCGGATGCGGGCTTCGTTGTTTCGCATCCGTTTTCAGCATTCCAACGTTTCAACGTTTTCAAACGCTTTCACATCAATCCGCTAATTTTCTAAGCCCCTTTCAAGGAGTTGACCCATGGTTTTTCGCGTATACGTGGAAAAGAAGCCGGGCTTCAACGTCGAGGCGCAGCAGCTCGCCAATGAGCTCAAGACCATCCTCGGCATCACTGCCCTGAAGAACGTCCGTCTCGTCAACCGTTACGACGTGGAAGGCATCAGCGAGGAGCTGTTCGCCCAGGCCACGCCGACCGTGTTCAGCGAGCCGCAGGTGGACAACGTGTCCGCCGATTTGCCCGATTTCGGCGGCGCGGCCGTGTTCGCCGTGGAATACCTGCCTGGCCAGTTCGACCAGCGCGCGGATTCCGCCAGCGAGTGCATCCAGCTGATCTCCCAGGGCGAGCGCCCGACCGTGCGCTCCGCCAAGGTGTATGCGCTGGAAGGCGAACTGTCCGAAGCCGACGTCGAGGCCATCAAACATTACGTGATCAACCCGGTGGAGGCGCGTGAGGCCTCGCTGGACGTGAAGACCACGCTCAAGACCCAGGTGCCGGTGCCCGGCAAGGTGGAGGTCATCGACGGTTTCCGCACCATGAGCGACGCCGAGCTCGAACAGTTCATCGAGGATCGCGGACTAGCCATGGATCTGGCCGACCTGCAGTTCTGCCGCGAGCATTTCACCGAGGAGCAGCGCGACCCGACGATCACCGAAATCAAGGTGATCGATACGTATTGGTCCGATCACTGCCGTCACACCACGTTCGGCACGCAGCTTGACGATGTCAAGATCGATGATGCCGCCGTCCAGGCCGCGTTCGACAAGTATCTTGAGATGCGTCACGAGCTGGGCCGCGACGCCAAGCCGGTGTGCCTGATGGATATGGGCACGATCGGCGCGAAGTGGCTCAAGAAGAACGGCATTCTGAAGAACCTCGACGAATCCGAGGAGATCAACGCCTGCACCGTCAAGGTGAAGGTGGATGTGAACGGCCACGACGAGGACTGGCTGTTCCTGTTCAAGAACGAGACCCACAACCACCCCACCGAGATCGAACCGTTCGGCGGCGCGGCCACCTGCATCGGCGGCTGCATCCGCGACCCGCTGTCCGGTCGCTCCTACGTGTACCAGGCCATGCGCGTGACCGGTGCCGCCGACCCGACCGTGCCGGTGTCCGAAACGCTTGAAGGCAAGCTTCCTCAGCGCAAGCTCGTCACCACCGCCGCGGCCGGCTATTCCTCCTACGGCAACCAGATCGGTCTGGCCACCGGTCAGGTGAATGAGATCTATCACCCCGGTTATGTGGCCAAGCGCATGGAGGTCGGTGCGGTTGTGGCCGCGACCCCGGCCGATCATGTGCGCCGCGAGACCCCGGCTCCGGGCGACAAGGTGATCCTGCTCGGCGGTCGCACCGGCCGTGACGGCATCGGCGGCGCCACCGGTGCGTCCAAGGCGCATAACGTCGAATCGCTGGAACTCGACGGCGCCGAGGTGCAGAAGGGCAACGCCCCCGTCGAGCGCAAGCTGCAGCGTCTGTTCCGCCGTGGCGACGCGTGCCGTCTGATCAAGCGCTGCAACGATTTCGGCGCCGGCGGCGTGTCCGTGGCCGTCGGCGAGCTGGCCGACGGCCTGTACGTGGACCTCAACAAGGTGTCGAAGAAGTACGAGGGCCTGGACGGCACCGAACTGGCGATCTCCGAATCCCAGGAGCGCATGGCCGTGGACGTGGCAGCCGAAGACGTGGACGAGTTCCTGGGCTATGCCAAGGAGGAGAACCTTGAAGCCGAGGTCATCGCGACCGTGACCGAGGATCCGCGCATGACAATGGTGTGGAACGGCGACACGATCGTGGATCTGTCGCGCGAATTCCTCGCCTCCAATGGTGCTCCGAAGCACCAGGTGGTGCACGTCGAGACGCAGCACGACTACGCCACCCCGTGGAAGACCGGCACGCTCGCCGAGCGCATGCACACCATGCTCACCGATCTGAACGTGGCCTCCAACAAGGGCCTTTCCGAACGCTTCGATTCCACCATCGGTGCAGGCACCGTGCTCATGCCGTTCGGCGGTAGGAAGCAGCTGACCCCGAACATGGCCATGGTCGCCAAGCTGCCGGTGTTCGGCGAGACCACCACCGCTTCCGCGATGGCGTGGGGCTTCAACCCGTACATTATGGAGAAGAACCAGTTCACGGGCGCGTACCTGTCCGTGGTCGAGTCGCTGTCCAAGCTGGTGGCCGCCGGCTTCGAGCATGAGAATGCATATCTGAGCTTCCAAGAGTACTTCGAGAAGCTGCGCGACGAGCCGGAACGCTGGGGCAAGCCGATGGCCGCCGTGCTGGGCGCCCTGATGGCCCAGGTGGATCTGGGCGCGGGCGCGATCGGCGGCAAGGACTCCATGTCCGGCACCTTCGAGCAGCTTGACGTTCCACCGACCCTAATCTCCTTCGCCGTGGCGGTGGGCAATATGAAGCGCGCCACCTCCCCCGAGTTCAAGGGCGCCGGCCACCGTGTGGTCCGCATCACCCCGCGCTATAAGGCCGATGGCCTCACGCCAGACAAGGATGCGTTGCTGGAGGTGTTCTCCGCGGTTGAGGAGCTTACCGATTTCGGCGATGCGCTGGCTGTGTCCACGCCGGGTTATGGCGCGACCGCCGAAGCGATCTTCAAGATGACGGTCGGCAACCAGATCGGCGTGAAGCTGGCCGACGGCATCAGCGTGGACGACCTGTTCGCCCCGGCCTACGGCTCCTTCATCATCGAACTTGCCGACGCTGCGAAGGTTCCGGCCGTGTCCAACCTGGTGGAGGTCAGCGAGGTCGGCGAGACCACCGAGGCCTACCAGTTCGTGGCCGCCGGCGAAACGCTCGACCTGGCCGAGCTGCAGGATGCATGGGAGGACGGCATCGAATCCGTGTTCCCGTACCGTTCCAAGGGCGATGAGAAGGGCAAGACCGTCGAGACCGTGTCCTTCAACGCTCCGAAGAAGACCGTGTACACCGGCACCGGCGTGGCCAAGCCGCATGTGATCATCCCCGTGTTCCCGGGCAACAACTGCGAATACGATTCCGCCGCAGCCTTCGAACGCGCGGGCGCCGACGTGAGCACGCTTATCGTAAACAACCTCACCCCGGCGGCCGTGGCCGAATCCACCAACGCGTTGGTAGAGGAGATCAAGAAGAGCCAGATCATCATGATCCCCGGCGGCTTCTCCGGCGGCGACGAACCGGACGGCTCCGCCAAGTTCATCACCGCGTTCTTCCGCGCCCCGGCCGTGACCGAGGCCGTGCGCGACCTGCTGAACAACCGCGACGGCCTGATGCTCGGCATCTGCAACGGCTTCCAGGCGCTCATCAAGCTCGGCCTGGTGCCGTACGGCGACATCGTGCCGATGACCGCCGAATGCCCAACGCTGACGTTCAACACCATCGGCCGCCACCAGAGCCGCCTGGTGCGCACCCGCGTGGCTTCGAACCTCTCCCCGTGGCTGGCGAAGACCGAGGTGGGCGACATGCACACCATCGCCATCTCCCACGGCGAGGGCCGCTTCGTGGCCTCCGACGATGTGCTCGCCCAGCTCAAGGCCAACGGCCAGATCGCCACGCAGTACGTGGACGAGGCCGGCGTGCCGGGCATGGACCTGGACGTGAACCCGAACGGTTCGCTGTTGGCCATCGAAGGCATCACCAGCCCGGACGGCCGCGTGTTCGGCAAGATGGGCCACTCCGAGCGCTACAGCAACGGTACGTTCGTGAACGTGCCCGGCGAGAAGGACCAGCCGCTGTTCGCAGCTGGCGTGGAGTATTTCGCCGCCTGATGCTCCAGGACCGGGTTTGATATAGACCGCTCGTAAACGAAGAGGGTGTGTCCGGAATCTGATGATTCCGGACACACCCTCTTTCTCTTTGCGTTCTTCGCTTATTTAAAACGCCTATTTTCCACTTCAAATACGCCGAATCTAACCCCTTCCCAAGATTAGTCAGCTAAGTCGATCCACAAAATTCTCCATGCACATCGCTATCCTGGAAAACACCAGGAAAGGCGGAACATGCGTAAAAGGATACCTATTATTGATTTGTTTGCGGGCTGAATATTTCGTTGCCTACAACAATGGACTTACCGCCACAGCCTCCTCTGTCATCACAGATAACTTTGGCTGCATCTCGAGACTAGATGATTTGCAAATCGTCAATGGCGGACAAACTACAGCATCTCTTTTCTACACTCGGAAAAAAGATAAGACCGACTTGAGCAAAGTATTTGTTCCGATGAAATTGGTCGTAGTTGGCAACGAGGCTAAAGAGGATTTAATTCCCGATATTTCTCGGTATACGAACAGTCAGAACAAGGTGGCAGAAGCAGACTTCTCTTCTAATAGCGATTACCAGGTCAAGCTGCAACAGCTCTCTCAACAGATATTCACGCCTATGATTAACGGAGCCGAACGAACTCATTGGTATTATGAGCGAACCCGAGGGCAATACGACAATGAGAAAAACCGCTTCGCATCTGCAACGGAGAGAAAAAGGTTCGAAAAGCTGAATCCACGCAAACTGCGTATCAAAATGGTAGACGCCCCGAAATATTTGGTTTGTTGGGATCAGAAGCCATATGTCGCCAGCCTTGGCGCTCAGAAATGCTTCGCAATCTTCGCAAAAGAGCAATCCAAGAATGAGCATATTGACGAAGAACTCGATCAGGAATACTTCGAACAATTAGTTTGCAAACGCATTATTTTCGATACGCTATATAAGCGCATAAAACAAGCTGATTGGTATCGCGGAGCATATCAAGCCAATATCACCGAATATGCCATCGCCAAATATTCCTATGATCTGTCAAAAGCTGGCAAAAAATGCGATTTTACCTCTATATGGCATAACCAAAGTATCAATGAAAGCATGACCGCGTCTCTTCTTCGCGCAGGAAAGCAAGCCAGCAGCATCCTCAATGAGGAAGAACGCCCAACGCAAAATGTAAGCGAATGGGCCAAAAAAGAGGACTGTTGGAATCAGCTCAAGCATTTACCTTCTTGCTTACTCAATGATGCATATGATGATGCTGACGATACCTCTTTTAGCTTAACGACAACCGTTATGCCAACCTCCATCGAGACGGTTTCATCTCTATCACATACGACAAATGGAACGGTACCTCCAAACACCGGCGGACATAAACCTGCCTATAGCTCCGGACCACGCCACAAGCGTGCCAGCGCTCAAGCAGATACTTGCAATCTCAGCACAACGGAATGGCAATCATTCCCGATTAGCGTATGCCGCAGCCTACTAGCCTTTGCCGCTAAAAACAGACTACTCAGCAGTGAGAGCCAAGAATCGTTGCATGTTTTGATCAATCAGAAAGATGACGAACAAGTCAATATTGATGCGCTGAATTATCTGCTCGAACGAGCTGTATCCAAAGGATTTCAAATTGAATCAGCCGATCCTGAAGCATCGCTAAAAACTAAGGAAAGCAACGTAAGTTCCGAAACGGAAGAACATCGCGTATTCCTCGAAAACATACCCGACCAGACATGGCAGACCATTCTCCAATGGGCTGAGAGGCACGATCAGATGAATACTGAGATACTCGGCTGCATGGCAAAACTCAGCGAAAAAAACCAATCGGCTGGCCGACGACCAGACTGATCTGCTTTGAAATTTCCGATCTCAGATGTTGCTTGCTGGTTTCCCGAAGTCACAGTTTGCTCCAGCACCAACAAATCACTGATCCAAGAGCAGATTTCTGCTGTTTTATGCTTATGAGTATAATACTCATAAGCATAAAACAGTGACGAGGTGACCATGTTCGTCGGACGACTCAAGGAACTTGAAGCACTCAACACCATGTGGGAGCAGACCACGTTTCAGATGATGGTGCTGCTCGGCCGCAGGCGCGTGGGCAAGACCGCATTGCTAGACGAGTTCTCCAAAGACAAGAACACGCTGTACTTCACCGCGCGCCAACAAACCACACGGAACAACCTGCGCGATTTCTCACACGCCGTTCAACGCTTCTTCCATCTGCCCGAAGGCATGTTCTCCTTTGACACATGGCAGGACGCGTTCGATTTCATCATCGAACAGGCCAGGGATCGGGCGGAACGTTTTCTTCTGGTGTTCGACGAATTCCCCTACGCGGCCATGGCCGATTCCTCTCTTCCATCGGTGTTGCAAGTTGCCATAGACCACGGCTTCGCAAATACGAACACCATGATGGTGCTGTGCGGCAGCAACGAAGGATTCATGGAAAGCGAAGTACTGGGATACAAAAGTCCCCTGTACGGGCGCAGAACCGGACAGCTGCGGCTCAAGCCCTTCGACGTGTTCGACACCGCAAAAATGCTCGACTTCGCAGGGGTGGAGGATGCCATCAGATATTACGCCACGTTCGGCGGCACCCCATACTACTTGCAGCAGATACGGCCAGACCTGTCTTATGAGCAGAACGTGACCAATCTGCTATTCTCTTCCAATGGCCTGCTCTATGAGGAGCCGCTTATGCTGCTTCGGCAGGAGCTGCGCGACCCGACGGTCTACAACTCGGTGATGGATGCGATCGGCAGCGGCACGACAAGACAGAACAAGATCGCCGACCAGGCCGGCATACAACCTGTCACGAACCTCAGTAAGTACCTTCGCGTGCTTGAAGATCTGGGATTGGTTGAGCGCGAGGTTCCCTTCGGAGAGGACCCCTCCCGTTCACGAAAAGGACTGCGGAAACCCGCCGACCCGTTCTTCGCATTCTGGTACCGTTTCGTCAGCCCTAATATCGTGAACGTGGAAAACGGCCAAGGTGAGTTGACCGCCCGGCACATGGTATTCGGCCCGGCACTCGACACGTACGTTGGACAACAGTTCGAAAGCGTCTGCATGCAATGGCTCTGGCGAGCCAACGGCAGCGACCGGCTTCCTTTCGTCGCTTTGAAGTTCGGAAAATGGTGGGGTGGGAACCCCAACACCAAGCAGCAGACCGATATCGATGTGATCGCGGCGAACGAATCCGAAAAGCGCATTCTGCTTGGCGAATGCAAGTGGAAGAACGACCTGAACATTGCGGACACCATCGCCACGCTGCGTTCCCGCGCCGATCTCATACCCGGATATTCCGAACGGCACTACGCCTTGTTCGTCAAGACGGACGAGTTGGCATCCGCCGCACGAGAGCGCCATGAATCGAACCTGACCGTCGTCTCCGCGAACGACATGTTCGAGGGCATGCGGTAATCGGATCTCTGGGTAAGCCGACAGCCTCCGAAAATTGCTAAGTGGCTTGTTTGTGGCACCTAAAACGCACTGAACCGAGTATGAGCCGCGGAATTACAACGCTCATACTCGAGGTACCGCGAAAAAGGTGCCACAAACAAGAGAACAAGCAAATTCCAACCCCCGAAATCTGCCACAAACAAGCGAGATAGCGTGCGTCTTGCCTTAGCAACCGCCCTTTGGAAACCAATATGAGCGTTACCCGCAATATGCAACATGGAAACGTTCTACTCACAGCCATCATGCTGTACAATATTCTGTACAGAAAGGAGTTGTCATGGTCACTGCCGTCGCATATACGAATTTCCGCAAGGATCTTAAATCCTATTTACGCCAGGTCAATGATGATGCGGATATGCTATTGGTCACCAACAAGGACGAGCGGGATAATGTGGTGGTGATGAGCGCCTCGGATTACGACTCGCTCATGGAGACGCTGCGCGTCTATCAGAATTCATATCTCCGCGACAAGGTCCAACGCGGCATGGACCAGATCCGTAGCGGCAGCACAACCCCGCACTCCCTTATGGAGGACTAAGCCATGTTGCGTTGGACGGATGACGCATGGGACGACTACCTGTACTGGCAATCACAGGATAGACGGACACTCAAACGAATCAATACACTCATTCGCGACACACTGCGGTCCCCATTCGAGGGAATCGGCAAACCCGAACCACTGAAATGGGGGCTGCAGGGCGCATGGAGTCGGCGAATCGATTCCGCAAACAGACTCATCTATATGCTCGATGGCGACGATCTGTGCATTCTCTCGGTCAAAGACCATTACGGAGATCGCTGAGCGCGAAGTCGACCCCTCCAAAAATTGCTAAGTGGCCTGTTTGTGGCATGCAGAACGCGCTAGTCCGAGTATGAGCCGCGGAATTGCAACGCTCATACTCGAGACAACGCGGAAAAGGTGCCACAAACAAGAGAACAAGCAAA
>NZ_JDTK01000059.1 GCF_000770925.1 Bifidobacterium ruminantium DSM 6489 | reverse complement strand
GCAGGTGCGCATGTGCCTGGTCCACGAGTTCGGCACGCGCATATCCGCCAAGACCGTGCCCGGGGTCATGCGCCGCATGGGACTGAGATGCGCCATCCGCTCCAGGAACCCGTGGAGGAGATACAGCTCGTACAGGGGCGAGACGGGCGATCACGTGCATAACCTGCCCGAACGCGATTTCACGGCCGACAGGCCGTTCTCCAAGCTCGGCACCGACGTCACCGAGTCCAGGGTCGCCGGCTCCAAGGCGTACCTCGCTCCCGTGTACGACATGGGCAGCAAGGAGATCGTGGCCTGGGACGTGAGCCGCAGTCCGGACCTCGAGCAGCAGAAGCGGCTGCTCGCCATGCTCGAGGCCAGGCTGCCCGCCGGCGTGGAGCCGGTCCTGCACTCGGACATGGGATGGCAGTACCAGCACCGATGGTGGCGGGACGAGCTCGAGCGGCTCGGCATCCGCCAGTCCATGAGCCGCAAGGGCAACTGCTTGGACAACGCCGCCACCGAGCAGGTCTTCGGCCACTTGAAGGACGAGTTCTACCGCGGCCGGGAGTTCGACTCGTACGAGCAGTTCAAACGCGAGCTGGACGCGTACATCATCCATTGGAACACCAGACGACGCCAGATACGACTCGAGGGACGCACCCCGGAGGAGTTCCGGAGCATGTCCCTCGCGGTCTAGGGCTGTATCCTAATTAACAACGTCCAACAAACGGGGCGCAGTTCA
>NZ_JDTK01000058.1 GCF_000770925.1 Bifidobacterium ruminantium DSM 6489 | reverse complement strand
AAACTGTATCATGCACATCCTGTGCTATCTGTAATCATTGTTGTACTCGTTATAGCGTTGCTCCCATTACTATTCACATTAGCAAATGCTGTGCTTACAGCATTGCTTGGAATGGCACTGCTTATGACTGTATGTTATGCGCTCATAAGATTCTTCGCGAATGCTTGTAAACCTGATGATTTGAATATGGATGATACCGCGCAAAAACAGGACAAAAATACAGAAAAGTGAACGAATAAAATTTCGCTGAAAATCGATGCCGTCCACAGACCGCAATATTGCGTTCTCTGTGGACGGCCATTTTAATTTGAAACGCGAAAAATGGCATTTCCGGACAGGTATACACGAACTTATGAAAATCGCGCTGAAAATCGATGTGAGCGCAAAACCATACAGTGTACCGAATGTGAAAATATGTAATTGTAAAACGCGCTTAAACGGCGTTCTAACGGCTTACAATCATGATTGCGATAACTCATTCGTATAATCACTGAAATCGCGTTAAAACCGCCTTAAAACGCATTCTAACGGCTTATTAGCGTGAATGCTATAACTTATTCGAATATTCGGTTAAAACGCGCTTAAACGGCGTTCTAATGCGTCATGGATGCATG
>NZ_JDTK01000057.1 GCF_000770925.1 Bifidobacterium ruminantium DSM 6489 | reverse complement strand
ATTGTGTTCAGTGTGTTCAATGATGAGAGTGTACATTCTTATAATATGTGTATGACGCGCTGGATTCATGTGTTCAATGAAGTCAACCTGATGAGGTTCATGTGAACGATGTGGTTCTCATTGATGGCACTGGATGCAGTGTGAAATGACAAATGCGGAATGCTGGAAATATCATTCCGGTGTATCATTGATGCCGGTGATTTGAATATGGATGATACCGGTGATTTAATAAGATTATTTATGCTGCGGGTATTGTTA
>NZ_JDTK01000056.1 GCF_000770925.1 Bifidobacterium ruminantium DSM 6489 | reverse complement strand
CCTGGCGGGCGTGAGCACCCGCCAGGTCGACGACATCAGCCAATTGCTGTGGGGAGACCGCATGCCCTCGCAGACATTGAGCGACAAGCTCAAAAGGATCTACGGGGAGATCGACCAGTGGCGCACGAGGCCGTTGGAATCCGAATACCCGTACGTGTTCGTGGACGGCGTGTGGCACAAGCGCTCATGGGGCGGGCACGTGGAGAACGTGAGCGTCCTGGTCGCCATCGGAATCAACGCGGAGGGGCATCGCGAGGTCATCGGCGTCACGGAGGGCATGAGGGAGGACTCGGCCAGCTGGGAGCAGTTCTTCAGAGGCATGATCGAACGCGGCCTGAAGGGCGTCAGGCTCGTGGTCGGCGACCGGTGCGCCGGACTGGTGGCCACGGTCGGCTCGATGCTGCCCAAGGCGAAGTACCAACGCTGCATGGTGCATTTCATGCGCAACGTGCTCTCCAAGGTCCCGCCGATCCACAGGGAATGGGCGTCCGCCGCCCTGAAGGCGGTATTCGCCATGGAAAGCCGGGAATCCGCGCTGGACAAAGCCGAACAAGTCGCCGCGGAGATGAGGTCTAGGAGGCTGAGGGCCGCCGCCAACTGCCTGCGGGAGGGCGTCGGCGAGACGACGACCTACCTGCTGGACGAGTTCCCGGACGGGCACCGCAGGCGCATCCGCACGAACAACATGATCGAGCGGTTGAACAGGGAGATCCGCCGGCGCACGCGCGTCGTGGGCGGCTTCCCCGACGGGAACAGCGCGCTCATGCTCGTCTGCGCGCGCATCCGGTACGTCACCGCGAACGAATGGTCGACCCGCCGTTACCTCGACATGTCCCGGTTCGATGACAACCTCGTGGAAGCGAACTGATCATCGCTCCATGGACGGCCATGATCCAAAGTGCGCAACTTTTCGGGCACTACCTC
>NZ_JDTK01000055.1 GCF_000770925.1 Bifidobacterium ruminantium DSM 6489 | reverse complement strand
GGTGTGACGTCGGTCACGGCCTGACCGCCCGACACCGCCGCGGACTCGCCCTTCACGTCGTACAGCTTCCCGCCGTTGTCATCCGTCGTGGAGCCGTACGAGAACGACAGGCCGACCTTAGTGGAGCCCGCGGAAGGCACCGTGGCCTTCCACCAGCCGCCGCACGCCTTCGTCATCTCCGTGCCGCCGGTCGTGTCCGGACTGCCGTACACGCGCCACTGCACGCGCACGCGCGACTGCGCGGAGGACGGACGGTACCACACCGTCGCGGACTTCTGGGACTGTCCGACCGGCCTGAACTTCCACTGCTGGTTCGCGCCGCCGTTCGACGTCCACACGTCCACGTTCGTCCCGTTCTTCGTGGACCATCCAGCCACGTCCAGGACCAGCGACTGCGACATCGCGGACACCAGGCGGTACGACGAGCCGGACCGGACCGCGACCCACTTCTGGTTGCGGCCGCCGTTCGACGAGTACTGCAACGCGTTCGCGCCGTTCCTCGCGGAACCGCCCGCCACGTCCAGGACCTTGCCCGAATTCACGTTCGAGAGCGTCACGTAGCCCTTCGAGTCGTGCGACACCCTCCACTGCTGGTTCGCGCCGCCGGTCGCGGTGTAGATCAGCACGTTCCCGCCGTCCTTCTTCGAGCCTCCGGCCACGTCCAGGAGCATTCCGTCCTTCAACGCGGTCGACACCACGTACGTGCCGTCCGCCAGATCCGACGCGTGGGCCTTCGCCAACGCGTCCAGCTCGGCGTACGGATCCTGCGCCTCGACCGTGACCTCGACGGACGCGCTCTTGCCGCCGGCGGTCGCGGTGACCGTGGCCTTGCCGGCCTTCGAGCCGGCGGTGACCACGCCGGTGCCCATCACGTTCGCGACGCTCGAGTCCGAGCTCGTCCACGTGACCTTGCGGTCCGTCGCGTCGTCGGGCCTGACCGTCGCGGTCAGCTGCACGCTCGCACCGGACTTCAGG
>NZ_JDTK01000054.1 GCF_000770925.1 Bifidobacterium ruminantium DSM 6489 | reverse complement strand
TGTGTTTTGTCAAGCGCTGGTGTGCCGTTTTACCGTGGGTGGCTGTCCGGGTTACCGGTCAATTGTTTACCGGGTTACCGTCGGCTGGTTTCGTCTGGTTTTGGTTGTTTTGTTATTGCATGAGGGCGTGGGTCCGTCTGTAGGATTCGCCCTCGAATCTGATCATCCTGCCGTGGTGGACGGTGCGGTCGATGATCGCGGCGGCCATGTTGGGGTCGCCGAACACCCTGCCCCATCCGCTGAACTCGATGTTGGTGGTGTAGACGATGCTCTGGGTCTCGTACGCGTTGGTGACGACCTGGAACAGGAGTCTGCTGCCTTCCTCGTCGATGGGCACGTAGCCGAGCTCGTCGATGACGATCATGCGGGCCTTGGCGATGGCTTGCAGTTCCCGGTCGAGTTTGCCTTCCGTGTTGGCGCGCAGGAGCCTCATGACCAGGCCCGCGGCGGTGTAGAACCGCACCGGCACGCCCTGCCGGCAGGCCTTTCTGCCCAACGCGATGGCGAGGTGGGTCTTGCCGGTGCCGGGAGGCCCGAACATGACCACGTCCTCCGGACCGTCGAGGAATCCGAGGGATTCGAGCCCGCTGCGCTGCCAGTCCGCCGGCATGCGCACGTTCTCCCAGTCGTAGTCGTCGAGTTCCTTGGCGGCGGGGAAGCCGGCCTGTCTGAGCAGGCGCGTGCGTTTGGACGCCTCCCTGGATTCGATCTCGGCGTTCATCCACCGGTCCACGAACTCCATCTGGGCCGGGGTCGCGGTTTCGAGCTGGTCGGCGAGCACCTGCCTGGTCAATGGCAGCCGGCGGGCCAGACGCATGATCTCGTCCATTTTCCTGTTCGTGGACGCGCGGCGGCGGGTCGCGTCCGGCATCGTTGTGTTCCTTTTGCCCATGCTCATGCCGCCTTCGCCTGGGTTTCGGGGCGCATGAACCTGTCATACGCGTGCAGGTCCGGTGCCGGGACGTCGTCCGGGGTTTCGCCTGCGCTGATGCGTCTGGCCATGGCCGTCAGGCTTGCCTCGTCGATCGAGTGGCCCTGCTCCACGATGTGCTCGCCGGCCTTTGCCGCGGCATCGAAGCCGTATGCGTCGCTGGCCTTGGCCAGGAGGCGGAACGTGCGCTGGCGGGTCTTGGAGTCCATGGCGTCGATTGCGAGACGGAGCTTTTCGGGGAAATCGCCGCGGATGGGGGATTCGCCCCACGCGCGCGACTTGCGCGCCAAAGCGGGCAGCAGGCTCGCCGGG
>NZ_JDTK01000053.1 GCF_000770925.1 Bifidobacterium ruminantium DSM 6489 | reverse complement strand
GCCCTGCCGTACGCGCGCGGCAGCTTGGCCACGAACCGGCCGTCCTGGGTGCGGATCTCCACCTGGAACGCGCGCAAACCGACCTCCAGGGTCCATCCGCGCCACGAGGGGCCGGCGAGGTAGCGGTTGGAATCGATCTCGACGTTGCCCTCCCGGTCGGCCTTGCGCGTCACCCAACGGCACGCGTCGTACGGTACCCGGGGCAACGGCAGCATGCGCGTCTTCTCCCCGGCGAACAGGTCCGAGATCGGAACATCCTTGCGGTAATGCGTGTTCCCGGCGATCTCGTCGCAGCGCGAGAGCATCCAGGAGGTGAGTTTCCGGTACGATTCCGCGTTGGGCATGGGGACCATGAGGTTGCGCCTGAGGAACCCGACCGCGTTCTCCACGTTGCCCTTCTCCCACCCGCTGGCCGGGTTGCAGAACCTGACCTCGACCCGGTAATGCTCGACGAACCGTTGGAACACGTCCACGATGGTGATTTTGTCCCACGCGACCCGGTGCGCGGCGCCGGTGGCGTTGTCGAACACCAGCACGCGCGGCGCCAGGCCGATATGCCCGAACACGGTCTCCAAACCCTCGCACACGCATTCGGCGTTCTCCCCGGGCAGCGCGACCACCCAGCGCATGTTCGAATACGGGAACGCCACCACCAGGCAATGCACCTTCACCCGAGCTCCCTTGATGCAGGCCAGGCCTTCGCCGAAATCGACCTGCGCGATGCCCGGCTCCCATCGCAGTTCCATGAAACCGTCGCCCGGATCCCTCCAATCCCGCTTCCGCTGCTGCACATAGCGCTGCACGAGCTGGTACGAGCCCTCGTAGCCATGTTCGTCCCGCAGCCGGTGCCAGACTCGCATCGCGGTATGGCGCTGCTTGCGCGGCATCAACCGGTCCGACTCCAACCACTTGTCGATCACCGGCTTGAACGGGTCCAGCTTCGACTTCGCCTTCGCGTGTTCGGGCGGCTTGGGCGAGCAATCCTCCAATTCGGCGTACTTCCTGACCGTCTGCCTTGACACTCCGACCTCCTTGGCTATCCGACGCCAGGAAACACCCTGCGCGTCGAGAATCCTGATATGTTGTTGCACGGGCGTCGACACCGTCATATTCCTTTCCTTCCCTGGGAAAACCACTACCAACCAGGGAATCTAATAGGGACGAAACGGGCCGACGCCCTTTTGCGCCAAGGGGCGATAAAACGGTCAACTTCTTGCCGGTAACCCGGCCAACACCATCGCGGTAACTCGGCTCACATCACATTGAACACAAACA
>NZ_JDTK01000052.1 GCF_000770925.1 Bifidobacterium ruminantium DSM 6489 | reverse complement strand
GACACGGAATGGGAGCCGGCCGCGGAGGTGGTTTTCCGTGGTCAAGCACGCAGCCAGTCGCACAGGCAAATCCGTGCGGCATGCATGGCGAGGTGCGATGATGGGAGCCGTTATGGCTCGATATCCGGTTGTCCAGGCCGTCGAGAAAAGCCTCGGCGCGAGGGCCATGGCCGCCCGTACCCCAAACCGACACTGGTGGTCAGGTAGAGAATACCAAGGCGATCGAGCGAATCCTGGTCAAGGAACTCGGCAAATCACTCCCGTGCCTTCGGTATAAGGGAGACCCATTGGGGTGAACGGCCTCGCGCCGGGAGCCTTGGTGGGTGGCACAGACCAGGGGGTAGCGACTGTTTACCAAAAACACAGGTGCATGCGAAGGCGAAAGCCGCTGTATATGCACTGACGCCTGCCCGGTGCCGGAAGGTTAAGAGGATCCGTCAATCCCTTCGGGGACGAAGCGGTGAATTCAAGCCCCGGTAAACGGCGGTGGTAACTATAACCATCCTAAGGTAGCGAAATTCCTTGTCGGGTAAGTTCCGACCTGCACGAATGGCGTAACGACTTCCCCACTGTCTCGACCAGGAGCTCGGCGAAATTGCAGTACGAGTAAAGATGCTCGTTAAGCGCAGAAGGACGAAAAGACCCCGGGACCTTTACTATACCTTGGTATTGGCGTTAGGCGCGGATTGTGTAGCATAGGCGGGAGGCTTCGAAGCGCGGGCGCCAGCCCGTGTGGAGCCGCAAGGTGAAATACCGCTCTGTTCTCGTTTGACGTCTAACCTCGACAAGTCATCCTTGTCAGGGACAGTGCCTGGCGGGTAGTTCAACTGGGGCGGTTGCCTCCCAAAGAGTAACGGAGGCGCTCAAAGGTCCGCTCAGCCCGGTTGGCAATCGGGTGTCGAGTGTAATCGCACAAGCGGGCTTGACTGCGAGGACGACGGTCCGAGCAGGGACGAAAGTCGGAGATAGTGATCCGGTGCCGGCGCACGGGCGCGGCATCGCTCAACGGATAAAAGGTACCCCGGGGATAACAGGCTGATCATTCCCAAGAGTCCATATCGACGGGATGGTTTGGCACCTCGATGTCGGCTCGTCGCATCCTGGGGCTGGAGCAGGTCCCAAGGGTTCGGCTGTTCGCCGATTAAAGCGGCACGCGAGCTGGGTTCAGAACGTCGTGAGACAGTTTGGTCTCTATCCTCTGCGCTCGTTGGAATCCTGAGGAGGCCTGCCCATAGTACGAGAGGACCTGGGTGGACGAACCTCTGGTATGCCGGTTGTCACGCCAGTGGCACGGCCGGTTGGCTACGTTCGGGAGGGATAACCGCTGAAAGCATCTAAGCGGGAAGCCTGCTCCAAGATTAGGATTCCGTACAGTCCTGAACTGTTGTAGCCCGCATGTTGAACACGTGTTTGATAGGCCGGGGGTGGAAGTCCCGTGAGGGATGGAGCCGACCGGTACTAACGGGCGATGGCGACACAACATTCCAACC
>NZ_JDTK01000051.1 GCF_000770925.1 Bifidobacterium ruminantium DSM 6489 | reverse complement strand
CTCATCACCCTTCATCAGCGTAAGCTCGAATTACTGCGGAATATTAAGAAATCCATGCTTGACAAGATGTTCGTATAGGGGTGTTCATGGCAACGATCACGTTATTTCACGGTTCTCCGCATGAGTCAGTGACCCCCGAATACGGTTTAGGTAACGATAAGCATGACTACGGTCGTGGTTTTTATCTGACTAAAAGTGTCGAGCTCGCCAAGGAATGGGCCGTGTGCAGGCCGGATGAGTCCAATGGCTGGGTCCACCAGTACGAACTGGACACGAATGGGCTGAGCATCCTGGATTTTCAGGAACATAGCGTGCTTGCCTGGCTGGCTGAGCTGATGAAGCATCGTGATGCCGCCGATTCCAAGCGTTATCGTGTGCTGGCCGCAAAATTCATCGCCCAATACGGCATCGATACCAGCGGTTATGACATCATCAAAGGTTGGCGTGCGAACGCCTCGTATTTTTACATCGCTAAAGAATTCGTCCGAGACAATGTGGACGTCGATATCTTGGAGGAACTGCTGTCACTTGGCGGACTGGGCATTCAATATTGCATCAAAAGCGAAAAGGCATATGGGCAACTGCGCGAAGTCAACGATGGCTTGCTTTCCGTCAGTTACAGCGAATTCAACGACAAATACAATCAGAGGGATGTTGAGGCGCGGCAGAACATGCGTGATCTCATCGATTCCGATGCTAATACGGTGACCAACGTGTTCAGCACGTTGCTCTAGGGGTGATGACAATGCGGGCATATCCAGAGGTCTATCGGGATGATGTGGTGGAAAGCCAAGGCAAGCTTTTCGACTACGTGGCGCAGTCGTTCCCTAACAAGAGCACGGAGGACTTCATCGCCACGTATATGACGAGCAAAACACGCAAAAGCATTGATGAAGCCAAAGCCTACGTCAATACGATGGATGCGGAAGAGCTGTGGAAGTATTTCACCGAGACCGAGCACTACCAGTTGAAGGACGGCAAGGCGCTTAAAGGGTTCATGCCTGATTGGATCGGTGAGTTCTATGCCTACTACCAGTGGTTCTACGCCATTCCCAGTGCTGAAGTGATTACCAGGGTGCCGTTGAACTTCCTGAAGAAAGCCTATTTCGGGCTGCATGATCTCGATCTGGAACTTGCGGTGCGGAAAGTCGGCGAAGAATGACGGGCATCGTTTGCTTCCATAATCCCGATGAGGAGAACGGGTACCTGAGCAACTGGTATCCGTCGCACTTCGTTGTGGACGGTGTCGAGTTCTCCTCGATGGAACAGTACATGATGTACCGCAAGGCATGCTGTTTCAGCGATGCCGAAACAGCCGCGCGAATCCTCGAAACCGATGACGTGGCCGAGATAAAACGCCTTGGTCGACTGGTGGCCGGTTATGACGATCACGTGTGGAACGGCGTTCGCCAAATCGAGGTCTATGAAGGATTACTTGCCAAATTCAGCCAGAACGCCGAACTTGGGGCACGGCTTGAGGTAACCGGCACCGCGCTGCTGGCGGAATGCGCCGTCAAAGACCGCATCTGGGGCATCGGCCTGTCGATGCATGACCCAGCCAGGTTCAATCTGAGCCAATGGCGCGGTCGGAACCTGCTCGGATACGCTCTAATGCTCACAAGAAGGAAGCTCAGCCGTATAGATCGATGGTAATACGGCTATTTTCCTGGTTTTAATTGCCCCCGCTTGGGAACAGCGTAAGCTGGG
>NZ_JDTK01000050.1 GCF_000770925.1 Bifidobacterium ruminantium DSM 6489 | reverse complement strand
TACCAACTTATACCTTGATAGATATAAGGGTGACATCAAAAAATAACCATCACATCATTAACAAGGAGGTAAAGGGAATGGCATTCAAATATTTGAATGATAAAGAGATAGATAAACTGAATGACGCTGAACGCGCTTCATATTACAAACTCGAGGATGCTGAACTGGAACGCTTGCATAAGGAACGATTCAATGAGGCAGTGAATCGGGAATACAGTGAGCGCGATGCTCATGATGACTTGATTGCCGGGTTCTCGCTGGCAATGTTCATGGATGATGCGCAGGCGAAGGCACTGGCGCTGATTGATTCACCGAACTGGGAACCTGCTTCACCAGCGGATGCATGTAAGCATGCAGGCATTCCAATTGAAGTAATCATTGATATCTTGCCTGAATTGCAGGAACAATGGCGAAGGTTCAAACAATTCAAATCCCATCCGGTTGCATTCGGTAAAACGGCGGAATGGCGCGGTGGACGTATGTGGGCGGCATATGTGAACATGCTCTCACTGCTCTGGCAGGTTAAGGATCCGAGTGATTCGGAAACAATACCTACTGATAGGAATGGAAATCGTGTCATGGAACGCTTGATGCGCGCTCGGTTCGATAAATCCGATTCACTGCATGGCATCATGCTAACGGCTGCGATACTGGAAACCGCCATGAACGGCACGATTGACTCACTGTATGAATGCGGTGAAATTGACATGCTCGGATTAAGTCATGATGACGCGGATGCATACATGGCTTATAACAGTAACCAGAAAGCAATGGTTCAAGCGTTGACGCCAGAATATGCAGATAGATTGCCTGACCGGATTCCGTGGAAATCGGCGTGGGGCAGTGACTGGGAACCTGAAACGGATGATGCGGATGATGTCAATTCGGATAACGCGGATTGATAGATAAATGGTGATTGCATGCATGCGGATATTGCAGTCATGAAATCAAAAGAATCGATTCAATTAAAGGAGAAATATAATTATGTTGGAATCAATGGTATATGCGGCGGATGTCGCCACATTACAGGAAGTCTGGACATCAATCGTTCAGAAATGGATTGGACCGGCAGTGTTCATCATTATTGGTGCATGTTCACTGAAGTTCCTATTCTCACGTCAGTGGACGCAATTCGTTGCATTCCTTGCGCTCGGTATTATCGTTGCCGCAATAATCTATGCTGCACCGGCCATGTTCTCACAAAATAGCACGCTGGTTAGAGGTGTCGGTGACGTCGCGAAACAAATCAATTAAAGAAGTGATTGAATGAGAAAGGAATCATAAATGCCCGCGAATAATCGCGGGCATTATTGTATTCAAACTACATTCAAAATGTTCACAAAACATTTACAATTGACGGATTGAATGATGTGAAAAGTGTGTCGCTGCTCGGTTCTGTTAATGATGTGGAATCGTTGAAATGATGCGGATTATTAGACCTTGATAGATAGTAAGTGAGTTTCAAACATATCTCTTGATAGATAAGTGAATGAAATTCAAATAAAACACATCAATAACAAGGAGATAATTCGAGATGGAACAAATCAAAATCATCAGGAATATCGCGGCGGTTGTCATGATGTTCACAATCATATTCAGTGTATCTGCGTGCGGAAGCATGAATTCAGTGGATTCATCATCAACTGAGAGTACGGCTGATGCGACTGTTAAATCATATCGTATTGAAGGCAATGAGAATTACACGCTTGTATGTATTGATAATCATGCGAACATTCGCTCTGGAAACAATGGAGGTATGACGCGCGCTGACTATCTGGATGAGAAATGCAAGGAACTGATTAAGGATTGAAAGGGGATAATATGGATAACCTTAAAAATATAATACTGAAACTGTATCATGCACATCCTGTGCTAT
>NZ_JDTK01000005.1 GCF_000770925.1 Bifidobacterium ruminantium DSM 6489 | reverse complement strand
CAGGTCCACGCTGTAATCCGACTGATCAATCTTAACGGACTTGGTTTCGACCGGAGGCTCTTCGCCGCCGATGTTGGCCATCTTCACGCTGAACATGTCGTCATCGGACTTCTCGAAGGAGTTATTCACCTGAGAACCGGTGTCCGGCAGGTCAGCATTGTCGTTCATTGCCAGATCGTACGGCAGGGAATCCATGGCGGACAGACCGAAGGTGGCTGCCAGTTCGATGCCGATGCCGCTCGAGGCAATGCGGTCAGCGGTGGTGCCGATCTCTTCCAGCGGGATGGCGATCTCGTAGTGATCATCCATCTGAGCGGAATTGTGGCCCTTCTCGTTGAAGTTGACCCACTTGGCCTTGTTCTGGTTCTCGGCCTTCATATCGCCGATGAAACGACCGTTGTTTTCACCCCAGCCACCGTCGATGCCGATGACATCCTTGCTTAGAATGCCATTGCCATAGCCGAACTTGATGTTCGACTTCTTGGTGTTGGTGGCGGCGTTAGCAGCCGGACCATACGCAGCCTTGGAGTTCAGACCAGTCTCGTCGCCCTTGTAGATCCACGGACCGTTGGAGCCGTTGGTGGAGATGGTCACCACATTGTTGAGCTTCTGCTCGCCGCCCCAAGTGATGTTGGATGCCCACAGGGAACCGCCGGTCTGCAGACCGCCGTTGTTGCCGATGCGGGTGCTGTCATCTTTGGTGTCGATGGCGATGTGGAACGGCAGGTTCTGGGTCTGCCACAGGTGGCCTTGGCTCAGGGGGTAGTCGTCGCCAGTGTCGACGACATCCTGCACGTTAGTCATTTCCCACATGAGGTAGAGGTTGTCGTCATCGTAGGCGCCATACAACGCATACAGATCGATCGGAACCTCATACATGGAATTCGGGCGGTACACGCGCGGATCGTCGTTGGCGGCGCCCTGCGCGATCAGCATGGAGCTGTCCCAGTCAGCGATGCTCGCGTCCTTTCCGGCGTTGAAGTTGATGGTCTTCTTGACGCCCATGCCCACCTTGTTGGTACTGTACTGCGCGGCAAGGTTCTGCTTCGGGACCTCCACCTTCTTCACGGTCACGGAAGCGCTCAGCGCCTGACCCTTCTTGACCTTCTTGCCATCCTTGGCGGCGGTGCCGGTCACCTTGACGGTAGCGGTCTCGCCAACGGAAAGAGTGTTACCAACGGAAATGACCTTTCCGTCAGTGAAGGAGCCGTTCTCGCCCTCGGTGGTGGTGTACTTCAGATTGTCGGCATCCTGCGCGCGCAACGTGACCTTGACATTGTCGGAGGAGAATTCCTTGGAAGCCGCTTCCACGGACACGTTCGGATCGGATTCGCCCTTCACGTAGAAGACGCTGACCGCGCCGCCCTTGGCGGTACCGGAAACGATCTTATGGTTGGAGACCACAATCTGACCACCATTGACCTCATCCGGGTAGGTGCCATCATCAAGCGTGGTGTCCATGCCGGAAAGGCTCTTGTCGCCGCCCATGTTGGCAATGACCACACCATCGTTCTGGATGCCGTCAGCCGTGGAGCGCTCAACCATCAGGCAGGACTTGTCGCCGCAGTTCTGCAGGTTCTCGCCCTTGCCATCCATGGCGTTACGGAAGTGGTTGACTGCCGCGACGGACTTGTTCTTCCACATGTCGTCACCGGCGTCGCCCAGCTGGGACTGCTCGGCGAACTGCGGGTTGGTGCCGCCAGAGCCCTTCGGACGGTTGAAGTACAGCGGAGCGCCGGCCCTACGGGAACCAACGACCGCCCAGCCCATCATGATCTGATAGTCGGTGAGGCCGGTGGATTCCTTGTCGCTGTTGGCGTAGTTATCGTGGGACTCAACCCAGGTGACCAGCTGGTCTTCGCTTGCGCCGCCGGTATCGATGTTCTTCACCATCTTGACGTCAAGGTTGTTCGAGCCGACAGCGGCGCGAATGGTCTTGCCGTAGTTGGAAGCGGTGTTGCCGCCGCCATCGGAGGAATTGTCGCGGAACATGTTGGCGTATGCCTTGTAGTCAAGGCCGGAATCGCCCTGCAGCACCTCGCCGTACTGGAACTGGGAGCCGTTCTTCAGAATGGTGTTCCAGTAGTTCGACTGCTTATTGTCGAAGACTTCGGTCGGCAGCTCGACGTGCTTTGCCGCATCGTAGCGGAAGCCGTCAACGCCGTCCGCCACAGCGGTCTTCAGGAACTTCTGCATACGATCGGCAACAGCCTGGTTCTGCGTATTCAGATCCCACAAGCCAAGCAGGTGGCACTGCGTCACCTTGTAACGGTTGGAATAATCTTTGATCTCGCCGTTGGGGCCGTCACAACCGGTGCGCTTGTGGAAATAATCCGTGTTTTGCCAGTCGGAGTCGATGGCGGACCAATCGGAAGTGAAATGATTGGCCACCACATCAACAATCACTCGCACGCCGTACTTGTGGGCGGTGGCGGTCATTTCCTTCAGATCAGCCTCAGTGCCGACCACGAAATTGCCGATGGAGGTGTTCGCCGGCTGGTACACGTAGTACCAGTTCTCGGTGAACTTCTTGCCATTGGCGGCGACTTCCTTGATCTTGCTCATCGGCTCGGTCTGCACGGAGGTGTAGCCGGCCGCGGCGATCTCAGGCATGTGCTGCGTAATGGTCTTGAACGACCACATCCATGCGTGCAGAATGGCACCGTTCTTCATGTGCTTGGTCAGACCGTACTGGTTACGGGCCGACTCGAAAGAAGAATTCCCAACGGTGTCCTGGTAGCTGTCACGATCGGCGGCAAGTGCGGTGGATGCCACACCCATGCCGCCGAACAGCGTGGCGACCGCCACCGTTCCCGCTGCGACCTTCTTCCAGGTCTTGACGGCGCGCGCCTTACGGGCCGCGCGTCTGCGCTCCGCACGAGTCATCAGCTCAGGCTGATCCTCATGAGGAGGCTCTTTTCTGGTGAGTGCGTTCGCCATACCCGCGAACGTATGAGTGCTGAGTCGCACCTTACCCTCCCTGCTTCCTTGCATCTAATATGATAACGTTTGCCATTAGCAACGTTGCCTTTAAAAATACCACAATTTTTACTTAAAAAAGACGCATTTTTATGAAAAGAAAAAGCAAAGACGGCATAGAATTTGCATTTTTTTGCAAACGTCGTCAAAGTTGCATTACACCCGAAAATGCACCGAGCACAATCGAAAATCCTGAAATCGCAAGCATGCAAACGTTGCAGAAAATTTTCAACGCCAACAACCCCTTGTCTGCATTGAAAATGCAACACATGCCCCATCAATGACAACAATCACAATATAGAGGAACTGTGAATGTTTGCTTCACAACCGATGAGAACGACGCAAAAATCAGGCAACAATCTGGGAGCGAACCGGAGCCGGAGCCACCACATAATGCTTGCGCATGCTCTTGAGAATCTTGCGAATCGCCATGTTCGTCTGTTCGGCGGCAATGCGGAAATGATCGAACTCGCGACCGTGAGGATCGGCAATATCCATCGGCAAAGGAATCAACGGACGAATCATGGATGATCTCTTAATCACCGATTGAAGTCGTTCCTGAATGGTCTTCCCGGCAATCATGCCATTACGGGCGCAATAATCACACATGTTCGCAAAGTCGTTCAACAGGAATGTGTAGCGAACCGCGGCAGGTGCCAACGTGACGATATCCTTACGCTGCTGTTTCTCAAAGCAAAGAATCAAATCGGCATTGTCGGCCATCTGACGAGTCAATCGTCGGGAACGGAAACCACTCGATTCAATGCCGACGCTCTGCATGAGGCGGCCGCTCGAAGGATCGATTGGATGCATCGGCAAACCACGGGTGCCTGCGCTCGACACTTGGACGGTGGTGCCAGACAGGTAGTGCGTCATCAACAACTCGCCCATAGGGGAACGGCAGATGTTGCCCGTGCAAACGAACATGATATGCATATCTACCCCTTGGAAATCCTCCGGACAACCTACCTCAACAACGCAAACCCTCGCGTCGTAGATCCACAAAACGGTATCTTACCGCAAAGCATGACTACATAGCTTATTGCTCTGTTCCGTCCACTGCGTCGCCGTGCCCCTACCGCATGATTCCTACCGCGCTTCGAGGGTGGCGAGGAGCGCGCGGTGGTCGGAACCGGGGATGTGCTTCGTTTCGAGGTCGCCCACGACCACGCCCTTGTCATGCACGATATGGTCAATCTCGGCCACCGGCAGCATGGCCGGGTACGTCATGTGCAAACCCTCGCCGGCCTGTTCGCCGGAGTCCAGGAAGCGGCTGCCAAGAAGATACCGGAAGCTGGCATGATCCCATGTGGAATTGAAATCGCCCATCAGCACGTACAGGCTGTCGTAATGCTGCAACTGGGCGAGTGAATCGAGGCTACGATTCCACAGGCCTTGGTTGCTGGGACGTGGCGAGAAGGGGTGGACCGAGCCGAACCGTACTTTCGTGCCGGCGAAATCGATGGTCGCCGCCGGAACACTGCTCGACTCCACGGGAATCAGGTTCTGCTTGACGTCTTCCATCGGCGCCGCGCTGTACAGCACGTTCACACCACCATTGTCGTGCCACGTTTGCTGCGCGGTCACGGAATACGGCAGATAATTCGCGATGCCGGCGTTAGAGAGCCGGTTGATAAGGTCCGCGGACACTTCCTGCAAGGCGAGTATCTCGACATGCTCAGCCTTGACGGTGTTGACGATTTGCGAGGCATCCGCGCCACCTTCCTTGGTGTTGAGCGTCATGATGCGGGCGTAGCGGTCGGCGGTGTTGGGCAGGCCGCCGGACACGGTACGCGAGACCGCCGTGCGGGCCGTGTCGCTGATGATCTGCCGTGGTCTGAGGAATCCCCAATGCCAGCTGATCTGGATGACGACGCAGGCCACGCCGATGATGGCGAGCAGGGCGCGGCCGCCGATGGTGCGGATGGCCAGGGCGGCGATCACGATTATCAGGGACAGCAGACCCAGCCAGGGCATGAGCGCCACGATAAGCGGAATGTAGCGTTTGCCGTCGAGGCTGTTGGGGAGCATGCGGAGCAACATGGCCAGCAGGATGACGGCGGTGGCCAGCCAGAGTGCGATGGTCAGGATGCGCAGGATGGCGCTGCGCCGGGACATGCCGCGTTGGGCGTGGTCGAGGCCGCTGCGACTGGCGCCGGCAGCGTCGAGTCGCGCGCCCAGATCCTCGATCTCGCGTTCGGCTTCGTTTTCGTTGCCGCTGCCGCGTTCGCTGGTGCCTTCACCTTGTTCGCTGGTGCCTTCGCCTTCGCCGGTTTGCCGCATGCTTGCCTTTCATTACGTTCCCGTTCACCATACGCAACGCGATATGGATTCGTTGTAAACGGTCCGCGAGGTTCACAGTGCCTTTACGTGCTCACCGTTCTTCGCACCGTCTTTCCCACCGTCTGTACGCCACCGTCTGTACGCCACCGCACGAACGTCGAAACTGAATCATCGCAAGAACTCGCCACGTGCAGCATCACTCAACGAATATCGAATCGGCCGTTTTCCATGCGCTTCCAGCAAACCCAAGTCCATCAACGCATCGAGAGCGGTGCTCACCTTCCGCTCCCCCACACCAAGCCATTCGCGCATCAATCGCCGTGATATGGAATTCGAAGTATCGTCGAACAGCTCCTCCTGAAGCAGGAAGAACAGCATGTCCCTCTGCAGTTCGGGAACGTCATGCGCATCGGCGTACCGTTCGAGATTGTCTTTCGCGGCATCGAGCATGGCCTTCTTCTCGCTCAACACGGAAATGATGTTTTCCTGGGCTGTGGCGACGAAATGGATCATCCGATAGCAGAACAAAGAAACATCGGAACAATTCAATGGATGCTGCACTTCATCAAAAGCCTTGTAATACTGCCCTTTCGCTTCAGCGATGGCCGAGCTCAGGCTGACCGCCGTCGGTACGGACAGGCTTTTGCTTAATTGCAGGGCGAGCAGGAACCGTCCTGTTCTGCCGTTGCCATCGTAGAACGGGTGAATGCATTCGAACGCGTAATGGCACATCGTGGCCCGCAGCAACGGCGGAATGGTCTCGTTGGAAAGCAATGCCAGCCATTTTGTCAGCTGCACCTGGATCTCTGATTCCGGCCATGCGCCCTTATGAATCACCCTGTCAGCACCGTCATAGACCGAAACTGTTCTGGCTCTGAACAGCATGCCGTCAGGCTTGTCGACATCCTTTAATACGCCGTCCATCACCTGATCGTAGATACTGCGTATATCGTTCAGCGTCTGGGGCAAATCAAGGCGTGCGATCCCCTCGCCGGAAAGGCCGAGGAACAGTTTGGCGAGTTCGCTCAACCGCTTATGCGGACCATCGGCCATCGCGGCATCCAACGCGTCCGCAATCTCCTCGCGCGTGGTATGCACATTTTCTATCGTGTTCGTGTTCTGCATTTCCGCACCGATGAGTTCCATCAGATACGCTCTGCGAGCAATCGGAGGCAACGTGTTCCACAGCGCTTCAACCCGCACTTCCATACCTCGCACGGAATCCATGGCGTTAAGCAGCTCCCTGAACGCCACAGCGAACATCTCATGACCGTCAAATACGATTCCCGACCGATACGTCGAATAGCCGTTCAGCCTGCTTTTATATTCCTTTTCGGCAGCATCCTGTGATTTGAGTGTGGATGATGACGTCGCCAACGTCTGCCGTATGCTCTTGTATTCCATAATCACCATCCCTGAATCGTCATTCTCGCAAAAACGTAAGTATGAACCGTTTTATCCGGCGTTGACATACCTGCGAAAAGCTAAAAACGTAGGTATAGAAATGACCACATAGTATGTCTATACCTACAAAATGTCAAAAATGTAGGTATAGGAATAGGTGATTGGTGCGACTATGGCTGCGGAATGGCGTGAGCGTGGGCATAGCGCAGGCATGGGATAGCGATTGATGTCAGGTTACGACGTCAGTCGCGACGCCGGCTGCGGCAGCCGACGTCGACCACAGCAGCCAAGCCGCATCAATCGGACAGACTCAGGCCGCGGTGTGGGCGTGCATGCGGCCAAGGGCGCGCTGGACGGTGTCGCGGGTGGATCCGGCGCCGTTGCCGCGCACGCCGAAGAAGACCATAAGCACCATCACGAAGCAGATCGCGGCGCTCACGCGCAGCGCCCACTGGATGCCGAACACGTTCGCCGCGGCGTACATCTTCTTCGCACCGCCGATCGCGGCCCAACGCAGGGATGTGAACGTCTCCATCAGAATCACCAGCACGGGGGCACCGATCGCGCCGGCAATCTGACGGACCGTGTTCGTGACGGCCGAGCCGGCGCTGACCTCTTCGGGCTCAAGGCAGTTGAGCGACCATGTGGTGATCGGCATCAGCACGAATCCCATGCCGATCTGACGGACGAACTGCCAGATCGACACCCACCAAATCCATGAGGTCATGGAAATCAGACTCATCATGATCGTGCCGAACAGCAGAGTGATCGAGCCGATCAACGCCACCGGGCGCGCGCCGAAACGGTCAAGCGCCTTGCCGCCGAAGAACTGCGCGATGCACTGGCCGAGCGCGCCCGGAAGCATCACCAGGCCACTGACCGCGGCGGAATAACCACGGCAGTTCTGGATGTACAACGGCATAATCACCATAATCGAGCTGAATGCGAAAAACGACAGAGCGGCGGTGACCGTACCGACGGTGAAGCTGCGGTTCCTCAGCACGCTCAGATTCAACAGCGGCGGCTGACGATTCGGGTCGGCGGCCTGACGATGCGCGCCGCGGATCTGACGCAGCACGAACCAGACGATGCCAACCACGCCGATCAACATGGCCAGCCACACCATCGGATTCGTGAATGGATACGATTCGATGTTCGTGAAACCGAACATGAGGCCGCCGAAACCGAAGATGGACAGGCCGACGGAGAAGAAGTCGGCTTTCGCGGACGCGTCGCGCGTGCCGAAATTACGCAGGCCGAATATCGCCAACAGCAGCGAGATAACGCCGATAACCGTCAGTGTGAGGAAAATCGATCGCCAGCCGTTCAAATCGGTCTGCACACCACCCAAAGTGGGTCCGATCGCGGGCGCGACGCTCATGGCCATACCGACGGTGCCCATCGCCATACCGCGGCGGGACAGAGGATAAATGGAGAATACCGTGATCTGCAGAACCGGCCACATCACGCCGGTTCCGACGGCTTCCAGCAGACGGCCGATCAAAACCAGTACGAACGATGAGCCGAGCCAGGCGAACACCGAGCCGAGCGTGAACACCGCCATCGACGCGATCACGATCTGGCGGGTGGAGAATCGGCGGGTCAGGTAGGCGGTGAGCGGCACCATAACGCCCATGACGAGCTGGAAAATCGACGTCAGCCATTGGCCGGTCGTAACGGAAATGCCGAAATCGGACACGATGGTGGGTAGCGCGGCGCTCAGCTGGAGCTGCGTGAAGTTGCCGACGAACGTGATGAAGGTAAGGATGGCGATCGATACGAACGCGGCGTGCGTAAGATGGTCGTTTTGGTACGATTCCTCGCGCGTGAGCGGGCAGGATAGGCTGTGGCGATTGTTGTTGCGGTTGTTGCGGTTGTTGCCGCTGTTGTTACTGCCGTTGCCGCCGTTGTTGTGGCCGCCGTCGCTGCCGTTGCTTCCGTGGACATCGCGGTTCGGACGCGGTTTTGTCTCCGGTTCCATATTCTTCAGCAATTAAACCCCTCCGTTTGCAGACTGCACAAGTCTAATACCGTGGGTAGCCGGAGCGTGCGGCAAGGGTGCGGGAAGTCTCGTATAACGGAAGTGTCGGTGCGGCGGAAATCACGCCTTTCCAAGCATCGTCAGCACGATCAGCACCATATTCAACGCGACTATCAGCACGGCGATCGCGATATTGACGGCGTGTTTGATCGGGCCGTCCACATACTCCCCCATCAACGCACGGTCGTGCGTGTAACGCATCAGCGGAATGATCGCAAACGGAATGCCGACCGACAGCACCACCTGGCCGACGATCAGCGCCTGCGTGGGATTCTTCGCGAACCACAACACCACCAGCGCGGGCACCAGCGTCACCACACGGCACGCCCACATCGGCGCCTTGATGCGCAGCAAGCCATGCATGATCTCACTGCCCGCATATGTGCCGCCCGACGTGGAGCTCAGGCTCGAGGCGAGCAGACCGACCGAGAAAATCGTGCCGATCACCGGGCCGAGCACATGCTGGATAGCCCGCTGCGCGCCTTCGATCGTATCAGTGCCGGTCATGCCATACAGCGAATTCGCGGCGAGAATCAGCAGCGCGAGATTCACCGAACCGGCGAGAAGCAACGCCCAGACCACATCGATCTTGCTGCCGTGAAGCAGCTTCCTGACGCTCGGCTTCCGCTCCCCCGGCGCGTAATGGTCGTTGACGAGCGTGGAATGCAAGTAGATGGCGTGCGGCATGACCGTGGCGCCCAGCATGGACGTGGCCATCAGCACGGTGTCTGTGCCTTTGAACCGCGGAATCAGGCCGTTCAGCACGTCCTTCGGATTCGGCGGGGCGATGAACAGGCCCGCGATGAAGCCGAACGTGATCACCAGCAGCAGACCGATGATGAGCTTTTCGAATACGCGGTGCGTGGCGCCTTTCTCGAAAATCAGCAATACCGTGGAAACCGCGCCGATGATGCAGCCACCGATGAACAACGGCAGGCCGAACAGCAATTTCAATGCGATCGCGCCGCCGATCACCTCCGCCAAATCGGTGGCGATGGCGATCACCTCCGCCTGCATGAAGAACATGAACCGGCCCGCGTCGCCAAGCCGTTCGCCCAGGATTTCCGGCAAGCTTTTGCCGGTGACGATGCCGAGTTTCGCGGACTGGTATTGGATGAGCACGCTCATGCAGTTAGCCAGCACCAGCACCCACACCAGCAGGTAGCCGTAGCGCGCGCCCGACGTGATGTTCGCCGCCACGTTGCCCGGATCCACGTACGCGACCGCCGCCACGAACGCGGGGCCGAGGATGCCGGCGAGCGCGTGGCCGTGGTGGTGGTGGGAGGGTTGGTTTTGGTTGGTTTTTCTGGTCTCTCTGATCTGGTTGGTTCTGTTGCTGGTTTTGGTTGTGCTGCTGATTTTGCGGCCGGCTGGGCGCGGACTTGTGATCCGGGTCGGATGCCGGCTTGCGGTTGCGTTCGAGCAGGCGATCCTGTCCCTGCTCGAGTACGCCATCGTTCGTCTTCACTCTCTTTCCCCAATATGTATTTCCCCATATATATCCGTGCAATGTTATAGCGCGGTCGCATGTGCGGAATTGTTACGAAAGCACCGCCGCGGCCCTTCCGTACATCTTCCGCAAATCTTCCGCAAATCTTCCACGGCGAACACTGCGTGCTCCGGTGCCGTTTGATGCTAAGCTGGGAAAATACGTCCGCTTCCGACACGAAAGGTTGTGGAGGATATGGCCGCCTTTCATACCCTGCCGAACGCCCTGCCGAATGTCCCGATGATTGCACCTGTCAACGGCGTTCGCGTCGATGACGTTTACGCACACGTGAGATTGCGCAGGCTGCGTGAAACACGAAAAGTGTGCGGAGCGCGATGACAAGGCGCGGACCGCGTGATGGTACGCATTTTCGCAGGCGGCTGTTCAATGCCGACGGCCCGGTGGAACGCATACTGATCCTGCTGGTGGTCGCCGTGGTGGCGGGCGTCACGATCGGCCTGCTCATGCCGAAGGTGAATCCGACTGTCGGCGAATTGACGGGAGAGTACACCGCGTCCGGTACCGCCGCGCAGACATTGCAGCAGCTGACGGTCGACGACGATCCGCGCCGCGCCGGCTACGATCGCGATTCGTTTGGCTTCCGTCAGACGGACGATGACGGCAACGGATGCGACGTGCGCGAGGATGTGCTGGCACGCGATCTGACGGACGTGCGATACCAGCAGGGCTGCAAGGTGCAGTCGGGCACGTTGGACGATCCGTACACTGGCAAGACGATTCGTTTTGTACGCGGCGCGCGCACCTCGTCCGCCGTGCAGATCGATCATGTGGTGGCACTGGAAAACGCATGGCAGTCGGGCGCGAACGCATGGGACCGAGCCAAACGGATTCAGTTCGGCAATGATATGTACAACCTGCTGGCGGTGGACGGTCCCGCCAATCAGGAGAAGGGCTCCGCGTCGGCCGCGTATTGGCTGCCGACGAACGGCGCGTACCGTTGCGATTACGTGGCGCGGCAGATTGGCGTGAAGGCCAAGTACGGGCTGAGCGTCACCACCAAGGAAAAGCGGGCGATGCTGTCCGTGCTGCATGGCTGCCCGGCGCAAAGCGTGCCGGAGCGGTAGGTGCGTGGCTGTCATGTGGCGTAAATAGCCGGTACACCGCGACGCTAGGCGCGGGTGGTGGCGCGGGCGATCACGCGGGATTGGGTGGTTATCAACTCCGGCTCCAGCACCCGGCTACCGCCGATGCGGTTGATGATGCGGCTGACCGCGGTCGGCGCGACCCAATCAAGACACGAATCCATGGTGGTCAGCGGCGGCTGGAAATACGCGGATTCCTCGTTGTTGTCGAAGCCGATCACCTGCACCTGGCCAGGCACGGAGATCCCGTTGACCGCCAGCGTCGACAGCGCACCCATCGCAAGCTGGTCGTTCAGCGCGATCACGCCGTCGAACGGCACGCCGGAATCGATAACACGTTGCATATTGCGCGCGCCGGAACCGATTGACCAGTCGTGGCCGACGTTCGGCATCAGCTCCGCGGCAAGTTTGACGTCACGGTTGTCGCACGCTTCGATCACGCCGCGCATGCGCAACTGCGCGTTGCCTTCCTTCGCATCGCGCAAGGTCGCCATTTGCGCGAAATCAGTTCGCGTGCCGATCACCGCAGGCCGCTTCACACCGCGGTCGAGCAGATATTCCGCGGCGAGACGCGCGCTTAGCACATCGTCCGGTGTTACATGATCCACCTTGTTGTACGTGCATCGCGCGCCGACGCAAACCAGCGGATACCCAACAGACAAATCCTCGGGGGTAAGGTTCTCCATTTCGGAAAGCGACAGGATGATGCCGTCCGAAACGGAAGTGTTGAAGCCGCGCAGAAGCGAGGCGGCGCCGCGCGACGTGCCCTCGGCGTAGGTGGTGACGTACACGGAATAGTCGTAGATGCGCGCCGCGTCGATCACCCGATTGGCGAGCTCCGACAGGTACGGGGCGATAAGGCTCGGCAAGGCAAGCGTGATGAAGCCGGTGCTTCCGCGGTTGAGATTGCGGGCGGCCACGTTCACGCGGTAGCCAAGCCTGTCCACGACCTTCTGCACTTTCTCGCGCGTGGCCTCCGTCATACGGCCGGTATGGTTGACGACGTTCGACGCGGTCTTCAGAGAGACACCGGCCTCGTCGGCCACATCGCGCAGCGTGATCCTCTTTCTCCCGTTCGGCCTGGCACCTGATTCAGCGGACAGGCTCGATTCGTCCATGGCTCCCCCAGTATGGTTCGGAATACTGCCTCATATCCCATTTGCTCGATTGATTCTACCGCCTCAGCACGAGAACACCGTTGCGATGTACGACATACGAGCCGGACTCCTCCCCTTGTTCCGTTCGGAACAGGACGATTGGTTCGCCTTCGATTCCATGCAAAGCGATCTCCTTTTTGCCGCGCGGCAGATAGAAATCAAACGTGGCTTCGGGGGATTTGCGCACGGTGTGCAGGACATCGGGGGATTCGGCGGATTCTGGGGATTTAGCAGATTCGGCAGATTCTGGGGATGGCGCGTCCTTCGGCGACTGCACGGCGAGACAGCCGCGCACGAACCGCGTCAAATCCGACACATCCAAATCGCAGCCGACGAAATACGCTTCGCCCGCGCCATACGGATTGCGGGTGACCGCCGCCGTGCCGTCGAGATCCCATTCATCCGCCGTCTCGCCGGCGTACGTGGCGAGTACCTGCGCGTGTTCGCCGGTGACGTTCACATCGTTCTGCCACAGGCGGGTCGTGGCGCCATTCAACACGGAAACCGCGGAATCAGCGGAGGCCGCGGAATCGCCGTCACCCAACCGAATCTCGCTGGGCTCGCCTTCGGCCTCGGCGCCGAGGATGTTGAATTCCTCGCCGCGGATGCCCAGCATGTCGTGCAGCAGGCCGTTGCCGGCACCCGGGTAGCCACCGAGCCACGTGTGGAAATTCTCGTCGATAAGACCGGTCGCGTAGCCAATCACCACACGCCCTCCGGCGGCCGCGAAATCGGCCAACCGCTGGGTGTCGGCGGCGCTCAGCATCAGGACGGTCGGCAGCACAACGGTCTTGTATGCACTCCAATCGTATTTCAGCGGCACAATGTCAGCACGCGAACCCGCGTTCAGGAACGCGCGGTACCAGTCGCGCACGTCGTGCCAATGGTTGAGTTTCATACTCGGCAACGTTTCGGAACGGGTGGCCCATTCCGATTCGGCGCTGAACAGGATCGCCGTGTCGGAGCGTTCCAGCTCACTACCCTGCACACCCGCATCGGCCAATGTTCGCAACGTTTCGCCCAGCTCGCACACTTGACGGAATAGCTTCGTGTCTTCTCCCGCGTGCGGGACCATGGCCGAGTGGAACGATTCGGCGCCGAACGCGGACGCGCGCCACTGGAAGAAGTTGATGGCGTCGGCGCCCATGGCAACGTGTGCAAGGGAATCGCGCACCGTCTCCCCCTTGCGCTTGCGCATGTTGAGCGGCTTCCACTGCACCGCCGAAGTGGAATGCTCCATGACATACCAAGGCTTGCCAAGCGCAAACGAATCCATGAGAGCGTCGGAGCACGCCAGTTCGTCAAGGTGCATCTCACCCCCTTCGTGGAAGTAGTGGTCGTTCGAGACGAAGTTCACTTCGTTGGCCCAGTCGGCATAGTCCATGCAGCACTGGTCCGTGGAGACCATGAAGTTCGTGGTGAACGGCTTGTCCGGGCAGATCTCGGCGATCGCGTCGCGTTCGGCCTTGTAGAAGTCGAGAAGCATGTCGTTGCCGAATCGCTCGAAATCGAGCTTCTGACCGGGGTTGACCATGGAATCGGCGCCCATGAACCGTGGGATGAGCACTTCGTCGAAGTCGTTCATCTCCTGACCCCAGAAGGTGGTGCCCCACGCCTGGTTGAGCGCATCGATGGTGCCGTACTTGCGGCGGCACCATGCGCGGAAGGCCTCGAGCGCATTGTCGGAGTAGTCCTCGCGGTTGTTCCAGCCGTATTCGTTGCCCATATGCCAGGCGGTCACGTACGGGTTGCTACCGTAGCGTTCGGCGAGTTTGCGGCACAGGGTCAGCGCGTATTCCTTGAATACCGGGCTGGTCGGACTCCAGGACTGGCGCGATCCGGCGTTGACCTGATGGCCGTACTTGTCGCGCGGCAGCACTTCGGGGTGCTTTTCGTACAGCCACAGCGGCGCGGTGGCCGTTGCGGAGGCCAGATCGGTTGCGATGCCGGCTTTGCCGAGTTTTTCTATGATGCGGTCGAGCCAGCCGAAATTCCAACGATCCTCGGTGGGTTGGATGCGGTCCCAGCTGAAGATGGCGAGGGCGACCGTGTTGACGCCGGCTTTTTCCATCAGGCGGATGTCGTCGCCCCAGATCTCCTCAGGCCATTGGTCGGGATTGTAGTCGCCGCCGAATGCGATACCGCGGCCGTTTTCCGTCAGCAGTTTCGGCCATGCGAAGGGGATGCGATCGGTGCGATCGGTGCGATCGGGAGACGTTCCGCCGGGGATGTTGGTTTCATAGAGGGGTGTGGATTCGGAGACTCCTGTGGTTTTGGAGGCTCCGGAGATCTTGGTGGTTCCGCCATTCTTGGTCTGCACTTCTTCGCCTTTCCGAACACTTTTGGTACAACCGTGTACCTATTGATATTGCTTATATTAGATAGAATTGCGATTAAGTCAAAACGATTGCGTGTCCGGATTGGTGGATTTCCGGAGAGGAGGCTTGCGATTGCGACTCTTTGAAAAGCTGGCGATTTTCAGGGGGCACCTTCTGGGAGATCGCATTCTGGAGACCTTTGCGGGAAGCGACCTTATTTAGAAGAAATCATCCTCCCGAAAATCATCCTCTACAGAGACTGGTCACTGCCTCCGGAATCTTCCGAGACCTTCCCAGAAACCATCCCACCCCCGAATTCGAAAAGTTGAGAACCGGAGGCTAAATACAAGACGCCATCGAAAAAAGAGACGGATTCCGAATGAAATCGACGAAACCACACCCTCCTACTCGAAAAAAATCGAGTACTGGTAGCAGTCGGCACGATCATCTGACCGGAAGGGACGACCACGCAACCGAACCAGCCAACCAGACGACAAGCCAGAGACTCAGGAACAACCCGCGAATGCGGGTATCGTCGGTGAGCTCGGGATGGAACGCAGTGGCAAACCCCGACACAGGCCAGCCATGCAGCCAGACAAACCGGACAAGCGACCAGAGACGCCGATTACGTAATCAGGCGATGTGTCAGAGACTCAGGAACAACTCGTGAATGCGGGTATCGTCGGTGAGCTCAGGATGGAACGCAGTGGCAAGGATCTTGCCCTGGCGCAGACCGACCACGTTGCCGTCCACCGACGTCTCGACGGTGGCGGCGGGACCGACCTCGGCCACGAACGGTCCGCGAATGAAGACGAGCGGGAAGTCCTTCAGCACAATGGATTCGGACGGAACAGAACCAGCCGAAGCAGAACCAGCCGCACCGCCCTGCGGCACGCGCTCGCCCGGCGCGACCACAACGGCGGAATCGCCGGAAGCCGAGCCGAAATCGGCGGTGGTGGCGAACGAGCCCAGCTGGCGTCCATACGCATTGCGACGCACGACGGCGTCAAGCGCGCCGAAATAGACGTTCGAATCGTTATCCAATTTGCGAGCCAGCAGAATCATGCCGGCGCAGGTGCCGAACACCGGCTTGCCGGCGGCGATATGCGCCGCGATCGGCTCGAACAGGCCGGTCGAGCGCAGCAGCTTGCCTTGCGTGGTGCTTTCGCCGCCCGGCAGGATGACCCGGTCAATCGAATCGTCGAAATCCTCGTCGGCGCGCAGCATCTTCCACGGTGCGCCGAGACGATCGAGCATGGCCGCATGTTCGGCGAACGCGCCCTGCACCGCGAGAATGCCGGTCACGCCATGCTTGGCGGATTCCGCGTCTTCGGATTCTTCTTTGGAGATGTATTCGACTGCTACAACCATTGCTGTTCCTGTATTCTGACCGTGTTTTGAGGTTTCGTCGATTGATTTCGGCGTTTGTCTACGATTGGGGTTTCGGCGCGGCGGCAGCCGATGGAGGCCACCGTCGCATTTCACGCCCTATGCACGGCGAGCAACTGCCCGCGACCCCCAAGGGAGCCGCGCCCAATCACCCACCGCGCCCAATCACTCGCCGCGAGCCGCCATGATGGTCTGGATCTCGTCCTCGTTGATGCCGACCATGGCCTCGCCGAGGTTTTCGGACAGGCGCGCGAGCAGGTCGGCGTCCTGCCAGTTGGCGGTGGCCTGCACGATGGCGGCGGCGCGCTTGGCCGGGTCGCCGGACTTGAAGATGCCGGAGCCGACGAACACACCTTCGGCACCGAGTTCCATCATGAGGGCTGCATCGGCCGGGGTGGCCACACCGCCGGCGGCGAAGTTCACGACGGGCAGACGACCGTTGTCGTGCACGTACTTGGCAAGGTCGTACGGCACGGCCAGCTGCTTGGCGGCCTCGTACACCTCGTCGTCGCGCAGGGAGACAAGCTCGCGGATCTGCTTGTTCATGGTGCGCATGTGGCGTACGGCCTGGATGACGTCGCCGGTGCCCGGCTCTCCCTTGGTGCGGATCATGGACGCGCCTTCGGCGATGCGGCGCAGAGCCTCGCCCAAGTTCTTCGCGCCGCACACGAACGGCACATCGAACTGGTTCTTGTCGATGTGGTACACGTCGTCGGCGGGGCTCAACACTTCGGATTCGTCGATGTAGTCGATTTCGATGGCCTGCAGGATGCGGGCTTCCGCGATGTGGCCGATGCGCACCTTGGCCATGACCGGGATGGACACGGCTTCCTGGATGCCCTTGATCATGGCCGGGTCGCTCATGCGGGAGACGCCGCCGGCTGCGCGGATGTCGGCCGGGATGCGCTCGAGCGCCATCACCGCGCATGCGCCCGCGTCCTGCGCGATCTTCGCCTGTTCCGGGGTGGTGACGTCCATGATCACGCCGCCCTTGAGCATCTGCGCCAGATTCTTGTTCAGTTCGTTCCTGTTGTTGGACATCGCCAGCCTTTCGTCGAAGGATTTGCCTTTGACACAGATACTAACGATTTTCCATTTCGATTTCACGCGAACTGAATATTACGAGACGTAAATAAGTTGGTTTTATTAAAATTGCACGCCTATTTTCAGTATTGTTTCATTTTCCTGCTATTTCGATTCCGTCGACATTCCTCCGATTTCGCCCGCTTTTCTTGCCCCGTCCGCGACCGACGCTTTCGATTCGCACGCTTTTCCACCCCATCGCACGCGATATAGAAAACACGAATGACGTTCGTTTTTCATACGACCACATTGCGGACGCGCGTGTCGCACGGAAAGGCGTACGTGACGCACGTCCGTCGGTCACATACGTATGACGTGGTCCGCGACGCGCATGGTGGAATCGCGGTGCGATACGAGCAGCACCGCGCTCCCCCGCTGCGCCAAGGCGTCGATCGATTGCAGAATCACGGATTCATTGTAGGCGTCGAGACGGCTCGTCGGCTCGTCGAACAGCACCAGGGACGCGTTGCGCAGGAAGATGCGAGCCAGACCGATACGCTGCCTCTCGCCTTCCGAAAGCCGGCCGCCGAGTTCGCCGACGGGGGTGTCAAGCCCCTTGGGAAGCGAATCGACCAGATCAAGCGCGGAAGCCTTGGCGAGGGCAGCACGCAGCACATCGTCGCTGGCTGGTGGAGCGGACGAATCGTCCACATCGCATGCCATCAGCAGATTCTCACGAATCGTGCCGTCGAACAGATACGTCTCCTGCCCCATCATCGTCTGCAGACGGCGGCGATGATGCGCGTCGACCTGCGGCAGCGGCACTTCGGACAGCGTGACCAGGCCGGAATCCGGGTCCCAGTAGCGCATGAGCAGCTTCAGCAACGTCGATTTGCCGCGTCCGGACGGCCCCTGGATACCGAGGATACCGCGCTGCGGAACGTCGAGCGAGACACCGTCGAGAATCGGTTCGGAGGCGGAGCCATCGCTGGAATTCCCATATCCGAACACGACATCATGCATGGACATGCCATGGTATTTCGGCAGGAAATCGCCGTTTTCCTTCACCGCGGGCGCCTCGTCCATCAAAGCGAACAAACGGCGCGCGGAAGCGAAGGTCTGCGTAAGGTTGGCCGGCAGCGCGCTCAAGGCAAGCGTCGGGCCGAACGAGCTGGCCAGCAGCGCGAACGCCGCGACGAGACCCGGCGCGGAGTCGGACATGGACCATTGCGCGGAGGCCATCATGTCGTCGGCTACGAGAGGCGCTACCGCGCCGGAAGTGATGATGGCGAGCAGCGCGGCTATCGCGGTGAACAAAATGACCAGGACCGCGCCGAAACCTGCGAAATCACCGTTTTTGGCGCTGAGCCGGGCTCGTCGCGCCCATAGCGAGCGGGTGCGTGCGACGATGTCGGCGAGTCGCGCGGAGCCCTGGCCGAAGCGGATGACCTCGTCCAGACCTCGCATGTTGTCGAGCATCTCGTCATCGAGGCTCGCGGACTCCTTGCGGATGCCGGAGCCGAGCCCGCCCACGGCAGTGGCGAAGAGTTTCGGCAGCACGATGCCGATGACCAGATGCGCGATCAGCAATTCGATGGCGATGGCTGGGTTCAGCGTGAGCAGCGCAATCGCGTAGATGGCCGTGGTCACGATGGCGATGACGACCGGCGAGATGGTGTGCGCAAAGAAAATCTCCAGCAGTTCGACGTCGGTAGTGACCAGCGCGATCAGGTCGCCCTTGCCCTTGCCGGACAGTTTGGCCGGCGCGAGACGGCGCAGCGCAGCGAACGTCTTCGACCGGAACAGCGCGAGCAAACGGAAGGCCACATTGTGGTTCATGTACTGCTCGGTGTAGCGCATGCCGCCGCGGATGAGCGCGCAGACGATCATGGCCGCGATTGCCACAGGAACGTTGAGATTCCAGACTTTGTGGCCGGCGGCCGCGAACAGGGCGGCCACGCCGAAGACCGGCAGGAAGGTGGCGGCGAGATGGCCGGCGACACCGCACGCGCAGGCGATCGCCATGTACTTGCGCAGAGGGCCGACCTCGTGCAGCAGCCGGGCGATGACTTTGGATACCGGCATGGCGGAATCGGCGGAATTGGCAGAACCGGAGGAATCGGCGGATTCAGCGGAATCAGCGGATTCTGAGGCATGCAAGACCTGGGATCCACGGGTCTCATGCCGGTTTTCGCAACGGCCTCCATCACGATCATCATCACGGCCATCATGGTGCGCGCAATCCAGCCGAGACACGCTGGACACCCCGCGGCGGCCCACCCGTTCCACGTTCTCCTGCGCACGGAACAGCTTGGCGTACGTGCCATCCGCGGCTATGAGCCCATCGTGCGCGCCCTGCTCCACGATGGAACCCCTATCGAACACGACCACATGGTCCGCGTCGGCCGCGTTCGCCATGCGGTGCGTGACCATCAGCACGGTTTTCCCATCATCGGCGAGCGCGCGAATCGTCCGTAGAATCAAGGTTTCGCTTTCCACGTCGACACTGCTGGTGGCCTCGTCGAAAATATAGACGGCCGATTGGCGTAGCAGCACGCGGGCGATCGCGATGCGCTGCTGTTGCCCTCCGGACAGGTTGCTTCCGTCATGCATGATCCGCATGTCGAGTCCCTGCGATTGCGCGCGTACGAAATCGTCGATATGCGCCGCTTCCAGCGCCTGCCACAATTGGTCGTCGGTCGTATCGGGGCATGCCATGAGCAGGTTGTCGCGCAGGGTGCCGGCGAACAGATGGCTATGCGCGGAGACGATGGAGATTTCGCGGGTGAGGGATGCGGACGTGAGGCTGCGGATATGGAAGCAGGCCGGCTGAGCGTCGGCGAAGGATTGCCCGCATAGGTTCAGACCGCCTTCGTATCCGGTCAGGGTGCCGGCGAGCAGTCGGATGGCCGTGGATTTGCCGGAGCCGGAGGGACCGACGATGGCAGTGACCTGGCCGGGCCGCGCTTGGAAGGACACGTCGCGTAGCGCGTAGCGCACTTCATCCGAATGGTCGGATCGGCCGGAATCCGTGCCGGAGGCGACGTTCGCGCCCTGTCGTTCGGAAGGCGGTTGGGAGGATATGCGTCGGGCCTGCGGAGCGCTATCCGCTTCCGCGTCCGCATACTGATACGAGACTCCGTCGAACTCCACACCGACGCCCTGCCCGGAAGCCCCGTATTCCGGCAGTTCTTCACTGCCATGTTCCGGTTCGGGCGCATCCAGCAGCGCGAAAATGCGCTTTGTGGACGTCATGCCGTTCATCGCGACATGGAAATACGAACCGAGCTGCCGCAGTGGAATGAAGAAATCGGCGGACAGCAGAATCGTCAGCACCACAGCAGCGATCGGCACCAGATTCAGTGGAATCAAGCCGAACAGCATACCGGAAGGCCGCATCGCGCCGGTCGCAAAACGCCATATCGCGACGCCGATGCCGGCCGCGGCTCCGCCATACGCGACCGCATCCATCGCCGTAAGCGAGCGCAGCTGGATCTGCAGCACGTTCATGGTCGTCACACGGAACTGCTCCGCCTTCTCGTCCATGACGCGCGCGGCACGGGCGTCCGCGTCGAAGGTCTTCAACGTTTCCAAGCCCTGCAGATCATCAAGGAACGCGGATCCCATGTCCGTGTATTTGCCCCAGTATTTCTTGAATACCCGGGAGGCGCGCATGGCCACCATGCCGACGATGAGCACGATCAGCGGCGCGCAGACGAGCAGCGTCGCCGCGGTGGGCAGGTCGACCGGCGCGAGCACCACGAACAGCGTGACGGGCGCGAGCACGGCGTAGAACAGTTGCGGCAGGAACAGTTCGAAGAAGCTTTGTATCTGTTCGATGCCTTCGCCCGAGGACTGCACCACGTCGGCGGTGCGCACTCGCTGCGCGTAGGACGGGCCGAGCGCGAGCATTTTGTTGAACAGTTTCTCACGCAGGGCGAGTTTGACGCGTTCGGCGGCTTCGGTGCCGAAGCGTGCGGCGGCGCGGGTTGCGGCGAATCGCACAATCGCGGCTGCCACAGCGACCGCAAGGCACGCCACGGTGGCCGGCCGGACGGACGCGAACAATGGCTGCAGCATGCGCACCATTGCCACGACGAAGGCGATGTTGGCCACCAGACCCAGCCATTGGCAGACAACCTTCGCCGCGACCAGCCGGCCGACGCCGTCAGCCAAGGAAGACAGCCTTTTATCGAACATTCCATCCCTTTCAGCGTGATCGAATCAACCGCGTCCGAAACGCATCAGCGCAATCGTTCCGAAGCAATCGTTTCAAGCGTATCGGGCGCGCAGACGAAAGACAATGGCGTTGCGGCGAATCGCGGAGAATGATGGAATCACGGCATGGACCGAAGGTAACGGCGAAAAGTAGGTGGCTGAATGTTCGCCGTTGAGCAAACAGCCCTGACGCAAGGGGTAAGAGTTGCGTCAAGACTGAGTGTACACGGGAAACGCCGGCGCCCGCAACATCATTTCGACTTGTTTTGCCCGATTTTCCGCCGTTTCCAGAGCCGACCACACCCCGTTGCCCACGTGATCGGCAACGCGTCCGATATCTACGTCAAACCTTTTTTTGAACTGTTACAGCCGTGCACCAGATTCCAGCAGATTTGACGGTTCCATCCGATTTGTCATTTCACACAAACACCTCGGAATATTTCTTGTCGTTTCTTACAATGCGGACTTACGCCACCGTAACTTAGGATGTACGAGGCACGTGACGGCAACGCGGAGCGAAGCGGCGCGCAACCGTCACCAATCGCAGCAATCGCAAGAAAAGAGAACACTTCATGCTCACCGAGTACACGACCCCGGGCGCATCCGTCGAGGTACGCGACGACGAATCGATCTATTCACTGCTCACCGAGCGCATCGCGCGCACCGGCGAGGACACCGTGATCGCGGAGCGCAAAACCACCCCCGGACAGTGGGCCAAGGTGACAACCGGCGAATTCCACAAAAACGTGATCTCCGCCGCCAAAGGCCTCATCGCGTTCGGCATCGCCAAAGGTGACGCCGTGACCCTCTTCTCCACCACCCGTTACGAATGGGGCGTGCTCGACTTCGCGCTGGCCGCGATCGGCGCGGTCAATGTGCCGATCTACGACACCGATTCCGCGGCGCAGGCCGAACGCATTCTCAACGATTCCGACGTGAAGCTGGCCATCGCGGACGATCGCGAGCGCTTCGACCGCCTCGATTCCGTGATCGACCACTGCCCGTCGCTGAAGCACATTCTGATGCTCGACTCCAATGCCATGGGGGCCTTGGAGGGGTTGGGCGTCACCGTGTCCGACGAGGAGCTGGACGAGCGCATCAAGTCGGTTCATGCCGACGACCTGGCCACCATCGTGTACACCTCCGGCTCCACGGGAGCGCCGAAGGGTGCAGAGCTGTCGCATCGCAATTTCGTGTCGATCACTCGCGCCGGCAGCCTTGCGCTGCACGAGATGATTCTCGAGGACCATCCGCGTCTGCTGCTGTTCCTGCCGCTCGCCCACTGCTTCGCGCGCTTCATCCAGTACGCGTCGATCGCCTCCGATGACGGCGTGGTCGGCTATCTACCGGACACCAAGACGCTGCTGCCGGACGTGCGTTCGTTCGAGCCGACGTATCTGCTGGGCGTGCCGCGCGTGTTCGAGAAGGTGTACAACGCGGCTTCCCGCAAGGCCGGTATGGGCTGGAAGGGCCGCCTGTTCCTCAAGGCCGCCGAGTCCGCTCGCGACTGGTCGCGCATGCAGCAGGCCGGCGAGAAGCCGACCATGAAGCAGACGGCCGAGCATCTGTCGTACGAGGCGTCCGTGTACCGCACCGTGCGCGGCGCGCTGGGCCCGCGCATCCGTTACGTGGCGTGCGGCGGCGCTCCGCTGGACGTGTCGCTGGCGCATTTCTTCAACGGCATCGGCCTGCCGATGATCCAGGGTTACGGCATGACGGAAACCGCGGCGCCGTTCGCCGCGACCCGCGTCACGGACAATGTGATCGGCACCGTCGGTCAGCCTGCGCCGGGATCGTCCGTGCGCATTTCCGACGATGGCGAGCTGCAGGTCAAGGGACCGAACGTTTTCATGGGCTACCACAATCTTCCGGAGAAGACGGCGGAGGCGTTCACCGAGGATGATTGGCTCAGGACCGGCGATCTGGCGTCGATCGATGACGAGGGCCGCATCACAATCACGGGACGTAAGAAGGACATCATCATCACAGCCGGCGGCAAGAACGTCTCCCCCATTCCGATGGAGCAGGAGATCGCGAAGTGCCCGATTGTGGAGCATGCCGTGGTGGTGGGCGACAATCGTCCGTTCATCGGCGCGCTGATCACGCTCGATCCGGAGGGCCTAGAGGCATGGCTGCCCTCCGTGGGACTGTCCGCGGACACTCCGCTCGACCGCGTGGCCACCACCGCTGCGGTGCACGACGAAATCCAGAAGTACGTGGACAAGGCGAACGCGACGGTGTCGCGCGCCGAATCCGTGCGCAAGTTCGTGGTGCTCGACGCGCAGTTCACGCAGGAGAACAAGTGCCTGACGCCGTCGCTGAAGGTGGTGCGCCCGGCCGTGAACCGCGTGTTCGCCGACGTGATCGACCAGCAGCTGTACGCGGGCAAGCGCTGACCGCGGTTTTTACCCCCCGTGTATGCCGCTGCATGTGTCACGATCTCGATTTTCGGGCAAAAAATTGAATCGTGACACATTTGGCGATCGACAAATACCCCCTAATCGCAATTTCCATCCAAGGAATAGCAATTAGGGGGTATTTCTGTAATGGGGAATGAGTCACGATTCAAAATAAAGCCCGAAAATCGGAATCGTGACACATTTGGAAGCCTGTGCCGGCGGATTGGGACGGTTTCCGGCACTGCGTCCCGGAATCGAGCCGACCCCGCCGGGCAACGCGGCCGCAAGAATTCGAATCAGCCAGACGGATACGGAAAGCGCGCATCAACGGCGGCGCACAGGCCCCAAGGAACTGCGGCTGATCACCTGCGCCGACACCAGTCCGACGCCGTGCTGCGACGAGCCGAAGGAGTTCTCCTCCCCCTCCCCCAGCAGGTACAGCGCCTCGCGCATGGCGGCGACGCCCAGCTGCTCGAAATCGGGACGCACCGTGGTCAGCGGCGGGAACATGTTGTCCATGGCGGGCATGTCGTCGAAGCCCACCAGGCTCACGTCCTGCGGGATCCGCACGCCATGCTCGTGCAGCGCGCGGGCCACGCCCACGGCCTGGCTGTCGTTGGCGCAGATCACGCAGGTCGGCAGACTGCCGCCGATGCGGCCGATGTTGTCGAGGATATGGTTCATCTTGCCGTACGCTTCGGAGGATTCCCAGGTATCGCACTGCACCGTCACCGAGCTGACCGAGTTCGCCGCGCACAGCTTGTTCCATGCCAGCAGACGCGTCGCCGCGTCACGCCACTCCTTGGGTCCCGCGAAATACAGCACCGAACGGTGGCCGTATCCCACGACGAGCCGCATCACGTCGGACATCGCGGACCACTGGTCCATACCGACGACGGACACGCGGCGACGATCGGCGGGCTTCATCAAGCGCAGGCCGTCCTGCACACCGATGCTCCCATGCGTGGATGTGACAATCACGCGCGGCGACGTGATCTGCGTGCGGCACGCGGCGGAGAACATGACGTCGGTCGGCGTGAGGAAGATGAACGCGTCGACGTTCATCTCATCGAAGGTGCGGCACAGGTCGTCGAATTCCTCCTGCGAGCACAGCGCCTCATGCACCATGCTCACCGCCATGAACAGGCCGTGCTGTCGGGCCATCGCCTCAATCGAGGAAATGGTGGAAACCGGACCGTAGAAATGCTGGCCGCCGGCGATGAGCCCGATGGTACGGGAACGGTGCGAAGCGAGCGCACGGGCGGAGTTGCTGGGGCGATATCCGAGTTCGTCGACGGCCTTCCGCACTTTTTCGCGGGTGGCGTCGGAGACGTCCGGCGAATGGTTGATGACGCGGGAAACCGTCTGGTGGCTCACACCCGCCAGTTTCGCCACTTCGAACATCGAAGGACGCTTATTGCCCGCATTGCGTTTGCCTGCCATGCCCCGTCGCCTTTCGCACACAACTGTTGGTACGTTCGCCTATTGTACACGCAACTTCAGTTAGCGCTAACGGTCTTCTTGTTCCTAGGTTTTGAAGACCTGCACGGGCACAGGCTACCGCTCGTTCCGTCCGTTATTGCGCACATCGGCCAGATCGCGCAGCCGCTTGGCGAAGTTGGGCCAGTCGGTGCGCATGGCGGTCAGCAGCTTGCGATTGGGCACCTCGTCGATCAGCACCCATTCGATCTCCATGCTTTCGTCGTCATTGGCCTTCGGCTCGACGCGATGCCCCGGTTTCTCGAACGCGAACACCGTGGTGTACGCCCACGGCCCATGATCCTCGCAGTACGAGCCGACCACGTCGATGTCCTCCGGCGTGATGTTGGCTTCCTCATACGATTCGCGCAACGCGCCTTCGATGGGGCTTTCGCCGTCCGCGGTGGCGCCGCCAGGGATGCCCCACGTGCCGCCCTCCGCGCTCCACGCGGCGCGATGCTGCATGACGACATGCGTCGCTTCGCCGGTCGTTTCGTCACGACGTGCCAGCAGCACGCCGGACGCGCCGTTCGTGCCCCAATGCTTGCGCCCGCAATCGCAGACCACCCAGCCATCGCCAGGCTGGTGCACATTTTCCTTGGGCGGCAGCGGCTTCTCAGCGCCCGTCTTCGAATCGTATTCAACGGTGGGAGCCAAATCGGAACGCTTGACGTTCCACAAATCCGTCCATTCGACGCCCAGTTGCGCCGCCAGCCGGCGTGCCAGCGGAAGGCTCAGTCCGATGATGCCATGCGGATCGCCTTCGATCGAATCGATGAACGCGCCGCCAAAGCCTTCCAGAGTGAATGATCCCGCCACTTCCAACGGCTCGCCTGTGGCGATGTAGCGTTCGATGTCGCGATCGGAATAATCACAGAAATGCAGCGTGGCCTTGCTGGCGCCGCGTACCATGCGTCCCGAAGCAAAGTCGATGAGGCAGTGTCCGGTCCACAGCTCGCCGGTGGAGCCGCGCATGGCGCGCAAACGTTCGCGCGCGACCTCCTCGCTGTGCGGCTTGCCATAGCATTCGCCGTCCATGAGGAACATGGAATCGCAACCCAGAATCAGCGGTCCGACCTTCGAACGGGTCAGACTTGGCCGTCCGTCCAGAAAATCGGCAATCGGCTCGGTGACGGTGGGAACGGTGACGCCGGAGAAGTCGCGGGTCTTCACACTGTCGGCGGATTGGACCTCGTCGGCGCGCAGGGTGACGCGCTCGCCGGAGCCGGACGCCTGGCCAGTCGCCTTCAGCGGGAATCCGACGATCCGTTCGCCGCTCGCGTGCGATGCGGCGTCCGCGATGTTGCGATACGCCTGATGCACGGCTTCGGCTTTGGCGGTGGCGAGGATCATCACACGCTGTTCGACGGTCAGATTGTCGACTGTGGTGCCGAGCGACGCGGCCTCGCGTTCCAGCGCTGCCGGCTCGTCGACGTGCGAGACGCGGATGGTCGGGCAGATGCCGGCCGAGAACAGCACGTCACGGCGCGGACGGGACTGGGAGGCGAGGATCAGCGGAATGCTCATGCGCGCTCCACCTGCACGCCCTTGGTGTCGACCGCGAGGTGCAGTACACGCCAATGGCCGGACGCCAGCTCCTCGGCGGCGATCTGCTCAAGCTCCTCATGCGCGTCGCCATGATGCAGCACCAGCACGCACGGGCCGGCGCCGGACACCGTGGAGGCGAAGCCATGGGAACGCATTTTCTCGATCAGCGCCCAGGACGGTTCCATCAGCGGCGCACGGAACGGCTGGTGCAGACGATCCTGCGTGGCGGCGAACAGCAGCGCATTGGCGTTCTGGCGCGAGCCGGAGGCCAGCATCGCGGGGTTCATGGCGGCCGGCAGCAGGCTCACGCGGGAGACGTTGTGCACGGCGTCTTTGAACGGAATCTCGGTCGGCAGCGCCTGACGGGCCTTTTCGGTGGACAGTTCGTAGTCCGGCACGAACACGGCCGCGGTCAGATCGTCCGCCACGCGGTAGTTGATGGTGTGGAAGCCGTTGTGCATCGGCTCGCCGCCCGGAATCGGCACGGACCCGACGCCTTCCGCGGTCTCCATGTCCCAGGACATGGTCAGTCCGCCGTACACGGCCGGAGCCACGTTGTCCGGATGGCCTTCGATGGCGGCGGCCAGCTCGAACACGGCGTCGCGGTTGAGGTCGTCGTCCTGCGCGAAGGCGGCCGCGGCGGCGATGCCGGCGACGATGGCCTCGGCGGAGGAGCCCATGCCTCGCGCCTGCGGGATGTTGTTGTGCGCCTGCAGAATGAATCCGACACGCCCCAGGCCGAAGGTCTGGCATGCGCGGCGGAACGTGGAGACCACCAGGTGCGTCTCGTCACGCGGCAGGGTGTCCTCGCCCTCGCCTTCGATCATCACCTGCGCCGCGGTGTTCACCGGGTCGGCGCTCAGCGTGAATTCAAGCTCGTCATGGTAGTCCAAGGCCAAACCGACCGTATCGAAGCCGGAGCCAAGATTGGCGCTGGTGGCCGGAACCTTCACACGCACCTTGCGGGTAACTGGAGTCATCTCTCGTCGTCCTTCGTCACATCTTCATTACAAATCAAGCACCGTATACCGTGGCAGTGCCAGAGTCAAATTTCAGGGGGAACCGCACCCATGTATCGCATTCGGGCCCATGATGGCGGCTTGGCATGGCTTGCATGCCAATCTCATCATGGGCCCGAATCGCATCCGATATCAGTTCAGCACGCGCAGGATCGACGGCTCTCCGCACACGCAATCCAGCTCGCACACGTCCTTGACGGTTTCGCGCAGGGTAAGCTCGTCGGTCATGTGGGTGACCAGACGCAGCTGCTGCAGTTCGCCATCGTAGCCCGGATCCTTCAGCGTCGGCTTCAAATCCTGGTTCACGCCGTTGATGGACACGCCATGGTCGGCGAACTTGGCTGCGATCGCGGCGAGCACGCCCGGATTGTCGTGAATCACGAAGCGGACAGCGAACTCGGCCTTGGAAGCCTCGATCGGAGCCTTCTTCAGATCCTTGTACAGCGGGATGGACGGGCCGGTGCAGCCCTGCGCGATATGGCGGGCTTCGGTCACGACGTCTCCGACGACCGCGGAGGCGGTCGGAGCGCCGCCTGCGCCGCGACCGTAGAACATGAGGTCGTCCGCGGCTTCGGCCTTGACGAACACGGCGTTGAAGGAACCGTGCACGGAGGCCAGCGGATGGGTATTGGAGATCAGTGCCGGGTAGACGCGCGCGGACACGCCGGCATCGGTGTTCTCCACGACGGCGAGCAGCTTGATCACCTTGTTTTCCGCGGTGGCGGCGGCGATGTCGTCGGCGGTGATCTTGGTGATGCCTTCGACGGAGACGTCGTCGATGGTGACGGAGGTATGGAAGCCGAGGGTGGCCATGATGGCGGCCTTGTTGGCCGCGTCGTAGCCCTCGATGTCGCCGGTCGGATCGGCTTCGGCGTAGCCCTTGGCCTGAGCGTCCTTGAGCACGTCGTCGAAGTCGAGGCCTTTGGTGGTCATCTCGTCGAGAATGTAGTTGGTGGTGCCGTTGACGATGCCGAGCATGCTCGTCACCTTGTCTCCGACGAGGGATTCGCGCAGCGGCTTGAGGAACGGGATGGCGCCTCCCACGGAGGCTTCGAAGTAGATGTCGACGCCCTTGGCTTCGGCGGCCGCGTAGATCTCCGGACCATACTTGGCCAGCAGCGCCTTGTTGGCGGTGACCACGGAGGCACCGGATTCGATGGCGGCAAGCACGAACTTGCGTGCCACGCCGGTGCCGCCGATCAGCTCGATGACGATATCGGAATTGGTGGCCACGCTCATGGTGTCGGTGGTCACGATGGCCTTGTCGATCCACGGGAACGGATCGGTTTCCGCCGGGTCAAGGCAGGCGACGCCGGTCAGCTCGATCGGTCGTCCGATACGTGCGGCAAGCTCGTCCTTCTGCTCGACCAGCAGGCGTGCGGTCTGGGAACCGACGGTACCCGCGCCCAGCAATCCAACGCGAATCGGCGCAACATCTTCCTGTGCCAAGGCATCCTCCCTTGAATGCGAAGTATTGGTATAACCATGCTCATTGTACGGTCTCAACGTGACGTGGGGCGGCGGAATCGTACGAAAATGGACGGCTTCCGGGGTCAAACCCGAAAACCGTCCATATTGCATCCATATCGCGTCCGCAACGTGAGACGAACGCTACTCGCTCACATCCCAGCCGAGCAGGTCGTCGATCGTCTGACGGCGGATCATGACGTGCGCTCCGGCCTCGCCGACACCCACCACCGCCGGAATCAGCGCCTGGTTGTAGTTGCTGGCCATCGTGCGGCCGTACGCGCCGGTGACGGGCACGGCGAGAATGTCCCCGCGCCTGATGTCGGCCGGCAGACGCACTTCGTTAACGACGATGTCGCCCGATTCGCAGTGCATGCCGACCACGCGGCACAGCTTGGTCTCGTCGGATCCCTTGCGATTCGCGATTCTCGCGGTGTAGTCGGAGCCGTACAGCGCCGGGCGGATGTTGTCGGACATGCCGCCGTCCACGGACACGTACACGCGTTCCGTCACCGGATTGCCGCCCTTGTCTTTGGCTTCACCGGTCAGCTGCACCGGCTTGACGGTGCCCACGCGGTACAGCGTGACGCCCGTCGGGGCCACCGTCCAGCGGCCCGGCTCGAAGGAGATGACGGGGGCCGGCATGCCGAGCGCACGGTTCACGGTGTTGACCGCGTCGGCGAGCCTGCCGAGCTCCACGTCGATGTCCATGGAATCCTCACCGTCGGTGTAGGCCACGGAATAGCCGCCGCCCAGATCAACCTCCGGCAGGGTGTACGCGTCGGTGGCGTAGAAGGTCTTGCGCAGCAGCATCATGCGCTTGGCCGCCTGGATGAAGGCGTCGGCGTCATGGATGTTGGAGCCGATGTGCGAATGCACGCCGACCAGTTCGAGCACATCCTGACGGCGGTAGATGTCCTTGAGCACGGCGAGCGCCGGGCCGTCGGCCACCATGGTCATGGCGTCGGCGAGCTTGCGGTCGCCTTCGGAGACCTTCTCGTGACTCAGATCGTACGGGTATTTGACGTCGTACTGGAGCTTGCGTTCCGCGTGGGAAGCACCGTCAGCGTTCTCCCCCAGCCGCGCGTTCGATCCTGCCGGCGTCACGTCGGTCAGGTCGTCGAGTACGGAAAGCTTGCCCGCGTCGGCTCCGGCCGGCAGCAGGGCCACGCCGAATTTCTGGTCCTCGTGCGCGGTAGACACGAATTCGTGACCGCCGGCGTGGATGCCGGACGTGACGCGCAGCATGACGCGTGCGCGCTTGCCGAGACGCTTGGCGATTGCCGCGATGCGCTCCGGCTCGCCCGGCTCGTCGACGACGATCTTGTTGAAGCCCTGTTCGATGGCCAGCTCGATTTCCGCATCGGACTTGTTGTTGCCGTGCAGCACGAGTCGGCGGCCGGGAACGCCCGCGGCGAGCGCGATGCGCATCTCGCCCATGGAGCAGGTGTCGATGAGCATGCCGGATTCGGTGACGATTCGGCAGATCTCCTTGCTCAGCAGCGCCTTGCCGGCGAAGCTGACATGGGTGACGGTGTTGTTGAACGCGGTGGCGGCGGAGTGGACGAATTTCGTGGCGCGGGCGCGCACGTCATCGGTGTCGATGACGTAGAGCGGGGAGCCGAATTCGTCGAGCAGGCTTGCCGCGGTGCGGCCATGGAAGGTGATTTCGCCTTCGTCGTTCACAGCCGAGCCGGCCGGCCAAATCGCAGTGACAGGCATGGTTTGCGCTCTCTCCTTCCGGTCACATCTTGTCCGGGGCGGCGACGCCGAGCAGATCGAGACCTTCGGCGATGACCGTCCTCACGGCGTCGTTGAGCTTCAGTCGTGCGGCGGCACGTGCCGGTTCCGGGGCTTTGGCGATGCGGATGGCTTCGGCTTCCTCTCCGCGCGCCTCCGGGTCGGTGAGCTCCATCGGCACGACGCGTTCCACGTTGTACCACTTGTGATACGTGGCGGCGAGGTCCTCCAGGTAGTGGGCCACGCGGTGCGGGGCGCGCAGGTCGCCGGCTTCCTTGAGCAGGGCGGGCCACTGGGCGAGCGCGGCGAGCACTTCGCCGTCGGCGGTGGTGTCGAGCAGGCTCACGTCGGCGCCTTCGTAGGTGATGCCCGCGGCGGCCGCGTTACGGTCCACGTTGCAGGAACGGGCGTGCGCGTACTGCACGTAGTACACCGGGTTCTCGTTGGAATGCGAGGACAGCAGGTTCAGGTCGATGTCCACCGGGGAGTTGTAATCGGTGCGCGCCAGCGAGTAACGGGAGGCGTCCACTCCGATGGCGTCGGTCAAATCGTCGATGGTGACAACGTTGCCGGCGCGCTTGGACATGCGCACGGCCTTGCCGTCCTTCATCACGTTGACGAGCTGGCCGATCAGGATCTGCATGTTCTCGCCCGGCTTGTCGCCGAACGCCTCGCACATGGCCATCATGCGGCCGATGTAGCCGTGGTGGTCGGCGCCGAGCATGTAGATGGCCACGTCGGCCGGGTTCACGTCGCGGTGGCGCTTGTTGCGGTAGTAGGCGATGTCGGCGGCGAAGTACGCGTAGTTGCCGTCGGACTTGATGATCACGCGATCCTTGTCGTCGCCGTGCTTGGTGGACGCGAACCAGGTGGCGCCGTCCTTTTCGAAGATGTCGCCGCGCTCGCGCAGGTCGGCGATGGCCTTGTCGACCTCGCCGTCGGAATACAGGCTGTTCTCATGGAACCACACGTCGAAGTTGACGCGGAAGTTCTTCATGGACTTCTGGATCTCGTCGAACATCATCGGCACGGCGCGCTTGCGGAACTCCTCGCGCTGCTCGGAATCGCCTTCGCCCAGCGGCTCGCCGTCCTTGTCGACGCCGCCGTCCACGCGCGGCAGGTTCAGGATGTCGACGCCGTCCGCCGTGGCCTCGTCGATCACACGCTTGGCGATCTCGTCGATGTACGCGCCCTTGTAGCCGTCGATCGGCGTGGTTTCGCTGTGCGCGGCGGCCACGAGAGACTTGGCGAAGCGGTTGATCTGCTCGCCGTGGTCGTTGAAGTAGTATTCGCGCACCACCTTGGCGCCGTTGGCTTCGAGCACGCGGGCCATGGAGTCGCCGACCGCGGCCCAGCGGGTGCCGCCGATGTGGATCGGGCCGGTCGGATTGGCGGAGACGAACTCGAGGTTCAGGGTCTTGCCGGACAGATGGTCGTTCTTGCCGTATGCGTCGCCGGCTTCGAGCACGGCGTCCACCACGGCCGCCGCGGAGGCGGAATCGAGCGTGATGTTGATGAAGCCGGGGCCCGCCACTTCGACAGATTTGATGCCGTCGGCCTTGGTGAGTTCCGCGGCGAACAGCTCCGCGAAGTCACGCGGCTTCATGCCGGCCTTCTTGGCCAGCTGCATGGCCGCGTTGGAGGCCCAATCGCCATGCGCGCGATCCTTCGGACGCATGACGGCGAATTTTGCCTGCGGTGGAATCAGGTCGGAGGTCAGGGTGCCGGCCTTGCCTTCGGAAACAAGGGTGTTGGCAATGTTGAAAATCAGTTCACTAAGCGCTTCTGGACTCATTCCTCCAAGTCTACCGGGCGCGCAGACAGATTCAGCCCTTCCGCCCATCCTTCCGAACGGGCTGCTGGACGTCCTGTCCGCCATGCCGTTTCGCACGCCAGGCCACGGACGCGTAATAGCCCGCGTAACACAGCGCGACAAACGGAATCATGTACAGCAGCGTCGATCGCTGCGACGGATCGCAGATCACCAGAACCAGCGCTCCAATGCACATCACGATCGCAGCAATAGGCACGAAAGGATAGCCGGGCGCGCGGTATTTGAGCTCGTCGACCGTATGCCCCTGCGCAAGCCATTGCCAACGGAACCGTATATGGCAGACGGAAACCGACATCCACACCACCAGCGTGGCCAAGCCGGAAATCGCCACCAATGCCAGATACACAGTCGAGGCGGCCACCACGGAAGACAGCAACGCCAGCAGGGAGCCGGCCATGCTGAACAGCACGGCGAACACGGGCACGCCATGGAAGTTGGTTTTGGCGAGCACACGCGGGATCATGCCTTCCTGCGCCAGCGACCACACCATGCGCGAGCACACGTACAGGCCGGAATTCGCGGCGGACAGGACGGCCGTCAGCACCACAAAATTCATGACGTCACCGGCGAACGGCATGCCGATCGACTGGAACACCAGCACGAACGGGCTCGTGTCCACGCCGGACTTGTGCCACGGAATCAGCGCGGCCATGACGCCGATCGACCCGATGAAGAAGATCGTCAGACGCAGCACGGTGGTGTGCACGGCCTTCGGAATCGCCTTGGACGGATCCTTCGTCTCGCCGGCCGCAACGCCGACCACTTCCGTGCCGGAGAAGGCGAACACCACTGTGAGCAGGGTGGAGAAGATCGGCAGCACGCCGTTCGGCAGCCAGCCGTCGTTATAGAAGTTCTCGAACAACGGCGCATGGTCGTAGCCGGCGATTGGAATCGCGCCGAACATGGCCAGCAGGCCGATGACGATGAACGCTACGATGGCGAACACCTTGATGGATGCGAACCAGAATTCCGATTCGCCGTACAACCGCACCGACAGGATGTTGAGCAGGAACACGACCGCGATGAACGCGGCCGACCAGATCCAGGCGGGCGAATGCGGGAACCAGCGTTGCATCAGCAGGCCCGCGGCGGTGAATTCGGAGGCGAGCGCCACCGCCCAATTGAGCCAGTACAGCACGGCGATGGTGAACGCAGTGCCGGGGCCGATGAATTCTTGGCGTACAGGTGGAAGCTGCCGGCGTACGGCATGGCTACGGACAGTTCGCCGAGGCTCAGCATGATGAAGTAGACGAGCGCGGAGCCGATGGCGTAGGCGATGATTGCGCCAAGGGGTCCGGCCTGATGGATGGTGTAGCCGGAGCTTAAGAACAGGCCCGTGCCGATGACGCCGCCAAGCGAGATCATCGTCAGGTGGCGCGTCTCCATCTTGCGTTCCAATCCGCCTTGTTCGGCGTTGGACTGCGGCTGCGGTTGCTGCGGTCCACCCGCCTGCTTCTGCGGCTTTGCTTGCGGCGATTGCGGTTGCGCGTGCGATTCGGCCATGCTTGATTCCGGCTCCTGTTGACTTTGGTTGGGCGCGGCACGCACTTTGGTTGGCCGCACAATCGCAATACTATACGGCAGGCTCACGGCAATGCGCGCCTGTCCCGTTCGACGGCGATGGCCCGCATGCCGGATGGAGCATGCGGGCCATCGATTGAGACGATTGCGATGTGCGCGACGTCTACGGAATACTCAGAGAGCGGCGATGGCGTCAATCTCCACAAGGGCGCCCTTCGGAATGTCGTTGCCGCCGAAGGCCACGCGGGCCGGCTTGACGGAACCGATGAAGGTCTGCGCGTACACGTCGTCGACCTCATGGAAGTCCTCGACGTTCTTCATGTAGATGGTGGCGCGAACCACATTCTCAAGGCCGGAACCGGCGGTGTCGAGAATGTGCTTGATGTTCTTCAGAGCCTGGGCGGCCTGCTCGCCCGCGGTGGCGCCGGCCAGCTCACCGGTGGCCGGGTCGATGCCCAGCTGGCCGGAGACGAACACGAATCCGTTGGCCTTCACGGCCTGGCTGTAGGCGCCGAGCGCCGCCGGGGCTTCGGAGGTGGCCACTGCTTCCAACTTGTTGCTCATACTGTTCTCCTTTGTCGTAAGGTATGCGGGCGCACGTCTGATCGCGCGCCCAAAGCGTGTATGTAAAGCATACGTTCGCAATGGGTGGAAGCAGGGAAATCGTTCACAGGGCGATATGGCGGCGCCGGTAATCACGTCAACAATGGAGGCAGCAATGAAAAAGACTCCAGCCATTCGACTGGAGCCTTGCCCGGTGGGCTTGATGGGGATCGAACCCACGACCTTCTGTTCCGGAGACAGACGCTCTATCCGCTGAGCTACAAACCCGTGCGCCACACTACTTTACACGCTCGCCGCCCGTTTGCGACACGATACGGTGAAAAAAGTGGCGTGCCCCTTGCAATCGCAAGGAAAATCAGTACATGAGGGTGGCGAGACGACGACGCGCGCGCTTCAGACGCTCATCGGTCGGGTCGGGAATCGTGAAGTATTCCAGCAGACGCTTGCGCACCGGCTCGATGTCGGCCTTGTGGCCGGCCGCCACGAAATCGAGCAGACGGTCGAACGCGTCCTGGATCTGTCCTCCAATCATGTCGACGTCGGCGACAGCAAGCTGCGCGTCCACATCATCCGGCTTGTCGGCAGCTGCGGCGCGCACCACGCGCACATCCGCATCGCCGGAACGAGCCAGCAGCAATGCCTTCGCACGTTCGCGGGCCGCGCGCGCATCGTTCGGATCGGCTTCCAAAACCTTCTCGTAAGCGGCGGCGGCACCGGCGTAATCGCCCTGCTGCGCCAGCATGTACGCCTCCTGATGCTCCGGCGGCACCTGGTCCTGGACGCTGGACGCGGATGCGAAATTGGCCGCGTCGGAATCGGGATCGCCCGAATACGGCGCGGCGCCGGTCACTCCGGCCTGCTGCGCGGCCGTGATCAGCTTCGGCACAACCACGTCCGTGATCTGCTGCAGCTCCTCGTCGGAAGGCAGTCCCTGCAGAATCGGCATCGGACGGCCGCCAATCAACGCGAACAGCGCCGGAGCCCCCTGGATCTGGAACGCCTGCGCGATGGACGGATTGGATGCGATGTCGATGCGGGACAGCTGGATCTGGCCATTGAGCTTGTTCACCGCGTCACCCAGCGTGCGTGCCATGGGGAACAGACGGTCGTCGGTCGGCACCCACAGGAACAGCAGAATCGGGAACGTGGCGGAGGTCTGCACCATGGCCTGGAACGTGTTCTCCGTGGTGTCGATGACGTATCCGCCGGCCGCCGGCGCTCCCCCGGCCTGTCCCGGTTCGGCCTTGACCTGGTGCTTGAGTGCCTCCAGATCAACGGCTCCCGCCAATGAAACACCCGGATTGAACGCCTGCTTCTCTGCCATACATGCCTCCCAAAACACAAAATCGTTGCTGGCACCAACTATAGGTGCCAACAACGATTTCACGGTTTTCATTCCCGCGGGTGCGTCGAGGATGCCAAAGATACGCGACGGGCGGAAATCCGCCGTCAACGTGACTTCAGGACCGATGTCCGACGGCTTACAACGCCTCGACCTTCACGGGCTGGCGTTCGGAGCCGACCGCAGTGATCTTCTGCCCGGATTTCGCCGGCGGCACATACAGCGCGATCACGTTCACATAGCTTGTCTTCATAGTGCTGGTGGCTTTGCCGTCGCCGAACAGCGCCTTCTCCGCGTCGGAGGCCGGCTGCGATTCGCGTCCGGCTCCGGCGGTACGCGTCCATTCGGAGTTGATCTGGGCGACCACCAAGTCGCCGCCATCCGCGGAACGCATGATGGCGATGGCTCCATCGACAGGCGTGAATACCTGCTGCTGGGTGCCTTCATTGAGCTCCATGGCCTTCTGCACCTGATCGGTCAGCTCGGCCAGCTTCGTACGCAAATCGTCGTCCGCGAATTTGCCGGCGAACTTGCTGTTGGCCCCGTTCTGCAGCAGGTCCGCGTATGCGGCGACCGCGGCCTTCGGCGTCATGACCAGACCCGTGTCCGTCGGCGTGCCCTGCGCGCTGCCGGTCTGGGAGACCTCGAAACTCGGCATCTTCACACCGGAGAACAGACGTGCCACGCCCCACAGTTTGTAGTTCTGCCGTGCGGAATCCTGCTTCAGCACCAGCAGACGCTTGGACTGCTGGTCCTCGGTGGTCGTGGTGATCGAGAACACCGTGCGCGGCCAGCCGCTGTCCGTGGAGATCACGGTCTGTGCCAGATCGGTGGGGATGGTGGTCTTGCGGTCAAGGTTGCCCGTGGCTCTCGCCACGTTCAGCTCGCTGGTGCGGATATCCAGCTCCGGCCCTTCGAGAATCGATCCCAAAGTGGCGACGTCGAGATTCTGGTTGCACTGGTTGAGCGTCGAAAGAATGCCCGTGCGGATCTTCTTCTCCTGCTTGGCCGTCAGGACGGGCGATGTCTGGTTCGTCGACGACGTCTGAACCGGCGTCGGCAGCTGCCCCTCGCAGCCGCACAGTCCGATGCTCAGTCCCGCGGCGAGCACGGCCGCGATAATCGCGCTACTGCGTTTTCTCATCGCTGCTCCTCCTCGTCCTCGTCGTCGCCATCCTGTTTCTGCGGATCCCCGAATACATGCAATCCCTTGATTCCCTGCAATCCCTTGATCGCCTGCATGATGTCGATGCCTTCCGATTCCTGCGGTGTCCACACGCTGCCGACGGACGGCTCTTTGGCGTGCGAATCCTCTGACGCTTCCGGATGGCTACCGGACTCCGTTTCGGACGTTTCGGTGTCGGACGCAGTGTCTGACGATTCGGACGCTTCTGATTCGTCCGCTTCCGCCGAATCGTCGGTTTCATCCGGCTTCGCTGATTCCGTCGAATCGGAAGCAGTTTCGGCTTCCGCCGGTTCACTTGTTTCCGTCGATTCGGACGAATCATCTATCGGCTCTTCCGCCTGCGAATTCTCCGCTTGCGGGTCGGCCTGCGCTCCATCCGACTGATCGGACTGCGGTGCGGTGGATTCCTCTTCCGCGGGTTCCACTGCGGATTCGGTTTTCGCAGGCTCCACGGGCTGCGCGGCCTGCTGTGCCTCGGACGATTCCTCACGGGCGAGTCGGGCGAAATACGCCAGCAGCTCATCCTGCGAAATCACGGAAGTCGCCTCCACGTCCTCCTCCGGAGGAACCGCAGCGGCGGAAGCGGCGGCATTCTGCTGGTCTGCGACCAGATTGCGGCTGGCCGGATCGACGATCCTCGGCTGTGCAGCCTCCTCCGGCTCCCTCGAAGCGCCTGCCGCGTGACTCGCGTGGCGACGACGACGCTTCGGAGCGGCGCCACCGCCGAACGAAGCGCTTGCTTCGGCATTGCGCACCCATTCGGCGACCTCCGTCTCGTCGCCCTCCATGGTGCCGGCGCCCTCGACCGAAGCGAAGGCACGGCGATGACGGCGCTTATGAGGAGGCATCGCGAACACGGAAGCGGAAAGCACAGCGAGAATCGCCAGCAGACCGCCGACAAGATAGAACGGCATGGCAAAGTTAGGAACGGAGCGGCGATTCCAATCAAGCGAAACCGTGCCGGCCTTGCCGTCGCCGAAATCGATCAGCGCCACGGAATTATCGGCGTCATTCGAAGACGATTCCTGGATCCGCATATTCACCGAACCTGTGCCACACTTCACGGAACGCCACATGTCGGAATCCTTGAATGCCGTTTGATTCGCGGAAGCATCGGGGTCTCCCTGCGCCGCGGAATGTCGCGCGGACAGCGTGGTCCAGTCGGACAAACCGGTGATACGCGTGTACTTAGAACCGGCGATCCAGCCGGCTACGTCACGCGCGGACCCCAATGCGATGCAGACTTCGGTTTTCGCGTTCCGCGATTTCACGGAGGCAACGACATAATCATCCACCAACTGCAGCACGTTCGGGTCGGTGACGACGTATTGCGTGCCGTTCACCGACATCGTGGCCGCGATTCTGCTATCCGGCTTCCACACGGTCGCGTTCAGCGCGCCAAGCACGATGCACGTGATGGCCAGCAGACCGAAGATGGGCGTGACGATGCCACGCATGATCTTCGCGTGCCGGGTCGGGCCCGTCTTGATCCGCGGCTTCTCTTGTTCTTCCTGTGATAAAGTCATAGCACCCGCCATTCTACAGTGTCTACCTATAAAAGCCTGAAAACTGCATAAAAATCAAGGTTTGCCGCTATGGTTGACCCTATGCGTAAATCACTTCTTTCCAAGGCCGTCACGGCAGCCTGCGCGATGGTCTTGTGCCTCGGCGTTTCAGCGTGCGGCGGCAATTCCGACGCGAAAAACACTAAATCGGACTCGAAATCCTCCTCATCCTCAGAGAAAATCGAGATGCATCAGATTGCCGGAGTGACCGCCAAAGGCGAACTCGGCAAGAAGCCGACCATCTCCTTCAAAACGCCTATGACGGTCGAGAACAACAGCTACGTGGTGCTACAGAAGGGCGATGGCGCCCAGATCGAGGACGGCGACCGCGTCTGCTCGCAGGGCATCGCCATCAGCGTCAAGGACGGCTCCCAATTGGCCAGCACGTGGGAGAAGAACACCCCCGACTGCTCCACGGTGGTCACATCCGACACCAGTCAGATGAGGGAGGACTACTACAAGATCTTCAAGAGCCTCAAGCTCAACTCCACCGTGGCGTTCGGCGTCAACGACTCGAATTCCACCAGTTCCTCTTCCACCGGTCCCTCGTATCTCATGGTGCTCACGCTGGTTTCCAAGTCGAAGAATCTGAAGAAGGCCACCGGAGACAAGGTGGCGAACGTGCCCGCCGACCTGCCGAAGGTGACGCTCGCCAAGAATGGCAAGCCGTCGATCGACATGAACGGGTACAAGGGCTCCGATTCCCTGGTCTCCCAGGACCTCATCAAGGGCAAGGGCGCGGTGGTCAAGGACACGCAGACCGTGGTGGCCAACTACACCGGCTGGCTGCTTGACGGCACGCAGTTCGATTCCTCCTGGGATCGCGGCGAAGCCTCGACCTTCTCGCTGGACAGCGTGATTGCTGGTTGGAAGCAGGGTCTGGCTGGACATACGGTCGGCTCGCAGGTGCTGCTGGTCGTTCCGCCGAGCCTCGGCTACAAGGATCAGAAGCAGGACAAGATTCCGGCGAACTCCACGCTGGTCTTCGTGGTCGACATCCTCGCCGCCTACTGATCCAGCCGGCTCCTCTAGCCTTCTAGTGAAAAGCCTCCCACCCGGGAGGCTTTTTCATTAGAAGAGTCGTAGAGAGTCGTCTTCGGTGCCCTTCATCTCCTCATAATCGAGAATCAGGCATTTGAAGCCACGGTCCTGCGCAAGCACCCGTGCCTGCGGGGTGATGGTCTGCGCGGCGAAAATGCCGTGCACGGGAGCGAGCAGCGGGTCACGGTTGAGCAGGTCGCAATACCGCGTGAGCTGTTCGACGCCGTCGATACCGCCGTTGCGTTTGATTTCGATGGCTACGTGCTCGCCATTGCCGTCGATGGCCATGATGTCGACCGGTCCGATGGCGGTCGGGTATTCGCGTCGCACGAGCTTCGCGCCTTCACCGATGCGTTCGATCTGCTCGGCCAGGTATTTCTGCAGGTGGTCTTCGACGCCGTCCTTGATCAGTCCGGGGTCCTCGCCCAGATCGTAGGTTTCGTCCGAATAGATGTGTTGCAGGGTCACTTCGAGCACGTCGTTAGATTTGTCCGCCGAGGCTCGGATCACTTTCTGAGGCACTTCGGTGTCCACGTCGTCGTCGGCGCGGTCCGGGGTGATGTCCTTGATGCTGCAGGGCGCTGACATCCAGTTGAGCGGCTTGTATGAGCCAAGTTCGGAGAAGATGAGTAGGCTGTTGTCCGCCTTGATGAGCAGCACGCGCTTGGCGAGCGGCAGGGAGGCGTTCAATCGTCCGGAATATTCAGCGGAGCAGTCAGCAACAATAATTCGCACGAGGCACTACCCTACCATGCGTGCGATGACGAGCGTGCGACGACGGTGGAAGCGAAGGCAAGAACAAAGGCGGCCCGTCGAATCGCAATACAAAATGCATTGCTATCGACGAACCGCCTGACGTTCGACGGAACCGGATTATTCGGCCCGCTTGACGTTGGTTCCACGCTCGACCGCGACGGTGAGCTTGTTCGAATCGAAGGAGATGAAGCCGTCGGTCACCTCGAAGGAAAGACGTTCGCCTTCAGGATCCACCACGACGATGGTTCCTTCCTTGATCACAGTCAGCACAGGCTCGTGGTCGGGCAGGATGCCCATTCCGCCTTCGGAGGCGGGAATGGTAACGGACTTCGCCGTGCCGTGCCACACCGGGTGGTCAGCGGCGACGATGTTCACCTGCAATGTCGATCCGGCCATCACGCACCGTATTCCTTCTGCATGTCGTGCCACTTCTTTTCGAGGTCGTCGATACCGCCGATGCCGGAGAACGCCTGCTCCGGGACGTCGTCATACACGCCGTCGCAGATGCGGGTGAAGGCTTCGATGGTCTCATCGGCCGGAACATAGGAGCCCGGACGGCCGGTGAACTTTTCGGCGACGTAGAAGTTCTGGCCAAGGAACTGCTCGATCTTACGGGCGCGGTTCACAGTGGTCTTATCCTCTTCGCCGAGCTCGTCGATGCCAATCAGGGCGATGATGTCCTGCAGCTCCTTGTTACGCTGCAGAATCGCCTTGACGCGGTTGGCGCACTCGTAGTGAGCCTGGCCCACATAACGCGGATCAAGGATTCGCGAGGTGGAGCTCAGCGGGTCGACTGCCGGGTAGATGCCCTTGGAGGCGATGTCACGGGACAGCTCGGTGGTTGCGTCCAGGTGGGCGAAGGTCGTCGCAGGAGCCGGGTCGGTGTAATCATCGGCCGGCACGTAGATGGCCTGCAGCGAGGTGATGGAGTGGCCACGGGTCGACGTGATGCGCTCCTGCAGGGCGCCCATCTCATCGGCCAGGTTTGGCTGGTAGCCCACGGCGGACGGCATACGGCCGAGCAGAGTGGACACCTCGGAACCCGCCTGGGTGAAGCGGAAGATGTTGTCGATGAACAGCAGCACGTCCTGGTTCTGCACGTCACGGAAGTACTCTGCCATGGTCAGTGCGGTCAGCGGGACGCGCAGACGGGTACCCGGCTGCTCATCCATCTGGCCGAAGACCAGTGCGGTCTTCTCAAGCACGCCGGCCTCGTCCATCTCGCCGATCAGATCGTTACCCTCACGGGTACGCTCACCGACGCCTGCGAACACGGACACACCGCCGTGGTTCTGGGCCACGCGCTGGATCATTTCCTGGATCAGCACGGTCTTGCCGACGCCTGCGCCGCCGAACAGACCGATCTTGCCGCCCTGCACGTACGGGGTCAGCAGATCGATGACCTTGATGCCGGTTTCGAACATCTGGGTCTTGGATTCCAGCTGGTCGAATGCCGGCGGGTTGCGGTGGATGGGCCAACGCTCGGTGACCGTGACGGTCTCGCCGGGCTTCTTGTTGAGGATGTTGCCGGACACGTCGAACACGTGGCCCTTGGTCACGTCGCCGACCGGCACGGAGATCGGGCCGCCGGTGTCGAGCACGGTCGCGCCACGGACCAGGCCGTCGGTCGGCTTCAGGGCGACGGTGCGCACGGTGGAATCGCCAAGGTGCTGCTCCACCTCGAGGGTGATCCTCTTGGTGGTCTCGCCCTCTTCGTGAACGCCGGTGCTGTTCAGCTCAACGGTAAGTGCATTGTAAATGTCGGGCAGGTGGCCCACCGGGAATTCGACGTCGATAACCGATCCCTGGATACGCGTGACGCGTCCGGCGGTCGGTTCCGCAGCCGTCTCGGGAGCCGCTGTGGTCTGATTGTCAGCCATATGCGTTCCTACTCTTCCTTCTTGTTCAGCGCATCAGCGCTGCCGATGATTTCGGTAAGTTCCTGGGTAATCGAAGCCTGTCGCGAAGCGTTGAGCTTGCGCGTCAGGTCGTCGATCAGGCTGCGGGCGTTGTCTGTAGCCGTGTGCATGGCGTTCTGTCGGCTTGCAGTCTCGGATGCCGCTGCGGTGAGCAGGCATTCATGGATACGGGACTGGATGTACTTCGGCAGAATGGCGTCAAGCACTTCGTCGACGCTCGGCTCGAACGCATACAGCGGAGTCGCGGCATCGGCATCGGATTCCGGCACGGGACCGGAGTCCGGCTGGTCCGGAAGCACGAGCTCAACGGGCAGCATGCGCAGCACGCGCACCTTCTGTACCACCATGTTCACGAATTCGGTGAACACAATGTAGAGTTCGGAGACTCCACCTTGGTCCGCCGGCTTCATATAGGCGTCCAGCAGTGCCTTCGAGATAGACTCTGCGACTTCCACGCCGGGCTGGTCGGTATCGCCTTCCCAAGTGCCGGCAACATCACGGTTGCGGTACTTGTAATACGTCACACCACGACGACCATACACATACAGTTCCGGCTGCTTGCCCTTCTCATCGAGTCGGGCCAACAGCGATTCCGTTTCGCGGATGATCGAGGAGGTGTACGGACCCGCCATACCACGATCCGAGGTGAGGGCGAGGACAGCCACTCGGGGGTTGTCCTCGTCCTTCTTCACGATCGGATGATCGATATGGGTGTGGGCCACCAGCGCTTGCACGGCGTCGAAAATCGCATCGGTATACGGCTTCGCGTTCAAGGCCACGTCACGTGCCTTGGCGATGTGCGAAGACGCGATCATCTCCTGCGCGTTGAAGATTTTCTCCAGCGACGCGGTGGAGGCGATCCTAGATTTCAATGCGAGTTGCGAGCCCATGGATCACTTCTCTCCTGCGACGATCTTTTCCTGTTCGACCGGGGTGGCGTTCTTCGCGCTCGGCTTCTTCTCGACCAGCGGCTTGCCCGCGCTGGTCACGTAAGTCTCACGGAACGCTTCCACAGCCTTATCGAGGGCAGCCTCGGTATCGGCGGTGAAGTCCTCGGTCTCGCGAATGGTCTTGAGGATATCGGTGTTGTGGTCCAAATAATCCAGCATGGCCTTCTCGAACGGCAGCACGTCGGCGATCGGCAGGTCATCCATCTTGCCATGGGTGCCGGCCCACACGGACACGACTTCCTGTTCCATCGAGTACGGGGAGAACTGCGGCTGCTTGAGCAGCTCGGTCAGGTGCGCGCCACGGTTCAGCTGAGCCTTCGAAGCCGCATCCAAATCGGAAGCGAACATGGCGAAGGATTCCAGCGAACGGTACTGCGCCAGCGAGATCTTCAGCGTACCGGAAACCTTCTTCAGTGCCTTGGTCTGGGCTGCGCCACCGACTCGGGACACGGAGATGCCGACGTCCACAGCAGGACGCTGGTTCGCGTTGAACAGGTCGGACTGCAGGAAGATCTGGCCATCGGTGATGGAGATCACGTTGGTCGGAATGTAGGCGGACACATCGTTCGCCTTGGTCTCGACGATCGGCAGGCCGGTCATCGAGCCGCCGCCGAGGTCATCGGAAACCTTGGCGCAACGTTCGAGCAGACGGGAGTGCAGGTAGAACACATCGCCCGGGTAAGCTTCACGCCCCGGCGGACGACGCAGCAGCAGGGAAATCGAGCGGTAAGCCTCGGCCTGCTTCGACAGATCGTCGAAGACGATGAGCACGTGCTTGCCGTTGTACATCCAGTGCTGTCCGATGGCGGAACCGGTGTACGGTGCGATGTACTTGAAGCCTGCGGAATCGGAAGCCGGGGAGGCCACGATGGTCGTGTACTCCATGGCGCCGGCCTCTTCCAGGGACTGCTTCACCGATGCGATGGTGGAGCCCTTCTGGCCGACGGCCACGTAGATGCAGCGGACCTGCTTCTTCGGGTCTCCGGATTCCCAGTTGCGCTTCTGGTTGATGATCGTATCGATTGCGATAGCGGTCTTACCGGTCTGACGGTCGCCGATGATGAGCTGACGCTGGCCACGGCCGATCGGCGTCATCGCGTCGATGGCCTTCAGGCCGGTGGACAGAGGCTCGTCAACCGGATGACGATGCATAACGTCAGGTGCCTGGGCCTCGAGAATACGACGGCCTTCGGTCTTGATCTCGCCAAGACCATCAATCGGGTTGCCTAGCGGGTCCACGACGCGGCCAAGGTAGCCGTCGCCGACGGGCACGGAGAGCACTTCGCCGGTACGACGCACTTCCTGGCCTTCCTCGATGCCGGTGAAATCGCCGAGGATAACCACGCCGATCTCGCGGGCGTCAAGGTTGAACGCCAGGCCAAGCGTGCCGTCTTCGAAGGTCAGCAGCTCATTGGCCATGCAACCAGGCAGTCCCGTCACGTGCGCAATGCCGTCACCAGCGGTCGCGACGTAGCCGACTTCCTGGGTCGGCGTGTCCGACGGCTTGTACGACTCGACAAACTCATCGAGCGCCTTGCGTATCGTGGTGGGATCAATGGTAAGTTCTGCCATGATCACTCCTTATTGTTGTTTATAAATTCAGTCAAGTCTTGTTTCAGGCTTGTTCACCGTGCGGCTCGCCGTCAGGCGGTCGCCTTCACCGTGCGCTGAAGATGTTGCAGCTGTGCGACCACCGTGTTGTCGGTGACCTCGTCACCCACCTGGATGCGCATGCCACCTATGACGGTCGGATCGACCACCGAGTTGATGTGCACCGGATGGCCGGTCTTCGCCGAATAGATGGCGATGAGCTTGTCAACCTGCTTCTTGCTCAGTGGCTTCGCCGTGGTGACGGTGACCATCGATTCGCCCATGTGACGGGAGAATTTGTTGATCAGCCACTGGATGGTCTGCAGATAACGGCGGTTGCGCAGATTGCAGGTCGCATGCTCGGCCAGACGCTTGGTCACCTTGTTGAAGTCCGCATTGCCGATCAGGCTGTAGAGCAGCTTGACGCGGGCTTCGGCAGGGACGGTGGTGTCATACAGCTTGCTGCGTACGACCGGAAGGTTGAGCAGTGCGGAATGCAGCTGGGCAAGCTCGATGGAGACCTGCAGAGTAGTATTCGTGTGGTCCGCGTAGTACATCATGCCATCCACACCGAAATCCTCGGTGGCGTTGGCGATGTCGGACACGCGGCTCCAACGGCGGGCCACCAGATCGGACATGATTTCCATCGTCAACGGATGGGCCTCATCTCCAATGAGGGTCTTGACTACCGCAACCTTGTCTTCGACTGGGCGCGACGGGTCGGTGAGGGCACGTTCAAGCTGGACGTTGTGGTCGAGCGCGTTGGTGATCGTGAACAGTTCGTTCCCGATGCGCCATGCGTCCTCGCCGCTGTCGCGCAGCCTGGGGGCCAGCGAGTCACGCGAAACGCGGTCTGCGATACGCGATGCTTCTCCTCGCATTGGTCACCTCCCTTTCTTGAAGGTTTCGATCACTTCTTGTCGCTGTCCAGATCGGCGATCATCTGATCGATCATCGTCGACTGCACGTCGTCGCTTTCCAGCTTGCTTCCCAGGATCTTGCCGGCCAGTGCCGTTGCCAGCACGCCGACCTCACCCTTCAGGCTCACCAGAGCCTGCTGCTGCTGCGATTCGATGGAACGCTGGGCTGTGGCGGTGATCTGCGCCGCATCGGCCTCCGCACGGGTGCGCGCGTCGGCGATGATGTGGGATGCCTCCGCACGAGCATCGTCGCGGATCTTGGAAGCCTCGACGCGTGCGTTGCTCAGCTGGGCATCGTACTTCGCCTTGGCTTCGTCGGCATCCTTCTGGGCCTGTTCGGCCTTGGCGATGCCGCCTTCGATCTTGGCTGCGCGCTCATCGAACACGGCCTGGAACTTCGGCAGGAAGAACTTGTAGAAGAACACGGCGACGATGATCAGAATGACCAACGACCAGAAAATGTCGTAGCTTTTCGGAAGGAACAGTTCCATCTCACTAGCTGCGGTCACCATAGTGTCTTCCTCCTTTCACGTTCGTTTGCGTCTTCGGTGTTTACCTTGGGGATCAAGTCTTACTTGATGAAGGCGAGCACGAAGCCGAGCAGTGCCAGCACCTCGACGAATGCCAGGCCCAGGAACATGAGGGTCTGCAGACGGCTGCCGAGCTCAGGCTGACGAGCGGTGCCTTCGATGGTCTTACCGATCAGGATGCCCAGACCGATGCCAGGGCCGATTGCGGCGAGGCCGTAGCCAACGACGTTCAGGTTGCCGGCAACCTCAGCGAGGGTAACGATATCCATGATTGTTTCCTTTCTGGTTATTGCTTGACAAGAAGCAACACTTAAAAAGCCGGTGGTCAGTCGATCTCCGGATAGCTCATATTGATGTATGCGGTGGTCAGGATGGCGAAGATGTAAGCCTGCAGGCAGGCGACCAGCGCCTCGAACAGGAACATGAACATGCCAGCCGCGAAGGTGATGATACCGAACGGCATCATCAGCTTGTTCACCACATCAACAAGGAAGAACTGCGTGGCCGAGAGGCACAACGCAAGGATCAGATGGCCCGAGACCATGTTGGCGAACAGTCGGATCGTCAACGAGAACGGGCGGATAATCAGCAGCTCAAGCAGCTGAATCGGGGACAGCAGAATATAGATCGGGGCCGGAACGCCCTTCGGGAAGATCTCGTCCCTCAGGAAGTGGCCAAGGCCCTTTTCGCGGATGCCTGCAATCCAGTACTGGCAGAAGCACCACATGGCGAACACCAGAGGCAGCGTGATGGACGCGCTTGCCGCGATGTTGAAGCCCGGGATGATGCCGCACAGATTGAAGACCAGCAACGTGCAGAACACGGTGGTGATCATCGGCACGTAACGCTTGCCACGCAGCTCGCCCATCACCTGATAGACGATGTTGTCGCGGACAAACTCGATCAGCCATTCGACTGCGCCCTGCCAACGGCTAGGGATGAGCTTTGCACGGCTTGCCGTAATTCCGAGAACCAGCAGCATGATGACGGTCGCAAGGATACGAACGAGGATGATGCGGTTGATGGCGAACGGCGTGCCTTGAAAAACAAACGGATCGGGAAGGAAGTCATTGATGCTCGGCATCTCTGGACCATCGGCGATGGCCAGCATGCCCTCTCCCAATGCACTAATCATTCACGCCTCCTGCTCTTGTGTCAGCTGTCAGTTTAGCCCAACAGCCGAGTCGAATGTGACGTTCCGGTTACCAAAACCGCAACGTCCTTCGGGAATATGTTAGCGCGCCCGTAAACGCGTTCGCATACAAGCCTCGAACGGCTGGATAGGATTATTAGCCCGCGTATAGACAACGCCCACATGCACGGACAATCCCTTACTACTGTAGGGCTCGAACCGGCGTTTCGCATTGGTTGCGATGAATGTCGCGATAATTAGACACCGCCGCGATTTCCGTCGATTCTTCCATTTAAATTGTGCGCTTTTCCATCGTTAAAACGTTTTACCAAGCATATCGCACGATACACGTCACGACAAAATATGCCGCGTCCCATGAAAGGACGCGGCATACAACGACGGAAGACACGTGGAATATGCGCGGGAATAAAGGAATAAATATGGAATCAGCCGCGGATGACGCCGTAGCCATCATGCGAGAACGGCGTGAACGCGTCGACGCGCGGCGAGCCTGGCTCATGACGGATCGACCGATCGGTGCCAAGCCTTTTCTCCGCACGGAGCCTCGGCACTTCGGCCAGATCGTACGGCGTGGTCTGATATACCCAATTCAGCCAATTGCGCCACAGCAGGTTGGCGTGGGCGCGCCAGGCGAACAGCGGTTCGAGCTTCGGGTCGTCGTGCGGGAAGTAGTTCTTGGGGAACGGCACGTTGGTCATGCCCTTCTTCATATCCCGCTCGTACTCCTCGGCAAGCGTGTACTTGCCATATTCCCAATGGCCGAGCGCGAACACTTCGGAGAAGTCGCGGGTGGCGATGAGCCCCGGGCCCGACTCCGGCCCCCACGTGAGCACCTGCAGCTCGGGATTGTGCGCGATGTCGCCCTCGTTCACTCCGGCCAGACGCGAATGCGGCTGCAGGCAAATCTCGTCGAAGCCGTTGGTGAGGAAGCAGTACTCGTCCTGCAGATACTGCGGGAACACGCCGAAGATCTTCTTCGGCAGCAGCTCCTTGCGCACACCATAACGGTAGTTGAGCGCACCCATCGCGCCCCAGCACAGATACATGGTGGAGAAGACGTGGGTGGAGGCCCAATCGAGGATCTGCTTGAACTCGTCCCAGTAATCGACCTGTTCGAAATCGAGATGCTCGACGGGTGCGCCCGTCACCACGAAGCCGTCATAATAATTGTCCTTGAACGTGTCGAGCGTCTCATAGAACTTGACCAAGTGGTCGGCGCTCACATGCGTGGCCTCGTGGGTGGAGGTCTTCATGAAATCGACTTCCACCTGCAGCGGGCTCTTGGAGATCAGGCGCAGCAACTGCGTTTCGGTCTCGATTTTCTTCGGCATGAGATTCAGGACCACCAGCTTGAGGGGGCGCACACGCTGACGCTCCGCTTCGGGCTTTTCGAGCGCGAAGATTCGCTCGGAGTCGAGGATGTCTCTGGCCGGAAGGCCACTGGGGATCTTGATAGGCATGTCTCCTATTATGGTGCGGGCACGGATATGGCGTATTCGGAAGTTTCCCGAAGCGAACTCCGGCGATATACGAAAAATGGATAACGGGTTATCCGGCATACCTTTTCACTGGGGACGAGGTATGCGACACGCCGATTTGACATTACTCACCATATCCGTAAAGTAATAAGAGCTGTCTCAAGGAAGACAAGCCGACGCGGGGTGGAGCAGCTCGGTAGCTCGCTGGGCTCATAACCCAGAGGTCCATGGTTCAAATCCATGCCCCGCTACTAATCAAAGCCTAGAAATCGTGCGGTTTCTAGGCTTTTTATTTTCTTCTTGCCCTACGCTAGAACGCGGATTTGGACAAATTCTGGACATACTATCGTCCACTCTTGCTCTTCTTGCTCTTTTCCTCGCTATCTGCACGTAACTTTTCATACTGCACTCGCTCTGCCTTAGTAGGACTTGCAAGCCTATCCGGTAGATCATTTACCGCAAGAATTGGCTCGATGTACAGCGAATATTTGTAATGTTGTTCATTTAACCCAAGCACTCTCTCGCATTCTTCCTCAAGCTGCGGCGGTATGGTTATGCCGTCTTCAAGAAGTAGGTGACGGATTCCATATAGATTCGTAACATTTGACTCCAGATAATCGAAAACACTGGAATAGATTTCCGCCGGACTGATACCGTATTCATCCTTTTCCGTAGACAATGAATACTTTAAGGAGCTTTCTGCAATCTCTTTTACCGTGTTCAAGCTTTTTTCTAGTTCGAGAATTCTATTCTGCTGGAATTCACCCATGGCTTTCCCCGCAACCATGCCCCGAAATTCGTCATCTAGAGGGAAACGATCAGGTTTGCTCTGGATATACTTCAGCAGCTCTCGTCCCACGAACCGAGAAGTCTCTTCGCTGGAGGGGCATCCTCCACGAACAGCGCCCCAATCGACGAACGGGATACTCGTTTCAGTCTTTCGGTGAATCCATTTAAGCCCGATCATTGCCCTTGCCGCTGTCATGAAATCTGGTGCGAATGGTGTAAAAGTCACCCACTTACCCTCAACTTTGAGCGCACAGACCCAACCATTTCGAAGCACATACCAGTTTTCACGTGCCATCATGTCTCTAGCCAATTCAGTGGACACTCGTTCGTTGTCGCTCCTTGCCAATGATCCTTGCACTTTCCTCGGAAAGAGAGTCGCACTCACATTCAGGCCGTCAACAAACTGTTCAAAGTCGTCCGGCCTTTCGAAATTCAGAACCTCCCTGCGCAAACGCCAAAGTTGCCTGTACCTCTTCAGCTCCGGCAATGGTATATCCACGTTCATGAGAATCCGAAGCACATCATCACCAGTGAGCTTTGATCGTCCTGTAAAGATGCTCTTGGTTCTATCTTTGCTGAATCCCAGCTGCTTACCTACATCTTGCAGCTGCATGTGCTTTGCTTCCGCATAGTTCCTTAGCGAAGCCACCAACATTTTGCTATCGATCTCCATACTCACCTCGGCCGTATCTTTTTTCAAATTTTGTTATCCCAATGATATCAAGGTCTCAAGCCACATCAGGTGTAATTTCTGCACTCGAAATTCGTCAAACCGAACTGCATGTTTTTAGATGGAATCACCGACGAACACGAACGAAAGGAGGTGAGCAACATGGCAAACACCACGGACCCGATTTTGCACGTAGAAATCGTGCAGGGTGTGAGCAAGGCGGGTAAGCCATACGAGTGTCTCGAAGTTCTTCTTGGAGAGGACTCCGTTGGCCGTCTCTTCCCAACTCCACTGGAAATGCGCTCTATCAAAGCCGCTCTGCAAGATGAATCAGACATGACGTTCTGATTTCTCCTCAATGGCTGTCCCGAAGTGCCGGAGCGAACCTCAGCTTCGGCACTCCATCTTCACTGTTTTCACATTTGTCATATTCGAACCAGTCCAAGGAGAACCAATGGATTTCATCACCAAAGCGCAACTGTTCGCACAAGACCACTTCATCGTCATTGCAATCGTTCTCTTCGCCCTCCTCGCTGTGTGCGCGTTCTTCATCGCACGTCACAACAGCCGTGCAGCCCGCAAACATGACACACTGTGCGCAAAACCACTCAGCCTGTCGCCAGACGAGGAGAAAGCAGTGAAGGTGAGGTACGCGAGGAAGCCCAAGCGCGTGATTTTCTTGCTACCCGCCGCACTCACTACAGACGAAGACGTGAATGCATGGGCAGATGCGGTTGCCCCACGTCTCGGCCACGCATTCCAAGCAGTGAACGTGGAGACAATCCCACAGGGACTGTTCTCAAGAGCAAAATACAGGGTCACATTCGCCCGATTAGAGGAGCTTCGATGAATATCTTCAGAAACCATCGGAAACTGCCGTCAGACCGATATTCTCTCGGTCTTGACATCGCCGACCCGAAGAGGACAGTCACAATCCCGCGATCTGCACATCTTGCCGTCATCGGAGAGTCCAACAGCGGCAAAGGTAGCGTCATCGCCAACATCATCTCTCAGGAGGTGGCATTCGGCGGAGAAATTTGGTTCATCGATCTGAAAGCAGGCATGGAAGCAGAGAACTACTGTAACGTGCTGGCCCGTAAAGCCTACACCCTCGAAGAAGCATATGATCTGCTGACTGATTTCAACTCGAATGTGGACACACTAGCCGCCGAATGGCGCGGCAAGACGCGCTCCCTCACCGACGCCCAGACATGCCACCGACTGCTTGTCATCGATGAAGCGGCGGACATGGTTCGATCGGGCCCGAACAAAAAGCTATCAGACTCGTGCATCGAGTTGGTGCGATCGATTCTCTCACGATCCCGCGCTCTAAACTGCACGGTCGTGGTAGCTACCCAGAACCCGCGGGTAAGCACCAGCTTGCCATATCGGAGCTTGTTGCTCACTACCGTGGCACTTCGATTGAACTCTAAAGGCGAAGCCACCATGGCGTTGGGTGAAGATGCAGTGAAGCGTGGAGCCCGCCCATGGCAGATACCTTTTTCTCGACCTGGCGATGGGTATTTGTGGGATACCGAGACTAATCAGACGGTCTATCTGCATGTTCCATTCATCAGTGACGAGGAGCTGCACCGGCTGCATCGGTGACTCGGCTGGCGATGGGCGAAGCGTCAGCGAAAGCCCAGACCCAGCAGAGTCGCCGCCTGAAAGGTGTATGGGGGCCTACTACGACTGCCCCCATACGAGATGTGAGATGCGAGAAAGGCGAGAATATGACCGACGATAATACGCAAACCAGCCTGAACGACAAGGGTCGGTATTGGGCGGGCTTGATCTACCCCGACAGCTGTCCCGATGACTGGAAAGCAACCATGCAAATGTCGGGTTTGCAGATACTGGTTTCGCCAGTCCATGACAAGGACATCGAGGATCCTAAGACTGGGAAGTTGAAGAAACCACATAGGCACGTTGTCGCAATGTGGACGAACACGACGACACGTCGCAATGCGACACGTTTCTTCGAGCAGTTTAATGGGCCGAAAACCATACTGCGAGTGGAAAGTCCGCGCGGAATGGCTCGCTACTTGGTCCATCTCGATAACCCTGAAAAAGTTCAGTATCTGCCGGAAGATGTGATTGAGATCAATGGAGCCGATTGGAAGAAAATCGCGCTCACAGATGAGGAACGACCAGAAGTTATGGAACTTCTGGAACTCATTGAGGAGTGGGAGGTGCATGGCTACTTTGAGTTGCTCAAGCTCTGCGAGCTCAAGAAACCGAAGTTACTACCGGTCGCAGCCAAAGCGACAACCTATTGCCGTGAAGTCATCTGGTCATATTGGCAGTTCAAAGAACGGAACTCGAAGTTCAAAGACGAATTAATGGAACGTCAGCGTGAAGAACTGCGGAGGAAGAAAGCCACTGAGCAGACGAAGCAGCGTGCGCGGAGAAAGAAGCTCGATCAGAGCGCTCGCAAATCTCGGAAAAATCGTCGAGTAAAAAACCAACCGCAAAAAAGCGCCAAGAAGCAGAGGAGGAAGAACCATGGCCACCGTGCCTAGCAGCGAAACCCCGTCAGATCGACTGAAGTTCTACGATGTGAACGATCTACGGCAGATGTTCCATGTAGGACGCAATAAGGCTCGCCTAATGATGGACGCGCTTCCCTCGATTCGAGTCGGCAGCAAGGACTACGTGACAGAGAGCGCTCTAAACGCGCACATCGCAGAGCATGGAGGCATTCTCGTGAAGTGGCCTAAGCGCAATCGTTAGGCCACTCATAGCACGAGGCTTACTTGTTGCTCTTTTTGATGTTGTCCTTGACACAGAGCATCACACAATTTTCAAGAATCGTCTTGCCGCCCTTGCTCCATGGGATATTGTGATCTGCTTGCATCTCGGAGAGCTCGAAGTGTTGCTGGCACAACGGGCAAATGCCCTTTTGCTTTTCGTAGGCAGCACGCCTATCTCGATCGGTGAATGCGCGAATATTCAGGACGCGTTCATGGCCGGTCAGCAAGTACTCGTATACGCCAGACTTTCGAGTTACGTCGTCGTCTGCCATCAACTCACTCACTCGATCTTCAAGTGCCTTGGGGTCGTACTTCTGCTCATGATACTGGTTATACCAGAGACCCCACGGAAGCCCTTTCATCTCTCGCCGATATACGGGGAAGAGTGATTCCGTCCACTCGATTACCGTACGGAAATAACTCCACAGCTCCTGAGCAGTCGGGTCATTCTGGTGCGCCGACATGTATCCATCGACCGTAGTGCCGTCACGGTCTGCGATCCATTCGATTGCTGTCTCAAGGATCTCTTGTCGGATACTCTCGCCCTTGACGTAACCGTTACAACCCTTGCTGTTCCCATAACGGGCCGCTGGGCAGTTTGTCTTCGAAAAATAACGTTTTGCGTCCGATACCCACGGCCCTGCATACACAGCATTGCGGAGCTCTTGATTAGTGAGCCGTTCTCCTGCAATGTTGATGGTCTTGAACCACTTGAGTTTCTCAGAGTCCGTGCCATCACAGATGTAGACGAGAAGTTCGTAATCAAGAATCCTCTCCTGAACGTCTTCGGGAAGGTTATCGAAGTTCATAGCATTGTTCTCGTACTTGATTGAGAAATTGCCATCGACGTATTCCATCAGGCTTATGGTGCGCTGTTGGCCATCAAGAACTTCATACGTGTCATCGCCTGTTTTAGCCCAATACATCACATTGAGCGGGAGCCCCTGCAATACGGTATCAATCACGGCATCACGCTTCGCGTCCTTGTAAACGAATTCACGCTGATAGCGGGGACGAATATCCAAGCGATCGTCATAGCCGACCACACCCTCTTCATCATCGTTCTCATAGTTTTCATATACGTCGCGAACCTTGATGCGGTTTTCAGTGATCTGCATTACTTTCCTTGCGCTTCTTCGAGAGTGACTGTTTCATAGGGGCGAGGTTCGGGGTGCAAGTTGCGGACAAGTATCCGCCCGAATTTCAGCTTGCCGTTGATGTATGGGCCGTCCTTACCAGTAGAGGACGGAATGCCGGCTAATCCCCGGATATTGCCAGCAAGTAGCCCGATAATCTCGAACTGATCCGGATTGAACTTGTCCATGAATGTGACGGGTACACCCATGATTCCCTCATAATCACAAGGAATATCAATCACCTTACCGACATTGATGGCTTCGTAATTGTCATACTTTGGGTAATCGTCGCGATTGTAACGCTTAACCAGAACTAGGTCTTCATGGCGCTTCTTGATGTCGAGATTGGTGTACCAACAGGCATTTCCCATGGATCGCCACTTCTGCCCGCTCTCATCTTGCCAATATCGCGTTTTACGCGGCTCATAGTCATCTGGAACCTTAAACGCCATATCGCCACAACCATAGCCCAGCCAGACTTTGTTATCCCGCAATAGGGGGAAGAACTCCTTATAGGTGATAGCGTTTTGGTTACCGATGATGATGAATTTCTTATCATGCTCCACAAGGGTAGACACGAATTCACGGAATTTCGAGAAAGGCGGATTGGTCACCACGATGTCCGCTTCATCTAGCAATCTCAGGCATTCTTCTGATCTGAAATCGCCGTTGCCTTCTAGACGTTCGCAAAGGTTCTCGCCCTGCTTGAACAATTCGGCCACGTCAACCATGCTGGTAGCACCATCACCATTGGCATCACGCACAGAAGTCACAACAGCCTTGTAAGGCGTGCGCCTTTCCTCTTCTGTGTCGTCACCGAAAAGCGTGAGCTCGTTCCCTGTTATCGGGGATCCTGAATAGCAAGTTGCAATGAGCTTCTTCAACTTCAGACGATTGAAATTTAAGCAGAAATATTTGAAGAAATTAGATTCGAATGGATCATCACAATTGCACAACACCGTCTTGCCCGCAAAATGCTTCCGATAATGTTTCAACTCAGATTCGATGTCTGACAACTGAGTGTAGAACTCGTCTTCTTTCGCCTGATTTGCTCGATTGAGAGGCGTAGCCATGCCTGTATCACCACCATCCATTCATTCTGATCGATTAATTATATACACCCTAGATCTTCAGCACTACCGATAACCCACTATTCCAACAGCTTGCCCATAAAATCGGCAGCCTTACGATCATTCTCGCCCACTTCTTCGGCATAGATATTCAGCGTTGTGTTCAAGCTCTCGTGCCCCAAGCGCGCCTGCACAGTCTTGGGATCCACTCCCCCCGCCACCAGCAGCGTGGCTTGAGCTCTTCGCAATGCCTGAAAGTTCGGGCCGATGTATCCCGACCGCTTCACTCGTTCTATTCCGCGACGATCGATATAGGTTGATTCGTGCGCGTAATGTGCCAGTCCCTCTTCAACATAGAATTTCCTCCTCCATCTGCTGAAGTTGTCAGGATCGAGGAAAACGCACAGATCATTACTGCATACTGGCGAGGATTCCTGCAAAGTAAGCCCCACTTCTGCAAATAGCCCTGCTTGCTTGGTCTTCCACTTCGTAAGGAATTCTACAGTCTGGTTATCAATAGAAATCGTGCGGCGAGACTTTGCTGTCTTCGGGTCTTTAAGTACTTTCTCCTTGCCGTACTGTTTACGAATCCGGAGACGTGCGTTCTCTAAATCAACATCCTCCCAGACAAGCGCCAGCGCTTCGCCGCGCCTTAAGCCAGTTGCCAGACCAAGCCAGACTGCCACAATCCGACCGTCTTGCGGCTCATTCTTAAGCTTGTGCACGAACTCCAAGGCCTGTTCTTTTGTAATTCGCGTTTCTTTGCGTTTCTGCGGACTTACCTTTGGACGTTTGATATCCTCTACGGCATCGCATGGATTACGCTCAATCAGTTCCTCGAGGTAGGCTTTGCGCATGATCTGCGCCAACTTCATATGCACCTTATGAATCGCGTCAGGCGATGCGTTGTCTTGCTCTGCCATGTGCAAGTATGCTTTCTCTATACGCTGTGCATCTAGATCCACTACGCGAACATCACCGAGAAACTTCACGATGCGATCAATCTCGTGCTGATCTCGTTCGATAGTCAGCGAAGACACCTTTCCGAGAGCCCTCCTCTTAGCTTGGAAATCGGTTGCATACTCTCCGACAGTAACGCTCTTCCCACTACGAGCATCTTCTAGCTCCTGCCTGTAAGCCACGAGAGCTGCTGTGGCTTCTGCCTTGTTTCCCTGAACCTTGCGACTCTTTGACCAGTGCCACGATTGGTGAGTATCGTCCGGTGCAAGTCGCACACGAATCGAATACCGCCGACCGCGCTCCAACTCTTTGATCTCTCCCGATGTCTCTCGCTTCGCCATCTTTGACCTCCTTCGTATGTATCCAGTGTATCATTTCTGGACAATTCTGGACATGGATGCAGTTGGACAAAAGTTGGACAAAGTCACCAATCACCATTAACAGAAATCAATGAATTACGGCGTTTCTAGGTCATTGTCAAGACCTAGAATAAACAATACCAAACTCGGATAAACTGTAGAAACGTGGGCTCATAACCCAGAGGTCCATGGTTCAAATCCATGCCCCGCTACCAATCAAAACCGGAAACCATATGGTTTCCGGTTTTTCTGTTATTTCGCCAAATCCAATCCCCTTTCGCATGAATCGCATGCCACCAGCGCCATCGGCTTGCCAATATCACTCGGAACCAATCGAATCATCGCCACCACCGCAGTAAAGCGATTGCACCATATGCGACTAAAGCATTTTACCAATCGTTAGTGAAGAATTTTATGATGGCCGCACGTGCGCTCACCATTAAATAAGGAGATCACGGGATGAACACCGATACCTCTATAATCGGCTACATGGAAGAAGAAACATCAAGCGCGAAAACGCGCACAAAGACAACCGCAAAAAAGACAGATAAGACATCAGCCAAAACAACGGCGGCGAAAACGGCAAGGACCACCGTGAAAGCAGCCAAGAAGCCGGCAAGCAAACGCACCTCCAAGCCGAAAACAGCAGCGACGCGAACCATCGGCGAAACCCCCGCACCAGTCATCAAGCGCACCAGCCCGGAGCAGTTCGGCCGCGTGAACGTCCTGGACATCACCCCGAACGCCGAAAATGGCCTGTATCCGGCCCGTGCGGAGCTCGGCGAAGCCTTCAAGGTCACCGCGCAGGTGTTCATCGAGGGGCGCACCAAGGCGGGAGCCACCGTGTCCGTGCGCAATACGCGCGGCACCGAGAAGGCGCGCTTCCCCATGACCTGCACCAACCCCGGCCTCGACCGCTGGGAGGCAATGGTCAGGATCGGCGAGCACAGCGACCTGAAGCCATGGGACGACGGCTACGCCGAGATCAAGCGCCAGCTGGGCGAATGGCACATCGTGGTCGAAGGCTGGGAAGATACGTACGCTTCCTGGCTGCACGACGCGCAAATCAAGGTCGAGGTCGGCGACGATGTGGAGAACGCGCTGGAATCCGGCGCGCAGCTGCTGGAACGTTGGGCTGGCGCACGCGATTCCAAGCTGACCGCCGACGACAAGAAGACGCTGCGCGAAGCCGCGAAGACCGTTGCCGACAAGTCGCTCGACGCGACCGCGCGTCTTGCCGCAGCGACCACCGACGCAATCGCAAGCCTGCATGAAACCAATCCGCTGCGCGACGGCCTGAGCGCGTCGAATCCGCAGCGCTTCCGCGTGGAGCGTCCGAAGTCGAGCTTCGCCGCATGGTACCAGTTCTTCCCGCGTTCCGAAGGCGCGTATTTCGACGCCGACGGCAAGATCGTGCAGGGCACGCTGAAGACGGCGCTGTCCGGCCTCGACCGCGCGAAGGCCGAAGGCTTCGACATCGTGTACCTGCCGCCGATCTTCCCGATTGGCGTGACCAACCGCAAGGGCCGCAACAACACGCTGATTGCCGGACCGCACGATCCGGGCTCCCCGTTCGGCATCGGCTCCGAGCTGGGCGGCCACGACACCGTCGACCCGCTGCTCGGCACCATGGACGATTTCAAGGCGTTCTGCGCGCACGCGCATGAGCTGGGGCTGGAAGTGGCACTCGACTTCGCGCTGCAGTGCTCGCCGGACCATCCGTGGGTCAAGCAGCATCCGAACTGGTTCCACACCAAGCCGGACGGCACGATCGCATTCGCCGAGAATCCGCCGAAGAAATACCAGGACATCTATCCGATCGACTTCAACGCCGACATGGAGGGCATCGAGGCCGAGGTTGAACGCATCATGGACCTGTGGGTCAAGGCCGGCGTGACGATCTTCCGTGTGGACAATCCGCATACCAAGCCGGTGCGGTTCTGGCAGGATGTGATCGCCGCGGTCACCAAGAAGCATCCCGAGGTGCTGTTCCTCGCCGAGGCGTTCACCCGTCCGGGCATGATGCGCGCGCTGAGCTACGCCGGATTCACGCAGTCGCACTGCTACTTCCCGTGGCGCAATTCCAAGGAGGAGCTCGAGGAGTACCTGGCGGAGACCAACGGAGACGAGGGCTTCTACCAGCACAACACCTTCTGGCCGTCCACGCCGGACATCCTGACCGCCTATCTGCGCGACAACGGCATCGCCGGCCACGCGGTGCGCGCGGTGCTCGCCGCGATGGGCTCTCCGAGCTGGGGCATCTACAACGGCTATGAGCTGATCGAGAACAAGCAGCGTCCGGGCTTCGAAGAGCAGATCGACAACGAGAAGTACGAAGTCAAGGTGCGCGATTGGGACGAGTCCGACAAGTACGGCATCGCCGAGCTGCTCACCTCGCTCAATAGGATCCGCGCCGAGCATCCGGCATGCCGCAGCTATCACAACCTGCACATCCTGCCGAGCGACGATGCGGGCGTCATCGCGTTCCTGCGCCAGACCCCGGCCGAACTGACCGGCACCGGCAAGGCGGATACGGTGATCGTGGTGGTGAATCTCGACGGCCACAACGCGCACCAGTCCATCGTGCACATCGAACTGCCCGACTTCGGTTTCGCCACCGACAAGCCGCTCAAGGTACGCGAAGAGCTGACCGGACGCGAGTTCGATTGGGGCTGGGACAACTACGTCTCGCTGGCACCGTGGGCCGACGTGGCGCACGTGCTGACGGTGGTCGAGGACTGATTTTCGGCCCGGCCGACTTTAACAAGAGCGCGGGCAGACCATTCAAATGGCTCACCCGCGCTTCACATGCACCTCGCTATTGATAGCTCCGTGGCTCTATCAGCAATCGGCATCAGAGGAAGACAGCACCCCGTCTGACATAAGGTATAGATGATCCGCGATTTGAGACAGCTCATCGCTATGATGACTGGCAATCAATACGGTTCGACCCATATCACGCTGACGCTTCATCTCCTCCAGAAACACCGAGACAGAATGCTCATCAAGGCCATTAGTCGGTTCATCGAGCAAAATCAAAGGTTGATGTTCCATCAATGCCTGCACAATCGCCAGCTTTTGCCGCATACCCAAAGAGTAAGATCGCACTTGTTCGTGCGCGTGGTTCCGTAAACCAAATAAGTCCAGCAAACGCATGATCTCATCCTGATCAAAGGCGTGGTTGATGTCGGCAAGATACCGAAGATTCTCCATAGCACTCTGGCTGGGAATGAATCCAGGATTCTCGATAATTACTCCTACGGATTCAGGTAATTTCTTATTGAATTCCACGGGTTTACCATCAATGCTCACCGTACCATTATCCGGCCGGATAAAACCGCAAATCGCGCGCAACAGCATTGTTTTTCCTGACCCATTAGGACCAACAATGCCGTAGATGTTACCCCGTTCGAATTCAGCATTCACGTCACGCAATACCACTTTGCGTTTGATGGTTTTTGTAAGATGACGGATCTTGACATACATTTTGTCATTCCTCCTTTGCATTGCGCCATATTGCAATCAACACTTTGTTTTACTGGAACTCAATACATTTCCACATGCTCAAAAACAATGAGATTCACCATAGCGAGCGCCAAAAAAAAAGAACCGTCAAAACAGGTACCCAACATGGGAGGATGCCAATCCACGAGGATATCAACCATCGTCGAACCCCATCTAACGAAAGCAAGGCAGTATACAGCGCAGCAGCTGTGGCATAGCCCATCACCCGGCAATTCAGCAAATAACCAATATTGATGATGAGCATCAGTACGGCAAGCGTCAAAGCCGCACAAATCGCAGTCATCAACAGACATTCCTGCCGATCCCTAGAAACAATCATTACCGCGATAATTAACTGCACACCGGCGAACAGGGCACAGTAGCACAGCAGCAGCGCACAATATCGACAAAAATGAGACCATCCTCGACGACTTCTGACATACACCAGATAATCAGGAATCATCAGATATTCAGAGCACTGTTCCAAGGCAAGCGCTATTCCCCCGACCATAAACAGCAACGGATACATATTCAAGGTAAGATCCGGATGACTCATTGCAGGAGCAATGCGAAACATCCCCATAAAGATACCTGTATCCTGCGCACTGTAGTAAAAGCGTGAAGCGAATATGGCGTAAATGACGAATATCAGCATCCGCAGACCTTTTTTACGGCCACAAACCTGTCCGATGCGACATATAGCATGCATTAGTTTTTCAGCCGATCTCTGGAGTTGAACGCCACGATACAGGCCATAATGAGCAATGAGCAGAATCCAAAGCATGGAATGACTTGGCAGATAACAATATCTGACCAGTCTGGACTGATCGGGTACCAAAAATAGAACATCATACGAGCTGCTCCATCAACCAACGGAGTCAATAACCACTGCGCAATAGCAAAAAGCGCAATCAGCACCGCGGCGACATGTTCCATGACTAATCCCATGTAGCTCAGCAATAGCTGGACCAAGCCTATTGAAATATTCATCATCAAGCATTGAACTACTAGCATTGCAGTCAAAGACCCATGCAGAACAGATGCAGATTGTCTTTTAATGACAAATTCCATGACAGCAAAAACAAGGCCACCATATGCGGCGCATATGCAAGACATCATGTTCAGCCATATAACATTTTCACCAAGCTCGTCACGGGGATTCCGACGCACCAATTCAAACGTCCTAAATCGAACACGGCCCAAACACATTGCCATCAAACAAATCGGAAGTACTGTGGCCGAAGCTCCCTGCTTCATAAATCCGATGTAGTCAGATACGAAATCGTGAGGGTCGAATAATAATGAAATGCCATACGCAAATCCCACCACCATAACCAATATGGCACTGATTCTCATACCAATGGTGGAATACCGTACGGAAGCAAAACCATCACAAAGCATCACGATACCTTTCCACACACGCCAGTACGGTAGACAATGCAAGTAAGAGCGCCGTCGAAAGCACAATGCCCACATAATTTTGCCAACGCACAGAATGGTCTGCACCTGGAGCAAAGTCCAGAAAGATAACATGGCTCCACTGGTCCGGTATCTTACCCCCCGTAAGAGAAGGAAGCATCCACCATACAAGACTCAGTACGAACGGAACCAACACTTCCGTATATTTGCGTTGCATGAAAAAGGACACGCCAACGGCCACCGTGGAGAAAAGTCCGGCAATCACAAATATCAACAACACCACGCATAGTATGCATAACACCTGATTGAACTCATACAACGGATATATCCAAGAATCAGAAGAAATCAAAATATATTTGCTGCTATATACGCGCCCTCGCGCATCCGCTGATACACCATCGATAAAATTCAAATGAGGATTGCGCATAGCAGCTATTGATAGATTCGCAATCATCGGCATTATTCCACCCACACCACCAAGTACGAATCCAGATGACATCGCAGTCGTTACAAAACGTCCTCGTCCTTCTCGAATCACGACCATGGGGAGCCGCCCGGCGTGCCGTTCCAACGATACGACGCTACCTCCTAAGAGAGCAGATAGGAAAGGCAGCAACAGCAGATACATGCCACCGCCTGTCCCGTATTGACTGAATAGCATCACATCCCGTAGCAATGTAGATTCGCTCGAGGGAATGACATAACTCGCCCTATACGTGGTTAGATATTGGACAGCGACCAACATACAGGATATGACGATTACACCAATCATCCGGACACTTCGCAGTTGCCCAACCAACTGATTTCTCATCAACCGCCAATCCATCAAGACCCCTTCGTCTTCCCGAATCCAAACAGCGTGGCGTAGAAGAGCAATCTTCTACGCCACACAACCATGCTCAGTTATCGGGGCTCCATTTACCCGATGTTTCCGTTGCACCAGAGTACGCATGCGCCGCTTGCAAACGCATATGGACCTGTTTCTTACCGAAATTCTTATATACTTGGTTGGTGACCCAACCCTCTTGGCCTGAAGTAAGAGTTACAACGCCGGATTCCACATCTTCATTTGCATACCCAAGCATCCACGCACGTATCGTCCGATCACCAGACACATGATCAGCTTTAATATAGCCATTTGAAGCATCTTGTTTTTGACAATTTGGCGTATCTGCCGTATTCCAACCTGTAAGATATGCGCTCCATGATGTTTTTCCTACATTCCCAGCAAACGCCGGTGTTATAAAACAACAAGAAGCAGCCACAGCTGCTGCAACTGCAACCACTCGGCCTGCAATACGTGATTTCATCGTTGAAACCTTTCTCTGCTATGTTAATAAAGACAAAGGCAATAATAAGATAATTCAAGGAAGCCAGTTCATCTTATGTAATGAAATTCTTTATGCATTCCACAAAGAACAGATCCACTTAGGAATTCCAGATGGGCAATTCACAACTCTAGAAACAGACAAATATGACATTCGCCCATCCCAACTGTTGAACACGGAAACATTGTCGACATTCCCTCCCATCAACATCACAGCCATCATTCCTAATGCGATCTCTCTCATCTATATATCTTTTCTCATAATTGTGTTGAATCCACTTGAAGTTTTAATCTGTTTCCGCAATAACAAAACAAGGCAATGTAAAGATTTTCATCACATCGCACCATGGATTGAGTGGCCCACGACTACACTCACGTCATATGGCTAAAGACATTTCCATCGCCGTTCTGGACAATGACTCATGGAGCTTACGGGCAATCGCGCGGTGGATTGACGGCAGCTCACCTTTGTATCATGTCATCTGGCAAACCACTTCTGCGGCAGAAGCGATCCATCGATGTATATACACCAACGACAAGCCAAATGTTCTCTTGCTTGACATGGCGTTGAACGATGCTACTGGCATATCCGTATGCACTCAGATACGAAAACGAACCGCCGACATCGGCATCATCGGCATCACTGCATATGATCCTGAACGGTACAAGACTGATTTAGCGCTTGCCGGCGGTCAAGCTCTTATCGCCAAAGAAAACTTGGCACATGTCTGCAATAAAGTACTGCCCATCGTGGCACAAGGCAAATCCGCTGAACCAAATTCGTTCCCAACCACAAAACAAGCGCATGACATACTGGCAGAACAACCTTCTTCATTCTCTCAGATCAAGCAGCTCAGCCCGCGAGAACTTCAAGTGCTTCGCCTTTACACGCAAAATAACAATACTTCAGAAATTGCTTCGCAACTTGGCATTTCTTCCAATACCGTATTTTCTTACATTCACAGAGTCTCGAAAAAAATAGGCGCAAAGAATAGATCAGAGATAATTCGACTATGCAAAAAATACGACATTTTATAAAATCAATCAAAAAACAATACTGCGAAGTGAATCGCAATTTATCAAGAAGATTATCCCTATGCATAGCTTTTCCACTGTTTCTACTGTATTCCTTAGAACTTATCAGCGGGTACTACCATCAATTCACAGTATTCTCCATTATTTTCATCTGTGCAGAACTATGTTCAATCGTTCTTTTTATTCAATTCCCCTACACAGGATCAATAATAATCATCATATTGTGGATTACTGCAGTTAGCATAAAACCAGTACTGCCCTACTCCTTTGTATTCGCGGGACTGTCCGCCACGGTAATTCTCGGATATATCAATATCCCTTCAGCAATCAGCATCCTCTTGTTCGCCACAGGCATCTTATTTTTCCAACCTCATACAGACAAGAGCGCACTCGTCATGTTCGATACTACGTTCTTGACCCTAGCCATAATCGGGTGCGCCATTCGTCTCCATCAGAATCAAAAACGCGCCATCAATCAACTGACCATCCACAAATGGAAGGAAGAAATCGCAGAAGAGTTGCACGACATCGTATGCAACGATCTTACCTACGCAATCCACCAAATAAACCTTTTAAAGAATGAAAATCCAAACAGTCAGAGAAACCCTGAGATCGCAGAAAACATGGCATTACTTGACATCAGAGATAGTCTCATAGAGGCATTGAGTTGTTCAAGGACCGCCATAACCACACTCCGCAAAGACGATGGCAGTTGCTCCACATCCGAAATCGATATCACCACAATCAACATCATCGAACTGCTAGAACAAGAACGTATGAAACTCGCCAAGGCTGGTTTCGACGGCATTATTGCAGCGGACGGATCCGACAGCCTGACAACAACACCTGGCAAAAGCATTATCATCAAGCAGCTCATCAAAGAAATCTTCGGCAATATACTCAAACATGCGGATCCCTCACATGGCTATGTCATCACTGCGTATGTCAACGCCAGCACATTACATATCAGCGCCAGCGATACGCCTCTTTTAAAGAACAGCACCTCAAAGCATCCGCAAGACAATGCCACCAACAATCAATTTGGCAATGGCACAGGCATACGCTCATATCAAACACGACTCGCGGCATTAGGCGGCGAATTATCCGCCTCCGCCTCCGATGACCAGTGGACGCTGGAAGCCGCCATACCTTTAATGGACACCGACCACACCGATGGCCACCATTCAGCTGGACGAATGCGAATTCGGTTGGATTGAGCAACCACCTTGCCAACCGACGACGCACTATATACCCGCCCAACGATGGTGGAATATCCGCAGGACGGTCTTACAGCATACCGTGATACCGCAATGACTACAATCGCTCACCTAATCACTCAGGCTTAGTTTCAACGTTTGTAAGATTACGGAGTTTTCTACCATAAGCTTATGGTAATTGCATCATGTCTATCAACCCCGCTCGCGCCTTATTTTTCCGATGAAGGCAAAAGACTTATCAAAACGTCGAAAATGCACTTTCATGATACGGGCTGCTCTGCTATCTCCTGAAATAACAAATCGGCAACAGTTCCTTGCCAGTCCGCACCTAGGTGCGTGACGAACTGACCGGACGCGAGTTCGATTGGGGCTGGGACAACTACGTCTCACTGGCACCGTGGGCCGACGTGGCGCACGTGCTGACGGTGGTCGAGGACTGAGTGAGTTTGGATGCTAGGCACTCTGCCTAGCACCCAGCCAGCGCAAAACACATAGATCAAGGGCGGGTTGAAGACGTTTCTCACGTTTTCAACCCGGCTTTGTGCATTCCGTAGGTGGTTTTTTGATTCCGTAGGTGCTCTCCGGTCAATCCACGCAAACAGAATGGCTGAAATCAAGCCTTTTTGCCGCAGGGATACCAGAGCCAACCACCTACGGAAGAGCAAAACCACCTACGGAATTGTTCTTCCAACGTTCCAAGGCAGGATAGTCAATCACAATCGGCCAAAAAGATGTTGACCAGCGAGCGCATCACGCCTTATCTCCCCAGCACTGAGCACCATTCATATAGGTATCCGGAAAATGGTGCCGATATGGCGCGAAAGCGGGTATTCTAAGTAACGAACTACTGCTGATCATTCGATCAAGGAGAAAACAATGGCAGAAACCTTCAACGTCGTGGTGGAGATCCCGCGCGGTTCCAAGAACAAGTACGAAGTGGATCACGAGACCGGTCGCGTGTTCCTGGACCGTACCCTGTTCACCTCCATGGGCTACCCGGATGACTACGGCTACATCGACGGCACCCTGGGCGAGGACGGCGATCCGCTCGACGCTCTCGTCATGATCCCGAACTCCGTGTTCCCGGGCTGCGTGGTGGAATGCCGCGCCGTCGGCCTGTACCACATGGTCGACGAGGCCGGCGGAGACGACAAGGTGCTGTGCGTGCCGGCTGACGTCCGCTTCGACGACATCAAGGACGTCGATGACGTATCCGAGTACCACAAGGCTGAAATCAAGCACTTCTTCGAGCAGTACAAGGCTCTGGAACCGGGCAAGGAAGTCAAGCCGGGCGACTACTGGACCGGTGCCGCCAAGGCCGAGGAGGAAATCGTCGCCGCTCGCAAGCGCCTCGCTGAGGCGTGAAGCTGACAGCGCGGTGCGCTGTCAGTAGCCGAAGTGAGCAGCTATGCTGCGAAGCCGCATGCGCAGCATGCGGAAGCGAGAAGTGAGTCGAAATAATTCCGACTCGACGATAGACGATAACAAGCCGCTCTTGTTTCAAGGGCGGCTTGTGCGTTATAGTGGTCTCTTGTAATTTTCGGCATGCGAACAGTATTCGCTGAATTCAAAGCCCGCTGGACGTCACATATCACATCCGCGTGCGGCAGTTCTGTGTCGGTACTCCTAGGCGTAGGCGGAACGCAATCCGTCGAGGCCCATCCCGTGGGGAGACCGGCGGGATGAACCTTTTCACCAGCTATGCTCATTCAGATTCTGCTTATTGGCGTGTCCGTGTCCATGGACGCGTTCGCTGTCTCCATTGGCAAAGGCCTGACCGTCAAGAAGCTTCGCGGCGTCGATGCGTTCAAAACCGCCCTGTGGTTCGGCGGATTCCAAGCGCTTTTCCCTCTGCTCGGCTATTTCGCGGCCAGCACGTTCAGCAAATACGTGACCGCAGTGGATCATTGGATCATTTTCGGCCTGCTTGCGCTGATTGGCGGCAATATGGTCCGCGAGGCGTTCGAGGAAGACGAGGAGAATGCCAAGGAGACCCCCGAATTCGATTGGCGCCACATGCTGCCGCTCGCCGTGGCCTGCAGCATCGACGCGTTCGCCGTCGGCGTGAGTCTCGCGTTCATGACGCTCAACATCTGGCTGTCGGTGGTCATCATCGGCATCACCACCGGTCTGTTCTCCGCGGCCGGCCTAATCATCGGCCGCTTGTTCGGCTCGCGCTGGCAGAAGCCGGCGCAGATCGCAGGCGGTGTCGTGCTGATTCTCATCGGCCTGAAGGTGCTGCTCGAGCATCTCGGCTTCATCGGTTGATAATTCGGCCACAGCAAACGCAAAAGCCCGTAATCGCAATCGATTACGGGCTTTCCTTGTCATAGGGGCGTTATCGGCCGTCTACCACCGTCCATCAAAGCTTCCGTCAGAACGTCACGGCGGCAAACGCGGCGATACCCACCGCCGCACCGGTCAGCATGACCGGCAGCAGCGCAATGCCGATCCACGGGGAGCGCGCATCGGGCTCCGGGTCGGCGTCGCGATACCAGAAGTACGAGCACACGCCGAGCACCACGGCCACCAGCAGCGCCACGATAGCGGCGATGGCCCACGTCATGGTGACCGGACCGACGAACGTGCCATCGGCTCCGGCCGCTACGGATGCCGCGATGGCCTTGTCATGCGTCGTCGGCAGCAACGTCGGCAGGAAGCACCAGCCGGCGCTGGCGATCATGGCGGCGCCCTCAACCACGCCGTGCGACAGCGAACGAATCAGGTGCGTGCGGTTCTCACGTGCCATCTGACGGCCGAACGACACAATGACCAGCACGATCAGCAGTCCGCCGACGCCGGCGATCCAGCCTTCCTCCATGGAGAAGTTCCTGGAACCATCCACACCGGCGGGGAAAATCGCACGTCCCAACATCATCGTCGTGGCGCACACCACCGACAGCAGGCCTGCCACAACGGCGATCACATGTCCGGCAGCGCCGTCATGGAACGGACTGAACGCCACCAGCAGCGCGATCATCGCCAGCGAGCCGATGACGGAGAACGACACCACGGCCGGCTTGGCCGGATCACCATATGTGATGCCGGGAATCAGCGCGAGCGCGACCAGCACCACGTACGCGACGATCTGAATCGCCAGAACCTTTCCGAAGGCGACCTTCGACGCAGGTTTCCGGACAGCGTCCTTCACAGCGGCCATCCTCGACCCCCTTTTCATATTATGGTCAATACGTATGCAATATGAATAAATGTAGCCGTATGTGTCCACATACTTCGGCTACAATCGACGAAACGCCGATAACACATTTCGCGTGTACAATCGCGGCAACAGTATAAGACAAAGGGAGCTGACGTGACGGATCTTACGCTTATGACGTTCGCTAGCGACCCAGCTACCGTCCTGCCTTCGTTGGCGTTGCTCTCCCACCGCGTGCGCGTGCTGCCGATGGATGCGGCCAGCCTGGTGAAGATGCCGGAGAACACCATTCTGTTTCTTGACGCCCGCGACGATCTGGCCACCGCGAAAACGCTGTGCCGGCTGATTCATGCGTCCGGCCTGTCCACGCCGATTGTGCTTATCCTCACCGAAGGCGGCTTCACCGTGGTCAATTCGCAGTGGGGTATCGCCGACGTGGTGGTGGCCACGGCATCTCCGGCCGAGGTGGAGGGGCGCCTGCGTCTGGTCTCCGAACGCGGCAACGCGCCGGTCAACACGCTTGCGGGGCATGGCGATCAGGGTGTTCAGGATGAGGATGGTCTGATTCGTTCCGGCGATCTGGTGGTGGACACTAACGGCTATACGGCCAGTCTGCATGGTCATCCGATCGATCTGGCGTACAAGGAATTCGAACTGCTCAAATACCTGGTGCAGCATCCCGGCCGCGTGTTCACACGCGCGCAGCTGCTGCAGGAGGTGTGGGGCTACGACTATTACGGCGGCACCCGCACCGTCGACGTGCACATCCGTCGTCTGCGCGCCAAGTTGGGCGGCGAATACGAGCACCTCATCGGCACCGTGCGTAACGTCGGCTATCGTTTCGATCCTCCGGAGGAGAACGAGCATGAGACCACGGCCAAGGACGCGGCACGCGACGATGATGGCGAGACCGGCGAGAACTAGGTTTTCCTGCGATTGCGTCATCCGTTCTGCCGATTTATGTCGGCTCATGTTGGTTTCCGCCGATTCCGACTGTTCTGTTGGCTTCGAAGGTTCCGCTGGTTTCCGTATACGAAGGGTGAACTGAAGGCATGCCTCGGGAATCGAAGAAGGCGCGGATCGCGCGCATGCACGGCGAATACGAGCTGCTGTGCAAGGAGATTCCCCACCCGAAATGCGCGTTGGATTTCCATTCGCCTTTCGAGTTGCTGGTGGCTACGGTCCTCAGCGCGCAGACCACCGACAAGCGCGTGAACACGGTCACGCCGGAACTGTTCGGCGAATATCCCGGACCGGCCGAATTGGCTGCCGCGAACCCCGAACATGTCGAGGACATCATCCGCACCATCGGCTTCTTCCGTACGAAAACACGCAATATCATCGGACTTTCGCATGAATTGTGCGAACGATTCGATGGCGAGGTTCCAGCCGACATGGCTTCGCTGGTCTCCCTGCCGGGCGTGGGGCGCAAAACCGCGAATGTGGTGCTTGGCAACGCGTTCGGCGTGCCCGGATTTCCCGTGGACACGCATGTGATCCGGGTGACGGGACGTCTGCGGTGGCGTTCCGATTGGGCGTCCCCCTCCCCCGATCCAGTGGCCATCGAACGTGAGATCACCGCCTGCTTCCCGCCCGAGGAGTGGACAGATCTGTCCCACCGTTTGATACTGCATGGCCGTGTCATCTGCCACGCGCGAAAGCCGGATTGCGCCGATTGCCCGCTCAACGACACGTGTCCGAGCGCGTTCGCCGTGTAATCGTCCTATCCACTGTGTTCGTCGCGTCCACCGCATTCACCGTGTTCACTGGGTGAATCGCACGCATCGTCCGCCGTATGCTCATCCACCAGCCAGAACGGACCGTGTAGCGCGCGTCAACTAGACTCGGGTGCATGGATGAAAACGGGCGGAAGCGCAATCTCAAGGACGAAGCCACGCGATGGCTGATATTCCTCGGCGTCGCGGCGGTGCTCAGCGTGATGCTGTGGCTGGGACTGTCGCTGGTCGAGCACAAGAACCCGATCACATCCTTCGGCACGCTCTCCTCCAATTCGTCCGTGACGATCGGCATCGAAGGCAAGGCGCCGGAATCGCTTGACATCCGCACCGAACAGGGCACCGCCGTGGAGCAGGCGCTGCTCGGCAACGTGTACGAGACGCTGGTGTCCCGCAGCGACACCAACAAGCTGCAGCCGGGGATCGCCTCCTCCTGGCAAATCTCCGACGACGGCCTGACCTATACGTTCGCGCTGCGCGACGGCATGACCTTCTCCAACGGGCACAAACTCGACTCGTCCGACGTGGTCTGGTCGTTGCAGAACACCATCAACAACCATTACGCGGGCTCCGACCAGCTCGGCGACCTGAAGGAGATCACCAATCCGAACGCGGACACGGTGTCCGTCACGCTGTCCAAGCCGAATCCGCGGCTGCTGCGCGCGCTGGCCGGCCGCGCGGGCGTCGTGTACGACCAGGAGAACAAGGCGGACTACGCCAAAACGGCGGTCGGATCGGGACCGTTCACCGTATCCGACGCGTCGAAATCGCAAATCGTGCTGCAACGCAACGACTCGTATTGGGGAAGCAAGGCCGTCTCATCGCAGGTGACCCTGTATTACTACGGCGACGAGGATGCGATGGCGAACGCCATGAAGGCCGGGAAAATCGACATGGCATTGCCGCTCAGCGCGTCAGCCGCCGACGGACTCGGCAAGACCGACGGCATCTCGACGGTCAGCGGCATCAGCTTCGACAAGGTGCTGCTGGCGTTCAACAACGATGGGAACAGCCCCTTCTCCGACGAGCAGATCCGTAAAATGACGCGGTACGCCATCGATGCGCAGTCCATCGCCAAGAACAGCCCGGACGCCTATGCCGTGCTGGGCGGGCCGATCAGCCCGCTCGAGGACGGCTATGAGGATCTGAGCGGACTGTACCCCTACAATCTTGAACAGGGACAGCAGATGCGCTCCTACTTCGGCGCGAACTACATCGCCCCGATCGACATTCTGGTGCCGAAGCAGTACAAGAGCATCGGCGACACCGTGAAAACCGCAATCGAAAGCCTCAACGTCGGCGCCAATCTGGAGGTGCTCGATTCCGCCGCGGAAGTGACGGAACGCATGAACGCGGGCACGTACAACATCGCGCTGACCACCATGAGCGACGAAGGCGACGCGAACGTCTTCGCGAGCGGCCAATCAGTGTTCCATTTCGAGAACGGCGACGCGCAGCAAGCCTACGCCAACGCCATGGCCGCCACCAACGACAACGATTACCAGGCGCGCATGCACGATTACGCGCGCATCGTCAGCGAGGACGCCGCCAGCGATTGGCTGTACACGCGCAAGAACTTCATCGCTGTGTCCGACCAGCTGCAGGGGTATCCGAAGAATCTGACCGACCGGCTGCTGCCGTTGAGCAAGGTGAGGCTGGGCTAGAGGCAGCGCCGTTTTTGCTGCGGATTTTCCGCGATTTGCATGCGATTCCGGCATTCGGTTCGACGGAAGTCGGCACCATGGCAGTTGTCACATTCGCTTTCTAGACTAGCGACTATGACTGAAAGCCAAGATAACACCATCAACGCGAACCTCACGCCGCTGCCCGACAGGGTCGGCGTGGACGGTCTCGAAGACAAGTGGCGTGGCGTCTGGGACGAGAGCGGAGTCTACAAGTTCCAGGGCACCCGCGACCGCAAGGCCGTCTATTCCATCGATACCCCGCCGCCCACCGTTTCCGGCCACCTGCATGTGGGCCACGTGTTCTCCTACACGCACACCGATGTGATCGCACGTTTCAAGCGCATGAACGGCTACGACGTGTTCTACCCGATGGGCTGGGACGACAACGGCCTGCCGACCGAACGCCGTGTGCAGAACTATTACGGCGTGCGCGTGGACACTTCCCTGAAGTACGATCCGAATTTCGTGCCGCCGTTCGAGGGTACGGACGGCAAGAAGATCGACGCCAAGGACCAGGTGCCGATCTCCCGTAAGAACTTCATCGAGCTGTGCGAAAAGCTCACCGCCCAGGACGAGAAGCAGTTCGAGGCGCTGTGGCGTTCCCTCGGCCTGTCCATCGACTGGTCGCAGACCTACCACACCATCGGCGAGCATCCGCAGCGCGTGGCCCAGAAGGCGTTCCTGCGCAACCTGGCCCGTGGCGAAGCGTATCAGAAGGACGCTCCGGGTCTGTGGGACGTGACGTTCCAGACCGCAGTGGCCCAGGCCGAACTGGAATCGCGCGAATATCCGGGCTTCTACCACAAGGTGGCGTTCCGTTTCGAAGACGGCACCCCGATCTACATCGAGACCACCCGTCCGGAACTGCTGGCCGCCTGCGGCGCGCTGATCGCGCACCCGGACGACGAGCGTTACAAGCAGTATTTCGGCCAGTACGTCTACTCCCCGCTGTTCCACGTCAAGGTTCCGATTCTGGCGCACAAGGCCGCCGAAATGGACAAGGGCGCCGGCATCGCCATGTGCTGCACGTTCGGCGACGTCACCGACGTCGAGTGGTGGCGCGACCTGAACCTGCCGCTGCGCTCCATCATCCAGCGCAATGGCCGTATCGTGATGGACACCCCGGATTGGATCGAAACCGAGGAAGGCAAGCGTATCTTCCAGGAGACCGCCGGCAAGACCACGTTCTCCGCACGCAAGGTGATCGTCGACGAGCTGCGCACCTCCGGCGATCTGGACGGCGAGCCGACCCCGACCAAGCGTATGACGAACTTCTACGAGAAGGGCGACAAGCCGCTCGAAATCGTCACCTCCCGCCAGTGGTACCTGAAGAACGGTGGCACCGACGAGAAGCTGAACGCCGAGCTCATCGCGCGCGGCAAGGAGCTGAACTTCCACCCCGATTTCATGCGCGTGCGCTACGAGAACTGGGTGCATGGCCTCAACGGCGATTGGCTGATTTCCCGCCAGCGCTTCTTCGGTGTCCCGTTCCCGCTGTGGTACCCGGTGAAGGAAGACGGCACCCCGGATTACGATCACCCGATCACCCCGAGCGAGGATCGTCTGCCGATCGACCCGACCGACGATGTGCCGGAAGGCTATACCGAGGATCAGCGTGACGTGCCGGGCGGCTTCACCGCCGAACCGGACATCATGGATACCTGGGCCACTTCGTCGCTCACCCCGCAGATCGTGACCCGCTGGGAGGAGCCGGGCGAGGAGAACCAGGCGATCTTCAACGCCACGTTCCCGATGGATCTGCGTCCGCAGGGTCAGGACATCATCCGCACTTGGCTGTTCTCCACCATGGATCGCGCGCATCTCGAGAACAAGTGCCTGCCGTGGGCCAACACCACGCTGTCTGGCTGGATTCTTGATCCGGACCACAAGAAGATGTCGAAGTCCAAGGGCAACGTGGTCGTGCCGGACAAGCCGATCAAGCACTTCGGCGCCGACGCGGTGCGTTACTGGGCCGCCGCCGCCCGTCTGGGTCTGGATGCCACGTACGACGAGGGTCAGATGAAGATCGGCCGCCGTCTTGCCATCAAGCTGCTCAACGCCACCAAGTTCGCTCTGGCCATCGGACGTGAGGACGAAAACCACCATGTGGGAGCCCCTGCGACCGCCACTTGGAATCCGGCTGATGTGACCGAGCCGCTGGACCGCGCTGCGATGGCCAAGATGGCTGACGTGGTGCGCGAGGCCACCGAGAACCTCAACAACTACGAGCATTCCAAGGCTTTGGAAGTCATCGAGAACTACTTCTGGCAGTTCTGCGACGATTACATCGAGCTGGTCAAGAACCGTGCCTATGGCACCGCCGATTCGACCGGCAACGTGCCGAGCGAGGCCGCGGTGAGGTCCGCGCGCACCACGCTGGGCTTGGGTCTGGACGCGTTCGCGCGTCTGCTGGCTCCGTATCTGCCGTACGCCACCGAAGAGGTGTGGAGCTGGATGCATGCGGGCGAGGGCTCCGTGCACCGCGCCGCATGGCCGAAGGCGGAGACGTATGCAGCCGCCGCCGGTGACGCCTCCGCGGACCTGCTGACGTATGCCGGCGAGGCTCTGGCCGCGCTGCGTGGCATCAAGTCAAAGGCCAAGGTTTCGATGAAGACACCGATTCTGTCCGTGACGCTGGTCGTCACCGACGAGGTTCGTGCGGCCGTCGAGACCGCGCTGGGTGACATCGCCGAAGCCGGTCGTGTGACCGGACCGATCGCCTTCGCCGCTCCGTCCTCCGTCGAAGGCGAGGACGAGGCCGCCAATGTGACGGTCGCCGAAAGCGAACTGGGCGAACCGCCGGCCAAGAAGCCTAAGAAGTAATCTTCTGAAATCATAGTGGCTGGCGATCTTCACGGGATTGCCAGCCAGTGACAAAGCCTCCTTTGCATCGCTGCATCGCTGCATCGCAAAGGAGGCTTTGTCGTATTCGCACTACCCCCGTATCCGAAAAATCGGTGAATCACAGCCGAATCGCAAGCAATGCATGTTCGGGGGCATGAAAACCGTGTTTCGGGTCGGAATATGTACCCCCGTACTCGAAAAAGCCGGGAAACCGGATACAACGGCCAGCACCGACAGGCCGTGAACGCCTTTACAGCACCGGAACCGACAGCAGATACTGCGGTCCGGCGGAGGTCCTGCCGGAAGAGACGGACAACCCGGCCTGCATCGCATCGTCCAGAATCTCCGCGGCCGCTGCCAAATCGACCGTCTCATCGACCAGATCGCCGTTATCCGGCGTGAAACCGGTTTTCGCCAATCCGTAGCCGGCAATCGGCAGCGAGACGGCAAGCGATGCCGAATTCTTCTGGGAAGCAGCGGAATCGTTCTTCTTCATAGAGTCCACTCCCCCGACCTTCGCCACGTTCTTCGACGTGGTGTCCGCGGCCGCGCCGAACGACGGGCGCAAACCTCCCGCGTAGCTCATCACGTCATCCATGCTGATGGCGTTCTTGTCGTCGACCAGGCTGGTCAGTGTGTCCGAAGTGTTCTTGGCCTGCGCCCGTTCCGCCTTGCGCTGGGCCTTGGCACGCGCCTTCTCGGCCTTCGCGCACAGTGACTGGCCGGCAGAGGCGGAACGCAACGAATCCAGCACCGACGAGTCGTCGGCGCCCTCCGTGTCGGAGGTCTCGTCATCCGAGTCCAGCTGGTCGGCGAATCTCACGACGATCTGGTGGAACGCGCTGGCCTGTCCGGTATGCTCGCTGGCGTCCGCCAATGTGGTCATCGCGGCGGAGACCTTGTCATACGCGGCCTTGAGCTTCGCGTTGCCTTTCATGCCTGCCCGCACATCGGCAATCGCCTGGCTCTCGTATTCGGACGCGTTGCCGGAGGTCGCGCCCAGTTCCTTGAGCCGAGCCGTGTATGAATCAGTGAAATCCATGGAATACGGGATCATTGCGGCGGACAGTTGCGATTGTCCGGCACTGTAGTCTTTGGAACCGCGCTGCCCCTCCTCGCCTACGCGTTTGGTGAGCTCGCTCATCAGTCCGGACGTGCCGCGCTGCTCGATGGTGCGAATCACCTCATCGACCGCACCGGCCGCACCGATATGGCGATATGCGGCGCTCACGTCGTTGACGGCGTTGGCCAGTTCCGCCACAGCCTTGGCGACGGGGGTGTCGCCGTTCAATTCGGAAGCGGTGCCAAGAATGGCGGGAAGCTGCGTCGAATTGCCAATGGAGCCGGACAGGTGCGTGGTGTAGGAGCCGACATACGCGTTGATGTAGCTGTCGAACGCCTGGTCGTGCTCTTTGGAACGTTCCGCGATGGTCCGCTCCGCCAGTGCCTTCTCGTTGTCGCGGAGTTTTTCCAGTTGGGCGATAAGCTTACGGTTGCGCTGCGAGCCGACATTGGTCAGCCCGTCCACCAACATGGACGCGCGTTTGGTGAGGTCGGACAGCGATTGGTCGGCGTCGCCGTCCACCGCGGCGATGGCCAGCGAGCTCATGGAGAAACGTTTCGCCGTCACATAGGTGCTGAAGATCAGATCCTCACCAGGTTTGCCGACGGCCGCGACCAGCGTCGACGTGTTGCCCGCGGAAACGATCACGCCGTCGTCGGCGGTCACGTCGTCGCCGACCCGGCTGGGAATGGTGAATGCGACCACCGGCGTCAGTCCGGCGGTTTTGGACGTATCCACGGCATGTAGGTCGATTCGTATGCCGACCATGCCGGAAGCGCCGGAAACATCGGCCGCGCTCACGTCCGGCCCATCGAGACTGAAGGTGACGGACACCTTCCATGGCGATGGGACGGCGCCTTTGGGCACGCGCCGCGATTCATGCGATGCGGAGGAGCCGCTTTGCGTCAGGAACAGACGTCCGGGCCTATCGATGGACGAATAGGCACTCATCACGTCGTTTCGCGCCGCTTCGGCCGCGTACTGATCGTTTTGACGAACCGCGGCGGCCACATCGGCCACATCGACGGCCGCGACCGGAACGGCGGCGATGACGGCGACCGCAACCGCCGCCGCGAGTGGACGGCGACCCGCCTGCGGACGAATCGTGGGTGCGTGACGCATACGTCCCTCACAATCGCAATCGAAGTAGCATTTCCAAAGCATTCAATGTAATGCCCGGCATGCCCGTCGACGACGCGCACATACCGGCGCCGCCGCGAAAACGGACAAAAAGAATAAAAACGAATGGAATCCGGCCGAATCAGGCGAACACATCGAGGACGCCTGGGTCTCCCCCGGCCTCGGCGATGCGCTTGTGACGGCGTTTGGCCTCGGTCACCACGAATTCGCGGTACATTTCGGCGATGTCTGGATCCAGTCCGGCTTCGACGGCGATGCGATGCAGCCGTTCGATCTGGGAGTTCTCGCGCTGGTAGTCGGCCGGGGCGAAGCCCGCGCGAGCCTTCAGCACGCCGACCTGGGACGTGTATTTGAACCGTTCGGCCAGCAGCGAGACGATGGCCGTGTCGACATTGTCGATGGATTGGCGCAACGCGGCGATTTTGGCCACCGCATCGGCCACTTCGGGATTGTTCCGCGCGGTCCGCGCGTCGATGACGGTTTCGGATTCGGTTTCTTCTTCTGGCCGAGGCCAGTCGTGTTCGCTGTCGCTCATGGTCTCCAGACTACCGCGAAGGCTACCTCTTGGGTGCCTCCCGACCATCGTTCGGGCCGCGCATCCCGCGAATCACATCGAGAAGTAGCGCTTCAGCACGATGGTGGTTTCGGTGCTGACCGGCACAGTGCGGTGGATGAGGTTCAGCAGCTCCTCAAGCTTCGCGGGCGATTCGGTGCGGACGGTCAGCATGAAGCTGGGCGAACCGGCGACGGAATCGCAGGACATGATGCCGTCGATGTCCTTGAGCTTGTCGGGGATGTCGGCTTCCCACGAATAATCGGTCGGCGTGACCGCGATATAGGCGTTCACCGTAAGACCGCGGCGCTCGTCGTCGATGATCGCCTTGTATCCGCGAATCACGCCACGACGCTCAAGCTTCTGCACGCGCGATTGCACCGCGGATACGGACAGACCGGTCGCTTCGGAAAGATGGGACAGTGTGGCTCGTCCGTTGTTCTCGAGAATGTCGAGGATCACGCCGTCGGTGTCATCAAGCTGGCTTGCGATCGAACGTGCGTCATCCATGTCATGATCATTATTGGCCATTCATACCCCTTTTTTTCAACATGCAGCCACACAGCCATAGCGGCCGTCCCCACTGTGGTCCCAAGTTACTTTTCTTTCAACCATACCCACCACCACGCACATAACGGCGCGAAATGACGCGCATTTCCCTTTCGGTGAAGCGCTCATCCACAAGCGTTTATTAAATTTTGCAAACACCCCCCATCAAAATAAATATTATTTATTTCATCGCTTCGATTTTTTCGTATTTTTATCTTCTTTTTGCGATTTCACTGTCCATAAAAATGTCCAGAAAATGGTCATGGCGTGTGGCATGGGATGGCATGGAAAAGGGCCATGCGACGATCAAAGTCGCATGGCCCTTGAATTCCGCGAAAATCGATTTCAGGAAATCGATTTCAACGATTCAGGAAACCTCAGTTGCCGTTGGTGGCGTTGCCGCTCTGCTGGATGAGCGATGCCATGAAATCGCGATTGGTCGCGGTCTTCTTCAGACGCGGCACAAGCGTCTGATAGGCCTGCTCCGGCTCGAGGCCGCCCAGAAGACGACGCAGACGGTAGATGATCGGCAGTTCCTGCGGATCGGTGATGAGCTCCTCACGGCGGGTGCCGGAGGCGTTCACGTCGATGGCGGGGAACAGACGCTTGTCGGCGAGCTCGCGGCTCAGACGCAGCTCCATGTTGCCAGTGCCCTTGAACTCCTCGAAGATGACCTCGTCCATCTTGGAACCGGTTTCCACCAGCGCGGAGGAGATGATGGTCAGGGAGCCGCCGTTCTCGATGTTGCGGGCCGCGCCGAAGAACTTCTTCGGCGGGTACAGCGCCTGCGCGTCCACACCGCCGGACAGGATGCGTCCGGAGGCCGGGGCCGCGATGTTGTAAGCGCGGGCCAAGCGGGTCATGGAGTCGAGCAGCACCACCACGTCCTGGCCGAGCTCCACGAGACGCTTCGCACGTTCGATGGCCAGTTCGGCGACGGTGGTGTGGTCGGATGCCGGACGGTCGAAGGTGGAGGAGATGACCTCGCCCTGCACCGTGCGTTCCATGTCGGTGACCTCTTCCGGACGTTCGTCCACGAGGACGACCATAAGGTGCACTTCCGGATTGTTGGTCGCGATCGCGTTGGCGATGTTCTGCAGGGTGATAGTCTTGCCGGCCTTCGGCGGGGACACGATCAGGCCACGCTGGCCCTTGCCGATCGGCGCCACGATGTCGATGAGGCGGCCGGTGAGCTTGTTCGGCGTGGTCTCCTGCTTCAGACGCTCCTGCGGATACAGCGGGGTGAGCTTGCTGAACTGCGGACGATGCTGCGCCTCCTCGACGCTCATGCCGTTGATGGAGTCGATGGACTGCAGCGGCACGAACTTCTGGCGCTGATTGCGGCGTTCGCCCTCGCGTGGGGTGCGGATGGAGCCGTGCACGGCATCGCCCTTGCGCAGACCGTACTTTTTGACCTGGCCCATGGAGACGTACACGTCGTTCGGCCCCGGCAGGTAGCCGGAAGTGCGCACAAAAGCGTAGGAATCGAGCACGTCGACGATGCCCGCGACCGGCACGAGATCTTCCTTTGTTTCGTTGCGATCGTTACGATCATTGCGATCCGTGGAACGGTCGGCATTGCGGTCCATACGGTCGCCGCGTTCGTTGCCGCGTTCCATGCGTTCGTTGCGATCACCCCTGTCGCGACGGTCGTCACGCTCGTCGTATTCGCGGTCGCGGCCACGCATGCGACGGCCGCGACGGTCGTTGCGGCCGCGGGTGTGGCGCGTGAACTCGCCCTCCTCCGCGTCATCGCGACGTCCGCTCTCCTCGGAGGAGTTCTGCGCAGGCAGCGTGGCGAGGATGTCGTCGAGGTCGCGCACGACGTCCTCGTCCTTCGGCTCGCCCGACGTGCGGCGACGGCGACGCGGCTCGAAATCGTCCTTGCGATTGTCGTCACGGCGACGACGGTCGTCGCGCTTCGCCGACGGCTCGTCCAGACCAAGCTCGGCAAGCAGGTCGGCACCGGCCTCCGCGTCGCGATGGCGGTGGCGCCTCGGCGCCTCCTCACGCGATTCCAGCGTGTCCACGGCGGCCGTGGCATTCGCGGCGTCCTTGGCATTCGCGGCGTTCACGTATTCCGCGGGCTTGGTCTTCTTGGCGCGGACGGGACGATTCTGCTTCGCATCGTCGGCAGCGCCGTTCTTATCGTCTTTCTTCGCCGTGTTGACGTCAGCGTCTGCGGTGGAGGCGGGCTTCGGAGCGCGCACGGTGACTCCGGCCGGCGCCTGTCCACCGGAACGGGCGGCCTGGATCGTTGCGATCAATTCGGTCTTGCGCATGGTAGAGATACCGCGAAGTCCCATCTGCTTGGCGAGCTCCTTGAGCTCGGGCAGTTTCATATCATCGAGATTAGGGCTTGTTGCCACTGGTAGTTGCCTTTCCTTGGCTTCCACAGGCATGCGCCCGCGACAGCTGTAAAAAAGAATTACGGAAAAATCCGTTGAACGAAAGTTCACCGCGAAATATCACGGTTGCGAACTGCCATAACCATACAACGCCGCCCAGACCAACGCAAACCAAGTATCATGCCTGCACAGGATGGTTCGCGCGCCGCGTATCCGACATGAAAAAACGTGGGTCAGCCAGCACATCGTGCCAGCGGACCCACGTTTCTCGTGTCCTTCGAATCCCTTTGAATTTCCTTTTAAAAAGGCGATTCCGAGGATGAGGAAATCGCTACTTCTCCTCGTGGTAGGACTTATCGGTGTTCACCGACCACACGTTCTTCTTCGACGTCTCACCGCTCTTGATGTTCTTGACGGCTTCGATGGCCGTGGCCATGGAGTGGTCCATGTTGTTGTAGCGGTGCTGGCCGTTGCGGCCGACGCAGTAGAGGTTGCCGAAGGAATCGAGGTAATCGACGAGTTCGGGCATGCGGTCGTAGGTGTCGAAGTAGGCGGGGTAGGCCTTCTTGACGCGTTCGCGATGAGAGTCGAGCACGTCCTGCGGGCCGTTGATGACCTGCATGCGGGTGAGTTCCTGGATGGCAAACTTGGTGGCTTCCTCGTCGGTCATGTTCCAGAAGGCGTCGCCTTCCTCGCAGAAGTATTCGAGGCCGATCCACACGGTGTTGTCGACGTCCTTGACCAGGTACGGGCTCCAGTTGTTGAAGATCTGCAAACGGCCGACCTTGTAGCCCGGATCCTGCACATAGATCCAGCAGTCCGGCACGATCGGCGGGTTGCCGAGGGTCGGGATGTCGGTGGTGTTGGTCAGGCGCAGATGCTTGACGAGCAGGCCGACGGTGACGAAGTCGCGATACGGCAGGCCATTGGCGATTTCGGTCATGTCCTTCGGCGCCGGCTTGTCGGACGCGTCCACGGCGTTGATGAGATCCTTGACCGGCATGGAGGAGATGAAGTCGTCCGCGGCCATTTCGGTGCGGTTGCCTTCGGAATCCTCATACACGACGGAAGCGATCTTGCCGTCCTTCTGACGGATCTCCACCACGTTGGCGTCGGTGATGACCTTCACGCCGGCGGCCTCGCAGTTGGATTCGACGGTTTCCCACAGCTGGCCCGGGCCGAGCTTCGGATACCAGAACTCCTCGATCAGGGAGGTCTCCACCTCGGAGTTGTCGCGCTTCTTCGGCAGCAGCTTCTGGAAGGCGTTCTTCAGCACGCCCATGATGCTCAGGCCCTTGACGCGCTGCGCGCCCCAGTCGGCGGAGATCTCGGACGGGTGGCGGCCCCACAACTTCTCGGTGTAGCCCTCGAAGAACATGGAGTACAGCTTACGGCCGAAACGGTTGATATAGAAGTTCTCCAGATTGGTTTCCGGCAGCTTGTGGATCATGGATTTCAGGTAGCTGAAACCGGCGACCATGGTCAGCTTGAAGCCCATGGCCTTCAACGTGTTGGCGCTCAGCGAAATCGGATAGTCGAGGAAATGACGGTTCCAGTAGATGCGGGACACGCGGTGGCGCTTGAGCATCACCTTGTCCTCGACCTCGGGATCCGGGCCGCCCGGCTCCATATCATGCTCGCGGTGGAGCTTCTTGTCGTCATAGCTGGGAGCGCCCTGCAACGGCAGGACTTCCTTCCACCAGTCCATGATGCGGTCGTCCTTGGAGAAGAAGCGATGGCCGCCGATGTCCATGCGATTGCCGTCATGCTTGACGGTGCGGGAGATGCCGCCAAATTCGCGGGTAGCCTCCAGCACGGTCACGTCGTACTTGTCGGAGCCGCCGTCCTTGACGAGCTCCCACGCGGCGGTCAGGCCAGCAGGGCCACCGCCGATAATCACCACGGATTGCTTTTGCGTCACTTTGAAGTCTCCTTAAAACAAAATCGAAAATAGTTTACCCGAAGGTAGGGAAACGCACAGCGCGACTGTGCATATGCACACAAAATCAGCGCCATACAGAGCGGGAACCGCCACAAATAATCGTCATAAATAGGAAAACCAGCCACTCGGCGAACCTGCGAAGGCTGGTTTTCCCGTAAAAATCACATGCTGTCGGGGATGTCGATATCGGTTTTCTGGACCTCCTCGACGTTCACGTCCTTGAACGTGACGATGCGCACATTCTTGACGAAACGGCTGGAACGATACACGTCCCACACCCATGCGTCGGTCAGCCGCACGTCGAAATAGACGTCCTGTCCGGCGGAACGCACATTGAAATCGACCTTGTTGGCCAAATAGAAACGGCGCTCGGTCTCCACGACGTAGGTGAACAGCTTGATGACGTCACGGTATTCCTTGTACAGCGCCAGTTCGGCGTCGGTTTCGTAATTGTCGAGATCTTCGGCGCTCATCACTTGCCTTCCATATCGCGCTTGCGGCCACGGCCAAGCGTGCGCCACCAAGCATCCTTCGATGTCTTGCGCTCGCCCGAGCCGTACGGCCAGGTGTTGTCGGCATCGCCCGTCGCCTGACTATTCAGCTCAGCCGGCTTGTCGGACCGCTTTTCCTGCTGGCGCGCGACAGACGCCTGATCCGCAGACGGTGTCTGCTCGCCGTTTCCGTCCTGCTTGGCGTCCGTATCGTCGGAACCGTCGTCACGCGCGGTGTTGAGCTGGATGGCGATCGAATGCTCGCGGGCGCTCAATGCTTCCTTGACGCCGGGATTGTCTTCGATCACATGCATGCCGAACGCGTCGAGCGAACGGATCGGGTCGAATTCGTCGACGAGCGTGTCCATGACGATCAGGTCCTGGTAGCGGTTCTGCGAAGCGTTCCAGAGGGCGTCGCGAGAACGGCCGGACGGCACGAAGCCAAGCGACTGGTAGACGGACACGGAACGCGTGTTCTGCTCCGGCACGGCAACCCAGATGCGGTGCATGCCCAGGCCGGCGGGCTCCGGCGCGAAACCGTAAGTCATCACGCGGGGCATGATGTCGCGCGAGTAGCCGCGGCCGCGGTAGTCCTTGCCGAGCACCACCTGGATGCGCGCGGAACGCGCCCAGCCGTCGATGTCGATGAGGAAGATCATGCCGATCACGTTGTCCGAGGAGGCCGCGTCGATTTCGCCGTCGCCGTCATGGTCGGCTTCGGTGATGATGGACCATGCGATGGTGCGACGGGATTCCGGATCGCCCACGCCGGACTCGGACGATGCCTCTCCCATGGACCACGCCACGGAGCGGCGCACCCATGCGTTCACCGCGCCGCGTTCGGCCACGCGGTCCTTGCCGGTGATGCCGGAGGCGCCGATGTACGCTTCGATTCGGTCCATCTGGGCGATGTCCTCGATGGTGGCGGGGCGCAGGTGCACCATCTCGCCTTTGATTGGCGGAATGACGATGCGTCCCGGAAGCTCCCTCGCTCGCTGGTCCGCCGTCGGTTCCTTCGCTGTGGTTTCAGCGTGTTCTGACATGATTCTCGTTTCCTATGTCCTTCGGTGCGGTCCCTCGCCACACACGTACCGACGGTATTGTACCCGACTGAACGCCAGCTGGGAGTTTTGTTAGGCAAAATCCCCGTGAAACCTCCCCCAGCCGACGCGTGAATCGTACGAAAAGGCATGTAAAAGCAGATAAAAAGCAACAAAATGCAGAAAGGCGTGCGTTTTTACGATTCCTCTCATCGCAAAAACGCACGCCTTTCGATGCCATCAATCAGGCAACGTTCGGCAATCGCCGGAACGTCACTTGATCTTGCCCATCACGATCTTGGTGACGGCCTTCGCGTCGGCCTGGCCGCGGGTGGCGCGCATGACAGCGCCGATAATCGCGCCCATCGGCTTCATGTTGCCGCTCTTGAGCTTCTCGACGATGTCCGGGTTGGCCGCGAGTGCCTCGTCGACGGCCTTTTCGAGCGCGCCGTCGTCGGAAACGACCTGGAAGCCGTGCTTCTTGACGACCTCGTCCGGAGTGCCTTCGCCGGCGAGCACGCCTGCGACGGTCTGCTTGGCGAGCTTGTCGTTGAGCTTGCCGTCGGCGATGAGCTTCTCGACCTCGGCGACGTCGGCCGGGGTGATCGGCAGCTCTTCAAGGCTCACGCCCTTGTTGTTGGCTTCGCGGGACAGCTCGCCCAGCCACCACTTCTTGGCGCCCGAGGCGGAAGCGCCGGCCTTGACGGTGTCCTCGAGCAGGTCCAGAGCGTCGGCGTTGAGCACGTCGCGCATCTCCAGATCGTTGAAGCCCCACTCGCCCTTCAGGCGGTTGCGGCGCTCACGAGGCATTTCCGGCATCTGGGCCTTCATCTCCTCGATGTGCTCCTTGGTGATGTGCAGCATCACCAGATCCGGATCCGGGAAGTAGCGGTAGTCGTCGGCGTCGGACTTCACGCGGCCGCCGGCGGTGGTCTGCGAGGCCTCGTCCCAGTGACGAGTCTCCTGCAGAATCTCGCCGCCTTCGGAAAGGATGGCGGCCTGACGGCGGATCTCGTACTGGATAGTCTTCTCGATGCCACGGAACGAGTTCACGTTCTTGGTTTCGGAACGGGTGCCGAACGGATCGGACGGGCTGTTGCGCAGCGACACGTTCACGTCGGCGCGCATGTTGCCCTGCTCCATGCGGGCATGGGAGATGTTCAGCGCACGCACGATGTCGCGGATGGCGCGCATGTAGGCGCCTGCGATTTCGGGGGCGCGGTCTCCTGCGCCTTCGATCGGCTTGGTCACGATTTCGATCAGCGGCACGCCGGCGCGGTTGTAGTCGACCAGCGAGTGGTCGGCGCCTTCGATACGGCCGTCAGCGCCACCGACGTGGGTGTTCTTGCCGGCGTCGTCTTCGATGTGGGCGCGCTCGATCGGCACACGGAAGATGGTGCCGTCCTCAAGCTCCACGTCGAGGTAGCCGTTGCCGTTGGTCGGCTTGTCATACTGCGAGATCTGGTAATCGCGCGGCATGTCCGGGTAGAAGTAGTTCTTACGGGCGAACTGGCTCCATTCGGCGATTTCGCAGTGCAGGGCGAGACCCAGCTTGATCGCGTAATCGACGGCGGTCTTGTTGACCACCGGCAGGGAGCCCGGCAGGCCGAGGCTCACCGGGGTGAGCTGGGTGTTCGGCTCGCCGCCGAAGTGGACTTCGGCCGGGCAGAACAGCTTCGTGGTGGTGGACAGCTCCACGTGGGTTTCCAGACCGATGACCGGGTCGAACTTCTTGACGGCATCGGCGTACTTCATCAACTTTTCAGCCATTTTGTTTTCTTTCCTCCGATGCTTCCTACTTGTCCAGTCCGTCGAGCCACGGGGTCTTCAGGGACTGCCAGATCGGGCCGTTCCAGCTTTCCTCGAGGGCCGCTTCGAGAGCGGCGGCGGGCTTGTACATGACCTCGTCGCGCTGCTGCGGGGCGAGGAACTGGAAGCCGACCGGCAGGCCGTCGTCGCTCAGGCCGGCCGGGATGCTCATTGCCGGCACGCCGGCGAGGTTGGCCGGAATGGTGGTGATGTCGATGGCGTACATGGCCATCGGGTCCTCGGTCTTCTCGCCGAACTTGAAGGCGGTGACCGGGCTGGTCGGGCCGACGAGCACGTCGACCTTTTCGAAGGCCTTCTTGAAGTCGTCGATGATCAGGGTGCGGACTTTCTGCGCGGAGCCGTACCAGGCATCGTAGTAGCCGGCGGACAGCGCGTAGGTGCCGAGGATGATACGGCGCTTGACCTCGTCGCCGAAGCCGGCCTCACGGGTGTAGGCCATCATGTTGGCGGCGGTCTGCGGAACGCCTGCCGGCGGCATGACGCGCAGGCCGTAGCGCATGCCATCGTAACGGGCCAGGTTGGAGCTGACCTCGGACGGCATGATGATGTAGTAGGCGCCGAGGGAGTACGGCAGATGCGGCAGGGACACCTCAGTGACCTCCGCGCCCATCTCCTCGAGCTTCTTGACGCCCTCGTTGAAGCGGGCCATAACGCCTGGCTGGAAGCCGTCGCCGCCGAGCTCCTTAATCAGGCCAACCTTGAGGCCCTTCAGATCGCGCTTCATGCCTTCGCGGGCTGCGGCGACCATCGGACGCGGGCCTTCCGGAATGGAGGTGGAGTCACGCTTGTCGTGTCCGCCGATGACCTCCTGCAGCAGGGCGGCGTCGAGCACCGTACGGGAGCACGGGCCGATCTGGTCGAGCGAGGAGGCCATTGCGATAGCGCCGAAACGGGAGACGCCGCCGTAGGTCGGCTTGACGCCGACGGTGCCGGTCAGCGAGCCCGGCTGACGGATGGAGCCGCCGGTGTCGGTGCCCAGCGCGAGCGGGGCTTCGAACGCGGCCACAGCCGCGGCGGAACCACCGCCGGAGCCGCCAGGAACGCGGTCGGTGTCCCACGGATTGTGGGTGGTCTGGTAGGCGGAGTGCTCGGTGGAGGAGCCCTGCGCGAACTCATCGAGGTTGGTCTTGCCCAGCAGCGGCATGCCCGCGGCCTTGAGCTTCTCGATGACGGTGGCGTCGTACGGCGGCACCCAGCCTTCGAGGATCTTGGAGGCGGCGGTGGTCTCGATGCCCTTGGTGACGATCATGTCCTTGATGGCGATCGGCACGCCGGCGAGCTCCGGCAGCTGCGCCTTGTCCTCATCGGACTTGGCGTCGAAGGCGTCGGCCTGCTCGAGGGCCTGATCGGCGGAGACCTTCAGGAAGGCCTTGACGCTCGGCTCGGCCGCTTCGATGACGGCGAGGTGGGCTTCGACCAGCTCGCGGCTGGAGACTTCCTTGGCCTTGATCTTGGCCGCCATCTCGGCGGCGGAAAGCTTGACGAGTTCGGTGGTGCTTTCGGTGCTCATATCACTCCTGTCCCAGAATTCGCGGTGCGACGAACATGCCGGCCTCGGAGACCGGGGCTCCCGCGGTGGCCTCGGCCTGGGTCAGCGGGGTCTCGGGGACGTCCGGACGCAGGTACGCTTCCAGCGGAATCGGGTTCGCGGTCGGTTCCACGTCATCGGTGGCGACTTCCTGGACCTTGTTGATGGATTCGGCGATGACGTTCAGATCGCCCTGCAGACGGGTGATTTCCTCGTCCGTGAGTGCGATTCGGGCAAGATCGCCCAAATGCACGATTTCTTCTTTGGTGAAAGTAGGCATGACCCTAACAGTAACGCGTCTGTGTGACGAGCGTGTGCCCCATTTCACGCCGTCCCAACCGTCGGTTCAATCGCCTCCATTCCGCCAAACCGACGCCCACGCACCGCTCAGCGTCGGTTTGCACTAACCCATTCCGCGAAACCGACGGTGAGCAAACCCTAAGCGTCGGTTTCGCAGAAGTCAATCGACCAAACCGATGGAGGCTCGGCATGAGCGCTCGGCATGCACTCACGACATAGGCTCACGAGATGAGTGCACGACATGGGCTTACGCCATAGGGGCACGACATGGGCTCACAACATGGGGTGCGGCACGCGATCGCGGCATGGGCGCGTGGCATTGCTTACAAATTCCGCACACTTGTTTTCATTTTTTGAGAACCGCGATTTTACGGGCTTCCGGCAAGTTATCCACAAGCCCATCCAAGACCGGACATGTTGGAACACGCGGTGTCGGAGAATCTCCGACCACAGCCCTCATCTGCGCTTGCCACGAATCTCTCCGTCTTTTACCGTCAAAACATGAAGAATCACGCCCAAGCGAACAAAATCATCGAAGAAGCCGTCATGGAACGCAGATGCGCGTATTCCCACAACGAGGCCGAGAATGCCGCATTGCGACGCAGAATGAAATGCGGCGAGCTCGTCCGCGCCGCCCACGGATTATATCTTCCGCAGGATTATTGGAACAATCTGTCACCCCCGGAGAGGACTCTCCACATAGCACGTTCGATGTCCCTGCTCTACCCCCATTGGATCTTCGCGGGGCTTACATCGGCGACGATTCATGGCTTCGACCACCCGTGGAGCCTTCATAGCACCCATCAATTGACCATCGTTGGACGGGAGCACGGCAAGATTCGTGCGAGGCATCCCACCAAACGTATTTACGTTCCGAATTGCGTTCCGGTGCGGATAGGCGGTTTCCTGGCGACGACCCCCGCTCGCACGTTGATCGACTGCTCATCCGCACTGTATTTTCGATGCGCTCTCAGCATTTTCGATTCCGCGTTCGCGCATGGGGTCACGGCCAACGACGTGCTTGAGGAATGCGAGAAGGATCCCTGTGCTCATCCGGCAGTCGCAAAACTGCTTCTCTACGCGAATCCGGATAGCGACAACGGAGGAGAATCTTTTGCCAGGGGAACCATGATCGAGGAAGGTTTCATGCCGCCCATGGTCCAAGTCCCGTTTATCGTCAATGGCAAAAGCTACAGGGTCGATTTTCTTTGGAAGCTGGCCGACGAGCGAGTCATCGTCGGTGAATTCGATGGCACGGCGAAGTACGTCGATCCGGATATGACCGACCGCCGAAGCATACAGGGAACCGTGTTTCTCGAACGCGAGCGAGAAGACGCGCTTCGGCAAGCCGGCGTCACCGACATCGTTCGTTTTACTTTCGACGTTGTTCTGCAAAAAGCGCCGTTGATCCGCAAACTCAAGCAGGCCGGCGTGCCGATGGCGTCCCATGATCTCCATAATGACTACGCACAATTCACCGGTTGAGCTTTTCATGCCGATATGACCGAACAAGAATCGCAGCCACGTGCATTGCGATTCGGCGGTACTGCGATTTATCGGCACGATGACACGACGATTCATTGAAGCCGCCGCCGCGGCATGTATTGACTCAGGCTTGGGGCGCGGCGTGCTGGGCGATCCAAGCGTGCATGGAGACGGCGGCCGCGGCGCCGGCGTTGATGGAGCGGACCGAGCCGAATTGGGAGATGTAAACCACGTCGTCGGCCAGTTCGAGCGCTTTCTCGGACAGACCGGGTCCTTCCGCACCGAAAAACATGAGGCAGCGCTTGGGGAAATGGTAGGTTTCCATGGGCACGGCGCCGGGAACGATGTCGAGCGCGATGATGCGCGCGGCCTCCAGTTCGGCGATTTTCGCTTCCAGTTTCTGCAGTTGCTTCAATGTTTCGGCGACCGTTTTGGTGTCGTCTTCGCTATGGGCTTTATAGAAACGGAGGGACAGGGCATTGCGCTGCGCTTGGGCGGCGGCGATTTCGCCGGCGATGCGCAGTTTCCAGCATTCGACGAGCTCCGTGATGGACGGATGGTTCTCGACATGCTGGTACAGCTCCGTCATGAGCGCGCCCTTACGGTTCCACTTATGCGGGCCGACGATGTGTACGCGGCGCGCCTGGAACGCATTGGCTGTGCGCACCATGGATCCGATGTTGAAGTCGTGCGTCCAGTTTTCCACGGCGACTTCGAAATCGTGGCGGCCACGGGAATCCAAATCGGCCTTAATGGCCGCGACCGTCCAATAGCGGTATCGATCGAGCACGTTGCGGCGGTCGCCTTCGTCAAGCAATGCGGAATCGAAGCGGGCATCATAATTCGGGGATGACACGTCATCCGGACGCGGCTCCCCCGGATGGGTCTGCGCCCAAGGGCCTACGCCGACCTCGCGGAATGTCGGCTCACCGGACGCTTGGGCGGCCACATCAATGGGATTCGGGTCGTGCACATTCCCTCCTTGTCGGAACAGTCAGAAGTACTAATCGTCTGAATGAATCCAGACTGTGTTTCGGCGCCCTACATAGGCGGCCGCACATACATTCCATCAGGAACATCCAATGGCGTTTTTCGGCAAAGCGACAGCAAGACAAAGCATCACTGGACGATTCCGTCATCGCAAACGATGCGGAACTCGTATTCAGTGGAGCTCGGATTCCTTGAAGACCTCGACGAACGGCAGCTGGGATTCCTCGCCGTTCACCGGGTTGATGACCTTGATGGTCGGATCGACCATGTCGACGCCGCCGATCAGCGAGGCGACGGCCAGCACTTCGGCGCCTTCGTTCTCCACCACGGAGAAGTCTAGGCTCAGTTCGTTGCCGTTGCGCAGGGTAACCAACGAGGAGGTCTGCACGTACGATTTCTCGGACAGCCAGGAATCGATCAACACCACGCGCTTGCACGCGATCGACGGACCCTTGATGGACGGGTAGACGAAGTCCATGACGAAGCCGTTCAGGTCCTCGCCACGGGAGGCGGCAGCCTGGATCATGGCGGAGACTAGCGGCACGGCAGCCGCGGTCAGTGCGCCGACTGCGTCGAAGTCATCAACGGAATATCCGGCCTCCTCCAACGTGTCAAGCAGGATATGGCCGACGATCGAGGCTCCACGATGGTCGAACAGCACGGAGGAAAGCTCCGAGAACGGCTTATCCTTCATTTCGGCCTGCAGCAGTGTTTTGAGCTGGTCCCGCGGCTCGAGCATGGCGAAATCGACTGTGGATTCCGTCGACGCGGCGTCGGACCGGACGGCGGGATCCTGCGCCGAAACCGGTGCCGTCCTGCGGAAAGTGTTCTCTTCGGTCATGGTTCCCAACCTATCCTTTCAACTCGTCATTCACATCGTAATGCGGCCGCCATATCAACGCAAAGCATGCGAGGCCGAACTCCCGTCCGTCCCACGTCGATTCCGTCGGGCATCCCGTCCACGGCACGGACAAAAAACTACTCGCCGCTGGTCTCGGGAGCGGTCAGCTCGCGGATGTCCGCTTTTTCGGGAGCGATCATTTCGACGGGGGCGATGACCTTGCTTTGGTCGACGCGCTGTAGCTTGCGCGCGGTGACCAACACACGCGATTCGAGCGATGATGCGAACGCGTTGTACGCACCCACCGTTTTGGTGATGGCGGAGCCGAGCTTGGTGGCCCGCTCCCCCAGCACCGCGAAACGCTCGTATAGTTCGCGGGACAGGTCGAACAGCATTTTCGCGTCGTCGGTCAAGCTTTGCTGCTGCCATGCATAGGCGACGGACTTGAGCATCGCCCACAGGGTGATCGGCGAGGTCAGCGCCACCTTTTGCGCGAAGGCGTCGTCCATCAGCGTCGGATCGGTTTCCAACGCAGCCTGCAGCAGCGATTCGTTGGGGATGAATGCGATCACGAAGTCCGGAGCGTCGCTGAACGCGTTCCAGTAGGCCTTGTCTCCCAAGGTCTTCACATGCTCGCGAACCGCCTTGGCGTGGGCGCGCAGCAGCTCGTTCTTGCGGGCCAGTTCCTCGGGCGGCTCGGTGTCCGGTATCTCGCATGCGCGCTGGTAGTCGGCGTACGGCGCCTTGGCGTCGATCGGAATGCTTTTGCCACCGGGCATGTGGATGACCATGTCGGGCCGCTGCGTATGCCCATCGGCGTCGGTGACCACAACCTGGGTGTCGAAATCGACGTGTTCCAGCAGGCCCGCCGATTCCACGATGTTGCGCAGCTGGGCCTCGCCCCACGCGCCTCGCACCTTGTTGTTGCGCAGCGCCGACGACAGCGCGCTCGTCTCACGGTCCAGACGCGCCTGCTGCTCGCCAAGCCCTTTGAGCTGCTCGCCGAGCGCACCCATCTCATGCTTGCGCCCCTCCTCGATCTGCGCGACCTTCTCCTGCAGCGCGTCAAGATTCTTCTGCACCGGAGCCAAAGCGGACAGCACCTTGCTCTGTTCCTGCATTTTCCGTTCGCTTTCGGCCTGGCGGCGTTCCGCTTCGGCGGCGGCACGTTGACGTTCGCGTTCCGCACGCACCTCCTCGGCACGCTGCGCCTGCGCCAGCTGCGATTTGAGATACGTCAGCTGCTGCGCAAGCCCTTCCGCCTGCGTGCGGTACCGCATCACGCTCGCATTGAGATCGCCGATATCCTGCCGATCCGCCTCGATCTGCGCTTTCGCCTCATTCAAGTCCGATTCCTTGGCGCCGCGGGCCATGTCCTGTCCTTTGGCACGCCCAGCGAAGAAGCCCGCAGCCGCCCCCAGCGCGGCCACGACCACCAGCAATATCACAACAAACACAGGATTATCGAACATACGTTCGATTGTATCATGCCGATCGCGCCACGGCAAACGCCTACCCGCACATATCCGCGCATACGCTCATTCATCCGGAGGAACGACCGCATGCCACGGACATGTGCACTATGCTGAAATCAGCCGAACGCGAACATACCTGCGCATTCAAAGGTACTCAAAGGTATTCGAAGGGACATCATGGGATTCGATCTGTTTTTGGCGGCCGTATCGATCGTCGCCGCGGCCATCGCGACCTGGGCTTTGCTGCGATTGTTCCCAAGCTCGGACGCGTCGACGGGCATTCCGTCACGGCCAGACGCATCGCAAACGGAGGGCGCGTCCGACGAAACGGCGGAATCAATGGCCCTCGCCGCAGACGACATCACCGACGACGTCACTTTCGACCATCCCGGCAAGCGTCTCGCCATCGCTCTGATCCTCACCATTCCAACGCTCATCGTGACACTGCTGTCGCTTGCCGGAATCGCCCTGCCGGGTTGGATGACCAATCCATGGCTGCATGCCATCGTCATCACGCCGGTCATGTTCTATTGCGCCGCGCCGATCCATCAGCGCGGACTACCAGCGTTGCGCCGTCGCCATCCGAACGGCGACTCCCTGGTTTCGCTGGGAATGACGATCGTGTATGTACACAGCCTGCTGTTGTGCGTGATTTCCTGGATTTTCCCGGTCGGCTCGCGTGACCCGTATTTTGCGTTCGTCGGCGTGGTCGCCGTACTTTCCTTGGCGGATACGATTGTCCGGCGGCGACTGGCCGTGCGGTCGCAGACGGAGACCGGAAAAACGCAGCTGAGCGACGCGGAGGAAGCACTGTTCCGCGCCGCGATCGGCCACGAGATCCGTGCACGCGTGCTGCAGATCACCACGTCGGTGACGATGGTGGTCGCGGTGTGGACGTGCGCGTTATGGCTGGCGTTCGGCGTGCAGCCGAAGCTGGCGATCGCGATGCTGCTCGGCTCGACCGTGCTGTCGGTCGCGGGGCTGGTGCTGCAGGCCTACGACAGACTGCCGGAAAGCCAGCCGAAATCGGACAGCAAAATGGCTGATAGCCGTCCATCGGCGACCGTCAGCCATTAATCAGCATTAATTCAGCCTCGAATCGGCCAATGCCGCTGATCCCCAGCCAAGGCCGGGAAATCAGCGCATTCCGGCATAGCCGGCATCACCGAGCAGAATCGGATGAACCGGCGGAATCAGAGGAATCGACGGATCCATCAGTTCCGTCCGCCTCATCCTCGCCCATGTCCTCCAGCTGGTCCGCGGCCCAGGCGGACAGCTCCAGATGGTCGCCGCCGGTCTGGTCCACCAGCACGGTGTCGCCATCGTGCACTTCGCCGGCCAGCAGCATGCGGGCCAGCTGGTCGCCGACTTCGGTCTGCACCAATCGGCGCAGCGGACGAGCGCCGTATGCCGGATCGTAGCCGGCGTTGGCCAGCCACTCGCGGGCCGAATCGGTCACGTCGAGCGTGATGCGGCGGTCGGTCAGACGTTCCGCGACCTGCGCGACCTGGATGTCCACGATGCCGCCGAGCTCCTCGCGGGTCAGCGGATGGAACATGACCAGTTCGTCCAGACGGTTGATGAATTCCGGCTTGAACTGCATGTGCACGGCGTCCATCACGGCCTTCTTCTTGGCGTCCGCGTCCATGTCGGGGTTGACAAGGAACTGCGAGCCGAGGTTGGAGGTCATGATCAGAATCGTGTTCTTGAAGTCCACGGTCCTGCCCTGGCCGTCGGTCAGGCGACCGTCGTCAAGCACCTGCAGCAGCACGTCGAAGACTTCCGGATTGGCCTTCTCCACTTCGTCGAACAGCACCACCGAATACGGACGACGGCGCACGGCCTCGGTGAGCTGTCCGCCCTCCTCATACCCGATGTAGCCCGGCGCGGCGCCGATCAGGCGGGACACGGAGGCCTTCTCCATGTATTCGCTCATGTCGATGCGCACCATGGCCTTCTCGTCGTCGAACAGGAAGTCGGCGAGCGCCTTGGCGAGTTCGGTCTTGCCCACGCCGGTGGGGCCGAGGAACAGGAACGAGCCGGTCGGGCGGTTCGGGTCGGAGATGCCTGCGCGTGAGCGCCGCACGGCGTCGGACACGGCCTTGATGGCTTCCTTCTGTCCGATCACGCGCTTGCCGAGGTACTCCTCCATGTGCAGGAGCTTCTCGTTCTCGCCTTGCATGAGGCGTCCCACGGGGATGCCGGTCCAGTCGGAGACGATTTCGGCGACGGAGTCGGCGTCCACGCGGTCAGGAACCATCGGCACGTCGGCGGAGGCGTCGTCCTTGGTGTTCTGCTCATTCTTCTCAGCCTGGGCGATTTCCTTCTGGATGGCCGGAATCTCGCCGTAGTTGATGGCGGAGGACTTGGCCAGGTCGCCTTCGCGCTCGTAGCGTTCGGCCTGGGTGCGCAGTTCGTCGAGCTTCTTGCGCAGGTCGCCGATGCGGTTATGTCCGCTCTTTTCGGCGTCCCAGCGCGCTTTGAGCCCGTTGAGCTTCTCGCTTTTGTCGGCGATTTCCTTGTTCAGGTCGGCCAGACGGTCCTTGGCGCTGTCGTCGAGTTCGGTTTCGGCCTTTTCGGCGGCTTTGTCGTTCTTCGGATTGCCCAGCAGGTACGACTTCTCCATCTTCAGGCGTTCCACCTGACGGGTGAGTTCGTCGATTTCCTCAGGCGAGGAGTCGAGTTCCATACGCAGGTGCGCGGCGGCCTCGTCAACCAGGTCGATGGCCTTGTCCGGCAGCTGACGGCCGGAGATATACCGGTTCGACAGCGTCGCGGCGGCGACCAGCGCGTCATCTCCGATGGTGACCTTGTGGTGCGCCTCGTATTTCGGGGCGATGCCACGCAGAATGGCGATGGTATCCTCCACGCTCGGCTCGCCGACGAACACCTGCTGGAAACGACGCTCAAGCGCCGGATCCTTTTCGATGTTCTCACGATATTCGTCCAGTGTGGTCGCACCGATCAGGCGCAGTTCGCCACGGGCCAGCATGGGCTTGAGCATGTTGCCCGCGTCCATGGAGCCTTCGGCCGCACCTGCACCGACGATGGTGTGGATCTCGTCGATGAAGGTGATGATCTGCCCGTCAGCCTTCTTGATCTCCTCGAGCACGCTCTTCAGGCGTTCCTCGAATTCGCCACGGTACTTGGAGCCTGCCACCATGGAGCCCAGGTCAAGCGAGATGAGCTTCTTGTTCTGCAGGGTGGTGGGCACGTCGCCGGCGACGATGCGCTGTGCGAGGCCTTCGACCACGGCGGTCTTGCCTACGCCGGGCTCGCCGATCAGCACCGGGTTGTTCTTGGTGCGGCGGCTCAGGATCTGGATGACGCGGCGGATTTCCTGATCACGTCCGATCACCGGGTCGAGCTTGCCTTCCTTGGCCGCGGCCGTCAGGTCGGTGGAGTACTTCTCCAGCGCCTTGTAGCTGCCTTCAGCGTCCGGGCTGGTGACCTTCCTGTCGCCTCCGCGCACGGTCGGCACGGACTTGCGTAGCTTGTCCGCGTCCAGGCCGTTCTTCTCCAGGATGTCGGCGCTCTGATTCGGTTTCGCGGCCGCGATGGCGATGAGCAGGTGTTCGACGGTGACGTATTCGTCTCCCATCCGCTGCATTTCCTTTTCGGATTGCGACAGCACCGCGGCAAGCTGGCGGCTGACGTCCGGTTGCGTGGTGGTCGAGCCGCTGGCGCTCGGCAGGTTGCCCAGCGCGCGATGCGTTTCGGCGCTCACGTTCTGCGCGTTGCCGCCCGCAGCCTCGATAAGAGCGCGCGCCATGCTGTTTTCCTGACGCAGCATCGCGTCAAGCAGGTGCAGGGTGTCGACCTGCGGGTTGCCCAGCGCCGACGCGTTCTGGATGGCGTCGGAAAGCGCTTCCTGAGCCATCTGCGTGAACTTCTGTTCCATATCATCCTCCATGGTTCGCGTCCCGCCCGGGCCGATCGGAAGGTGTCCGGACCGGGGCGCATATGTCGTTGTCTGATATGCCCAACCGACTTCACCGCCATTATATTCCCAAAACTTGAGTCATACACACTCAACTTTTGCGTTTCTTAAGCAACGTCATCAACAAGACGCTTCAGCCACATACCCCCATACGGCATAAAGAATCAGTTATAACTGATTTCATTGGGAAAACGGCTACGAAATCAGATATAACCGATTCCGCAATTGAGCAAGGCGTCCGAAAATACGACGATGGCGGGCCTACGACGTCCTAAACGCCACGAAACCCGCCATACACAAAAGCTCGTCAACAACCAGCCGACCGCCGAATCCGTCCGCAACCAGGCAACCGCAGCCACACGGCCAGGCAACCAAGGACAGACGGCAATCGTCAGCGACGGTCAGCCACGCACCACCACATTGCGCAGATCGCCGACGCCCTCGACATGCACGATCGCCTCATCGCCCGGATCCAGATGACCGGACGCGTTCGGCGTGCCCGTCATGATCACGTCGCCCGGCAGCAGCGTGGTGAAGCTCGAAATCGCCGCGATCTGCTCCGGAATGCCATGAATCAGATTCGCCGTGGTGCCCGATGCCATCTCGACATCCTCGCCGTTGAGCGTGAAGGAGATCTTCGCATCCTTCCAATTCACATCGTCGCGCGTCACGATCCACGGACCCAACGGGCACGCGGTGTCGAAGCCCTTCGCCCTCGTCCACATCGGATCGAGACCCTGCAGGTCACGCAACGTCACATCGTTCACGCAAGTGAAGCCCAGCACGTAGTCCATGGCCTTCTCCACCGGCACGTTCTTGGCGATGCGTCCCATCACCACAGCCAGTTCCGGCTCGAAATTCATATCGTTCGAACACGGCGGAATCACGATCGGATCATCGGGGCCGATCACGGACGTGCTCGGCTTGGTGAAGATCACCATATCCTCCGGCGCGTGCTTGACCTCGGAATGGCCGGCGTCATGCATGAACTGCGCATGCGCCTCGTAATTCTTGGCCAGGCCGTACACCTTGGACGGAATGACCGGCGCGAGCAGACGGATGCCATCGCCGTCCACCGGATAGCGCTCGCCGGTCGGCTCGACGGCCTTGCCGGACAGCGGATAGCCGTTCAAGGCCACGAGGTAGTCCTTGCCGTCATCCTTGTCGGTCTGTACGAAGGCGTACTGCGGTACATCATCATGTGTGAAACGTGCAATTCTCATACCCGCCAGTCTACCTTCCGTCCGCCCTCCGCGCGCGCGAATCGTCATTCGCGACCAAGTTCGGCGCGCAGGGCGACGACCTCGCGTTCCAGCGCGTCGATGCGCCGCACCTGTTGGACGATGAGCAGGTCGCGCACGTCGACGCCCGTCCGCGAAGCGGATGCTGCGGCCGCACGCGCGCCCACATCCGCACGTACGTCCGCGTCCTCGGAATGCATCCTTCCGCCGGCCGCGACATTCGTCCGTTTGCCGTCCGCAGCATGGCTGTCATACGACGCACGGCCATCGTCCGGCACGCAGCCATCGACCGGCACCAGCTTGTCCGTATGCATGCGGCATGGGATCGCGCGCCATCGCGCGAAGCAGCGTTCGATGCGCTTGTAGCCGATCAGCGACGGGTCAAGGCCCGCTTCACGGAACAGTTCGACCGGCGATTCGCCCGCAAGGTAGCGGCGCATGCAGTTGTGTTTGAACGATTCCGTGTAGGTGATGCGTTTCGATGTCGCTTCGGCGACCACCGGCAGGGATCGCAGATATTCGACTTCCTCCGGACTGAACGTTCCACCGCCGTTGTGCATGATGTCCCCTTTCGGCCTGACGCGGCGTCTCCCATACGCCGCGCGATAGTCGAACGACCTCCGTCATGCCGTCTTCTCCGTCCGTCTCGTATTTCATCGTAACGGCGCGGACGGCGGTTTCCCAATCGTCCTAAGCCGAGGAAACCCCAAATCACCCTTTTTGGCATGGCGAAGGCGGGTGAGCCGCCGATCATCCGACGACTCACCCGCCCATATACACTCCGTCTTCCGTCTTTCACGGACGGATCGTTCGGAATGGCCCGTCAGACCGTTTCCGTCGTATCGGGTTCACGGAAACGGAACACAAGCGCCAGGCCGGCTCCGGCCATGACCAGAGCCACGATGGTGAACAGCGCGGTTCCGGCAGCGCCGGTGAGCGGCAGCTGCGTGATGTTCTTCACGTTCTTGACCTGAATGACCTGGGGCTTCTCATCCATGCTCGCCAGACCGAGGTTGTTGTCGCCGACCAGTTTGAAGGTCGAGGCGCCGGTCTCCTGATCGATCTCAAGCTTCACGGTGAAGGTCGGCACGAAATTCTTCGCATAGCCTTTCACGAAGCCAATCTCCTTCAGCGTGTATTCGCCGGATTTCAGTCCCGTGATCCTCACGTTGCCGGTGGTGGTGACCACGTCAGCGGAGACCTCATCGCCTTGCTCGTCGGCTTCAGCGAGACGGTACATGCCCTCCCCGGTCCTGACGAATCTGAGCGGGGTCTTCGACACCGCGGATCCTTCGAACACGTTGAACGTCGCTCCGGCCAACCCGTCGTCGTCATTTCCGACGCCGTACTTGCGGAAGTCGAAACCGCCGGTGTAGGAATCGAATTCGACCGGCGGGATCCACGCCTCGCCGTCTCGGGACACGGACGCCGTGTTGGACATTTTACCGTCCATGGCGATGATGTCCTTGTTGACCACGGCGGTGTAGGTGATGACCAGATGGCCGCTCTTGCCGGCCAGATCGAATTCCAGCAAGGTGGTGGTGTTGCCGTCGGTGTCGACGGTCGGCTCGGTCACGTAGGTGAACGGCACATCCGTGCTGCCGATTTTCGCAGAGAAGTCCTTGTTGACCGTCAGGCTTTTGGATGCGACGTCCTTCACGAAATATGGGTAGGTGTCGTAGCCTTCGGCCGCGGCTGGAATGCCCAGCGCGATGGTATAGGTGATGGCCTGTCCGATGCCAACGCCGTCTGCCGTGGTGGTCTGGTCGGCCGTCTTGTCCGGTTGTTCGGGTTTGTCTTCGTTCTTGGCCACGAATGCGCCGACCGCGTCGATCTTGCCTTGGCCGGTGGCCGGATCGCCCTTCACTGTGAAGGTTTTGGCTACGCCGCCGAGCGTGGTGGCGACGATGGCGTTGATGCCACGGTTGCCGTCCTTGTCCACATCGGTGATGAGATACCAGCCTTCCTCGAGCGGGCTGATGGTCGCGGATTCGCCGTTGCCGATGACAGTTCCGTTCGCCGTGACTCCCGTGCCGATGGCCAGCGCGCCGGCGAAGGAGCGGAACCAGGCCGCGTCGGTGTTTCCGGTTTTGGTGGCAGCGAACGCGGCGGGATTGCCATCGTATTCACCCGGCATGGCGTCGGCGGACGTCGCTGCATTCGCCGCAGTCACGGCGGCGGTCACCGCCTGCACCCAGTCGGCGTCCGTGTCCACCTGCACGGCGCTGCCTTCGGGGGTGAGCGATGCGAACTTGTACGCGGAGTAGGTGTGCCCTTCCCGCGAGTGCCGCACTTCGATCGACGCGTCGTCGGCCGCGTAGGCTCCGGTCGTGCCGAACGCCATGCCGCCCAGCAGGGTTGCCGCCGCGGCTATTACTGCGCAAAGTCTTCTCGTCTTCATGATGAGAGACCTCTCTTTCTTGGTTTGTTCGGCTCTGTCGCCATGGCCGATTGGTTGGTTTTGGAAAAGATGTTCGTTTGATTTGGCCGATTCATCCGGCTTGCGTCCGATTCCGTTCACAGCGGCCGTCCGCGTCCGATCATGGCCAGTCCGATGATGCCCGCAAGCAGCAGGATCAGCGCTGCCACTCCGGCTACGATCAGCCATGTCCGTTCGTCCGTCGCACCCGACAATGGCAGCGCGGCCACCGTCTGCCGCACGTTGGTGAACGAGGCTTCGTAGGTCGCGGTGCGCCCTTTGTCGAATGCGGCCCACATGTCGGCTCTGGTGATGGAAATCGGCACCGAAGCGACGCCGTCCTTCGCGCCGTAGCCTGCGATCGCGCCTTCCGTGACGGTGTAGTCGCCCGGCATCATGCCGTGGAACGTCACGCGCCATTCGCCGGTCGATATGGCGTCGTCCTCGGAAAGGTCCTTGCCAGCCATCGACGCGCCGTTCTGCATGAGGTCGATGCGCAATGTGGCCGAACCGGATGGCGCGCCGCCTTCCCAATGCTTCGTCACGACCACGTCGGCGGACGGCACCTGCAGCACGGGATGCTGGTAGACCGCGCAATCGGATTGCCGGTCGAACGTGTAGCAGACCTGCGCCGCGGCGTTCGAACGGAAGCCGCGCTTCCTTGCGGAGGTTTCGCCGGTTCCTTCGTCGCCGGTCGCGTCGTAATTGATGCCGCCGCCGTTGTAGACGATGCTTTTCGTGTGGTCCGGCGCCGGCACGGTCTCGTTCGCCGCGGCACGCATCACGGTTTTGCGATTGAAAGTGAAGCGCTCGCGCATGATGTGGCCGTCGGCCATATCATCGGCATCCTTGCCTTCGTCCGTTTTGGCGTCCTCGTCGTCGCTGCCGTCCTCTTTGTCGGCTGCTTCGCCGTCCTTGCCATCGGATTCCTTGTCATCCGTGTTGCCGTCGGATTCCGCATCCGCGATGTCACCCGTCGTATCATCCGCGCCGCTTTGCCCAGCGTCGTCCTTGCCATCGTCGCTTTGAACCGGCGCATCACCATCCGGAGATAGTCCGTCGGATCCAGCCGAAGGCTGCCTAACCCCAGGCTGTTCCTCCGTTCCGGGTTGGTTTTCCGTTTGCTGCGATTGCTGTTCGTCCGATCGCTCCTGCGGACTCCCGTCGGATGTCGCCCGCTCCGAATCGTCGGTTCCGGAAGCGTCGTCTTCCGTCGTGCCGCTTTCCGCGACACCGCCTTCCGTAGCATCGACTTCGTTCTGCTGTTCCACGCTCGTCCGATCGTCCACGGATTCGACGACCGCGCCACCGTCCTTCGGCGCGACTTCGTCGGCATACGCGATCGACCCCGCTCCGGCCACGCCGGCCAGCATCGCAAGAACCGCAAGCGAAGCCGTGAATCCTTTTATCCAACCACGATGCCGGTTCGCGAGAACGGCAAGCGGGCTCCTCATCCGTTTCATGGCACATCCACCCCTCATCGGCGCTGCGGCGGGCTGCCCATGCGCCTCCATGCCTCGAAACATTAGGGATCGGAACCATGCGGACCGCACCCTCCATTGATGGGGGTCGGGGCGCGTTCCGGAAACGGAATTCAGCGGATTTTCCCCTTGCGTGCCAACCTTGTGAGCCGATTACATGCCGGCCGGTCGGGCGAAGGCGTGGCGCATGACGATTCGGCGCGGACGGATCGAACGCACGATCAGACAGCACAGCGTCATGCCTCCTGCCACGCAACCGACAACGACGGCGAGCGCATTCAGACCGTCGGCGCGCGGATCGTGCACGTCGGCTGGATCCGGCGCGGGCGTCGGCAAGGCCACGCGATGGCCGGATACGAGCAGGCGATGCGTGTTGACGCCGTAGGGAGTGCAGGTCATCAACGTCAACCGATCCTCCCCCGGCACGATTTTCAGCTTCGAAACATCATCCGGTTCGATCACACTGATCCGGTCCACCTCGTAGCCCAGCGTCTCGCCCATGACCTTGACGTACATGAAATCGCCTTTGTCCAGCTCGTCGAGCCGGGTGAACATCATCGATGCGGCCAAACCACGATGCCCGGTGACCACCGCATGCGTCCCCTCACCCCCGACCGGCAGGCTCGTACCATACAGATGCCCCGCTCCGACGGCGAGCACCGGCTCGGACGTGCCATGCCGAATCGGCAGTTCGACGCCGATTCCAGGCACCAGCACCGTACCCATGATGCCCGCGCCGGAGTCCAGCAGGCCCTGGTATTCCGTATCCACATCCGCCACGGAAACCACGGAACCGCCGACCCCACCATCCGTCGCAGCACTGAACGGGTCGGCGGCCTCACCCAGCACAGGCTGCCCCTCCACGGCAAGCCGACGGTTATACTCATGTGCCCGTTCCAATTCGTTCTCCGCCATCGGATACGGCCATCCCGCGACGGCGCGCGCCGCGGAATCGGAGGTCTCCGCAAGCCTCCTGGCCGAACGCGCCTGCATCGCGAATGGCAGCGACGCCACCGCCACCGCGCCCACGATCAGCAGCATCGACACGCATCGCACTATAGTGAAGCGAATCCGCCGCAATCTGTGCGAACGCACCGCACCGGCTATGTCGATCGCCTCGCGAAACGATGGCGTGCAAAACATCGGCATACGGTCATCCATACAGCCACTTGCACGACCCTCCGCCATATCACGGCAACCGTCGTCGGAGCCGAGGCCGTCATCGTCTGCATGCACGCGGACGGCCATACGGTACGTCGAATGGGTATACGATTCCGTCTGATGGACGAGCCTGCGAACAGGTCCGCGCATTGACCGGCAGGCAAGCCAGGACATGGGTTTCTCCTTTGAACATACCCATGTTCACACCCGGCGAAGCAAAGCCTCTTCCCCCTATAGGAGGGCACCCTCCCTGAAAAGACAACGGTTGCAGGCACCAAACCGTGAATTCGGACACGAAACGGCATGATGCCCCACCTCCGCCGACTATCGCGTCAGCCGGCGGAAGCCGCGGATCGGACAAACAGGCGATTCAGATGAACGCGCGCTCGCCGAAGATGGCGGTGCCCACGCGCACGATGGTGGAGCCTTCGGCGATGGCCAGTTCCATATCCCCGGTCATGCCCATCGACAGTTCATGGCAGTTGCCGGTGCCCGGTTCGCCGGACGCGAGAATGAGGTCGCGGGTTTTGCGCAGATGCGCGAAGCCACGGCGGATCACCGCCTCGTCGTCCACGTGCGCGCCGATCGTCATCAGACCCTGCAGCTCGAGGCCGTCCAATGTGCCGATTTTCTGCGCGATGCGGATGGCGTGCGCAGGATCGCATCCGGATTTCGATTCCTCGCCGGATTCGTTGATTTCCAGCAGTACGCCGACGGTGATGCCGCGTGCCACGGCCCTGCGTGAGATCTTTTCCGCCAGATCGAGCGAATCGACCGATTCGATGGTATTCACCACCGGCAGCACCTTGCCGATTTTGTTGCTTTGCAGCTGGCCGATCAGATGGAACGGAATATGCGCGGACGTGACGACTTCCGTTGAATCGGCCGCGTCGGCGGTGACGCCCAACGTGAATCCGCGTTCCACGCATCGTTTTGCCAAGCCATCGGCCTTCGCCGCCACTTCCTGCGGACGGTTCTCGCCGATCATGCGCACGCCTGCGTCGATCGCCGCCATGATCTCGCCGACGTCGCGGGTTTTCGTAGCGGCCAGCAGTCGCACGGAACCGGCTTCGCGTCCGGCCTTCTCCTCCGCCGACGCGATGCGATCCAGCACGCGGTGCACGCCGTCCGCGATTTCACGCGAGCGCGCGTCCTCAATCACCTCGTTGGCAAGATCCTTGTGATTCATATACGCAGTCATCATCCACCTCTCACAGTCAATGCCGCGACCGGTTCACGGCCAATCCCGACGTCTGATCTCAGCCCTTCCATCATCCGTCGGGAATCCGCTACCGGTGTTACCGGAAAGTATTACCAGAAAGTGCTATAGCAAGTGTTACCAGAAAACCTGCGACAACGTATGAAGAAGCCCGTACGACGACCTGAAGTGAAGCGATAAAGCGGTCGAAATTCGTACGGGCTGCAAAATCAGACGGCAGTAGAAGGGGGACTTCAAAGACTCCGTCTGCATAGCCATTTATACCAGATAAACGGCCACGAACCGCCGAAAAGGCGATTCACGGGACGTCAGTCAGTATTCCCCTTGCGCAACTCCTCCACCGTGCGTTCCAGTTCTTCGATACGCTCGTTCAGCGACAGCACCTGGCATACCAGCGATTGGATCTTGCCCAAAGCCACTTCCGGCAGCTCGCTCGGAGTCGTATTGACGGGCGCGTCCGACGACTTCGGCTGCTTCACCTTTTCCATGGATGCTTTCGTCGCGCTTCCACCGGGCGATGTTGCGTTCAATACGCTTGTGCCCCTATAACCGACGGGCTCAGCCCAGCGGAGGTGAAAATCGCGGTCGGCTTCTCCCCCTGAAGATAGCGTCTCATGCAGTCGATCTGGAATTGGCGCGAATACGTGATCCTGCTTTCCGTCACCGAATCAATCGCCGGTAGCATGCGCAGGTATTCTACTTCCAATCGACTAAAATGCCGTCTTGCCATTTTACCTCTTTATAATCCCCTTTTAATACCCATCGCCCACTGTTCCCAGGGGTTTCGGGTCTGCCTAATTGTTCACCGGCATATTCGCCGGCATATACCACCCTGTACACACCCCCAGTCAAAACACGGCCCCCACCGCCGTCATCCGCAAAAACTTTCCACAGATTGTGAGGCATATCACACGCAAAGCCGCGCATCACGCCGCGAATGGCTGTAAATGGCCGACTTTCCAAGGCATATCCGCCACTGCTCCACCATGCAGGTACAGTTGCATATATCGCGAACGCCGGCACGCACGCTTCCTTCAGCAACGGAAGACGAGCGATGCAGGCCCGGCCATAAAAACGGCACAGAACCGACGCCGCCAGACCGAAAGGAGCCATCATGCCAGGTCGCTTCGCCCCGACCCCATCAGGACGCATGCACATCGGCAACATCTACGCGATGCTCGGCGCATGGCTGTCCGCACGCAGCCGCGGCGACGGCATGCTGCTGCGCATCGAGGACATCGACGAACCGCGCGTCGTGCCCGGAGCTGCCGAATTGATGATGGACGATCTGCGATGGCTCGGCCTCGACTGGGATGGCGAGCCCGTGTACCAATCGGCGCGGCACGGCCTATACGAAGAGGCCTTGCGATGTCTGGAACGCCTGACGGTCGATGACGCATACGGTTCCGCGAAAGCACGCAATTCCGCCTCGATTCCGCTGATCTATCCCTGCTTCTGCTCGCGCGCCGACATCCGCGCCGCCTCCGCGCCGCAGGAAGGCGACCGTTTCATGGTCTATCCAGGTACATGCCGACGCCTCATCGCCAACGATCCCGACGCCACGCGGCAACGCCTGGAAAACGGCGACCGCCATTCGCTGCGGATCGCCATGCCTGAAAAAGCGAGCCACAACTCCACCATCCATTTCGATGACGAAGTGTTCGCACGGCAGGAATTCAGCCTGCCGCAAGACATCGGAGACACCATCGTACGCCGCGCCGACGGACTGTTCTCCTACCAGCTGGTGGTAGTTGTGGACGATCTCGACATGGGCGTCGACGACATCGTGCGCGGCCGCGACCTGCTCCGGTCGAACGCGCTGCAGATCGCCATACGCACAGCGCTTATCGCGGCGGGATTCCAATCGCACGCAGCACGCACGACGGCAACGCGAACCGCAACGACGCCGCAATCGCCGTATTCCCCGGAAAACCCGCATTACGCGCATCTGCCGCTCATCGACAATGCCGAAGGCAGACGACTCGCCAAACGCGAGCGCTCGCTGGACATGGGCGTGCTGCGCGCGCACGGCGTATCGCCGGAACAGGTCGTCGGCTATTGCGCGTGGCTGCTTGGTCTGCAGGGAGACCGGTCTTGCACCGCACCGCGCCCGATGAGCGCGGCCGAGGCGCTGCAGGAATTCGATTGGAGCAACGTGCGCGTCGACACGGCCGACCGCAGCATCAGCCAAGACGATTTCGACGCGTATTTCGGTTTGTAAGAACGCCTTCGCGAGGAGGCTTCGCCGGTACGGTCAGAAGATCCGCAATACGGTCAGCCAATCCACAATTCCGAATCGAGCGGATATTCGTTGACCTTGCAACCGTCCAGATGCATGGACTGCTCCTGCATCAGCGGCGCCAACTGTCCCTCGCCCGCACAGGTGGTCTCATTGTCGATATGCCCCAGGCGATGCCCGACCTCATGATTGATCACCATGACGCGATACCGGGCCAGATCGCCACCGGCGTCCAGCCATGATTGGACGGCACCCTTCCAACGATCGTCGTTGACGATCACATTCTGACCAACCCTGCAACTGTATTGCACCGAGCACGACGGAGAGAAGGACGGCATCTGGGACGCCTGGGACAGCACCAGGTCGAAATCACAGTCACCATCGGTGGAACGTTCGAACACCGCGCCTGCACGTGGCCAACCATGCTCGTCGTTAAGGATGCGGAACGCAGCGTTGGCAAAATCGTCGGCCGATCCGACATCACCCCTGGTCGCGACGCAATAATGATATTGGACAACCGGATTGCCGCTGTTCTGCGCGGTTTTCCGCGCCTGGTCGAGAATCCTGTTCCTGTCTTCGTCGCTCAGCGCCGCCGATTGCGCGCGCAGCGCCTTGTCCGCGGCACTTTCCTCCTGCGGCTGCTCTTCAGACGATTGCTTTTCGGAAGCTCGTTTTTCCGCCGATCGTTTTTCGGAAGCCCGCTTTTCCGCCGTCGTGCGACGCGTCTTTCCGGACGTCTTCCCGGCATTGCCTTTCGCGCTCGCCACCGATTTCTCAGTCTGCGCCGTCGCCTGCGTGCGCGACGACATACGAACCGACATCGCGTGCACGCTGCACGACGTCATCATCGCCACAACCAGGAACAAAACCAACGCCACCGCAGCGAAGCGGCGGATACGAAGCGCCTCAAGCCGTTCCCGACGGTTCATCCCGGCGTAGGCCTTTGGATCGAGCGCGCGAATGATATGACGAATCCGCTTCAAATCGACCCCCTATATACAACAGCCTCTTTTGGACAGAATAGCAATGTCAGCCAACATACTGCGAACGTATACAGCAGTGCACAACGAACGTATGACGGCAGGACGCGTGGCTGCCATTCATCGTCATAATCCACCATCCACCGAGACCCGCCGCATACGCAAAAAGACCCGCGGCTTACGAAGAAAACCACGGGTCTTTGGATCAAAGGCGTCGATCAGGCGAACAGCACCTTGAACAGGAACGCGCCGACGATGGCGCCGAGGATCGGAGCCACGACCGGGATCCAGGCCTCGCCCCAGCGGGAGGAGCCCTTGTTCGGGATCGGCAGAATGGCGTGCAGCAGGCGCGGCATCAGGTCGCGGGCCGGGTTCAGGCCGGGGCCGGTCGGGCCGCCCATGGAGGTCACGAGGCCCCACACGATGAAGCCGACGACGATGGAAGAGGCGGCGAGGTCGGCCTTGCCCCACGGCAGGGACAGGCAGCACAGCGCGCCGAGCACCAGCATGAAGGTGCCGAAGAACTCGTTGAGGAAGTAGTTGACGCGGTCGTTGTGGGCGTCGGTGGTGCAGAAGGTGCCGAGGATGGCTTCGGCGTCATCGGTGTCCTTGTAGTGCGGATAGTAGGTGATGTACACGATGAGCTGGCCGACGAGAGCGCCGAGCAGCTGGGCGATGATGTACGGCAGAACCTCGTTCCACGGGAACAGTCCGTTGACGGCCTGGGCGATGGTCATGGCCGGGTTGATGTGGGCGCCGGAGACGCCGCCGAACATGAGCACCGGGAACATGACGCCGAAACCGTAACCCATGGCGATGTTCAGCCAGCCGGCGTGGTAGCCCTTGGTGTTTTTCAGTTCCGCGTTGGCGACAGCGCCGTTACCGAAGACCATCAGCACGGCGGTGCCGACGAATTCCGCGGCAAGTTTGGTGAAGAGTGTGTATTCCACTGCAGTTTCCTCTGTTGCTTCTTCTCTTGACGATTCTTGCGATTCGTACGATTCGAGATATGTTGCGATTCCGCTCTAAGCGGACAACAGCGCATTACCATACTCCCCGCGCCGGAAGTCCCGCGATTTGCAAAGCCGCCCGGCGCGGAACCAGTCCACGATCGCCGGACGGGTGCCATGTGACGTCTACCGCGCGGACGGCAGCGTCACGTCGAATTCGGAATCGTAGGTCTGCGTTTCGTGGATATGGTAGCTGCCGTCACCTTGGCTGGCCCAAGTGCCGCCGAAGGTCTCGGCGTCCATTCCCGCGCCGCTCATCTTGCCCGACCAGCTGCCACCCTGATACGCCACGGCTTCGATTTTGTAAGAGAAGACGCCGACGTTCAAAGAGACGCCCCACGTACCGACCATGTTGCCTTTCGCCGCGTTCTTCGGCGCGGTGAGCATCACGGATGTCATGCTTTGCGTCTTCTTGGCCTCGCTTTCGCTCATGCTGAACAGATCGCTCCAAGAGACGTCCTTGCCGTCGCGGTAGATTTTCAGATTCGCAACCGGATAGCTCACCGAATCACCGTCGATGCTTCCTTTGCCCAAAGTGCCGACGATCTTGGTCGTCTCGTCGTAGTACGTATCTCGAGCGGACAGCGTGACGGTGTTGTCCTGCCCCACGGACACCGTGATCTCCTCATCTTTGTCATCGACCTTCGCGAAGAAGCTCGATCCGGCAAGCTTCATGGAGTTCGCACGCGCGGTCATCACTCCGATGCCCACAAACGCCAACGCAAGCACCACGACGACCGCCACCACGGCGATGATGACCTTCTTTTTCTTCGCCGGACCCATCGGCTGACCAGCTGCGGCCGGAATCGGCATCGGCGGCTGAATGGGGGCGGCAGACACGGGCGGGGCAACGTTCCCGCTCGGCTGGGGCAATGGGACCGCGGATCGATTCGATGGCATCGGCGGCAGGTTCCCGCTGGGCGCCGCAGACGCGGACTGGACAGCTGCGAACGGAGTTCCGCATGACTCGCAGAATTTGGCGTTGTCAGCGGCCTGATTGCCGCATTGCGTGCAGTATTTCATGATGGTGCCCTTTGCTTGCTTGTCCGTCTCGTTCTCACATATCAGTGTAGTAGGGGGATGCTTGAGTCGGAAGCCCGAGGCTGAAACATGGAACCGTGGATTCAACGTGGGCCATGCCACGAAAATACAAAAAGACCCAAGCCAATTGGCTTGGGTCTTGTCTGTGCCCCCTCAGGGATTCGAACCCTGGACACGCTGATTAAGAGTCAGCTGCTCTAACCAACTGAGCTAAAGGGGCGTTGGTCTTGGCGAGGTTTTTTGTTCTCGCTGAGCACATGGAGTAAATATACTCAGATTCGAAAGGAACGCAACCTTCGGCGTGTCGCAATCGTAAAACCGCCATTTTCCAACGATTTCAGCAAATCGCCAGAAATGACGTTTTTCACGCCGCGCAGCGCTTCGAGGCGCCTTACTCCACCACCAATCCCAAGTGATCACATTTTCTTCACATTTAACGCCGAAGAATCATCGAATCAAATCCATCAGCGCCATCGTCGGCCTCATCGATAAGCCATCAATCGAAATCGATCGCCATGCAGTCATTCGCACCGAACTGGTTATCCGAGCACCATGCGCGACCGGCGTCCTTCGAATCGAACGTCTCGCCGGAAAGAATCACATAGAAATCGGAGGCGTACCCGTTGCGCGTGTAATAGTCGTAGTCCGACGCCCACGCCATCACGGCCTTCGGCCACTCGGCATGCAATTCAAGGTACTGCGCGTAGATATCGTCGTACTTCCACGTCTTGCCGTCCACTTCCATACCGTATTTCTTGCTGGACAACTGCGTGGTCACATCATCCTCCAGCGAATACACCGAGGAACGGTCGTTGTCGATCTGCCAGCTCAACGCGAGATGCGCGTAGCGCTCCACATCCGAATCGGGAATCTTCGTACCGCCCTTCGCGTCGCCCACGCCCTTGGCCGCGACGCCATTCGTCTCCGCGTCCTTCTGCACCACCATGTCGGTCGACGACGCCTTGATCTGGTCCGGAGCGCGCCAATATTGGCCGGTCGCATACGCCAATTTGCGCGTGGCCTCGCCGTTCTTGAAACGCATCGGATCGTTGGTGAAATCGTATACCGCGGAAGCAAGCACATCATTGTCATCGCTTTTGATGGTGATTTTGACGTTCTTGCCTTTCCATGTCTTGTCTCCGCACGCACGCGCGGAGAAATCGACGGTGGCGATCAGCGTCGAGCCGTTGCCCGTCACACCGCTCAGGCTCGCGTCAGGGGTGGTGGTGCAATCGGCGTCGGCCTGCTTGCCGGGCTGCTTTCGCTCCTTGCTTGGTTTGGAAATCGTGCTGGATGCCGCCGTATGTTTCTGTGTGTCGTTATGGGTGCGATTGATGGCCAATACGATGCCGGCCACCGCCAATGCGACGACCACGATGGCTGCGACGACCGCAATGACGATTTTTCCTCGTTTTCCGTTTTTCGCGCGCTGCTGGGACGTTGCCGGCAGCGGAACCGGCGGTTCGGAGCCGACGGGACCGGTTGGCATACCCCCAACCGTGGTGGAACCCGCGTCCGTCCCTGTAGCTCTGGGCATAGGAGGAACGCTCCGCAACGGCGCACCGCAATGCTGGCAGAATCGCATATCCGCACTGACCGGAGATGAGCAGGACGGGCATAGCATGGGAGCCGCGTCAACCACCGTACCTCCGGACAGCTGGTCCGTTCCGCATTCCGGACAGAATCGCCCGCCATCAGTCAATTCGAAGCCACAACGCACGCATCGCATGGAAGCCCCTTCCGTATCCAGCAACAGAAACCCTCTTCGTTATGCATTTTATGCCACGGTCGGCAACGAAACGAGGTATGCACCCCGCCGCAAACCGTCCAACGGGAGCCAACCCCTTAAGATGGAAGGCGTAATGCATTTCAAGAAGGAGAAAGGCAACGCCCATGACATGTCCACAATGCGGCAAGCCGACCATAGCAGGGGCGAAATTCTGCGCCTCATGCGGTTCGCCGCTCCCCCAGTCGAACGCGTCGGCGTCGCAAAGCCAACAGCCGGATGACGGCACTGTGCTCTCCGCCGTCCCACATGAGCCGTCCAATACGCCGCAGACTTCCACCGGAACCGCTCCGTTGCCTGCATCCGGCGCTGCGGGCACTCCGCAGCCGGCAGCCGCATCCGTTCCGCAGCCGGCAGCCGCATCCGTTCCGCAGCCCACGGTCCAGCCGACACAGCAGTTCCAATACGCACCGGTGCCGCAGCCGGCACAGCAGGTGCCGACACCGTCGGTATCGCAGGTTCCGCTCCCTACAGCCCAGCCGATGCAGCCACCTCAGCCGTCTCAGCCGACACAGCAGTTCCAATACGCTCCGGCGCCCCAGCAGGCACCACAGCCAGCGCCCGCGAATCAAAGCCAGCCGACGCAGCAGGTAGCGCGTCCGGCGGCGGATCCGACCATCACCGCGCTGACCACTCCGCAATCCATGAAGGCCATGGGCGCCAGCCTCGGCATCGGCATCGGTTCCGCGGTGGTATTCGCGCTGCTCGCGTCGATCGTCTTCTTCGCCGGCAGCTCCGTGGCGGGCAGTGAACTATCAAATGTTCCAGGCCTCTCCGACGGACTGTCTCTCCTGGACAATAGCGGAGTGCACTATACCGGACCGAATTTCTTCCAGATCATCTTCACCGTGCTGGCGTTCGGCGTCGGCGGTTCGTTGAGTCTGAAGTCCACCTCGAGTGGTTTCTCTCTGAGCGATGTCGGCATTGATGCCTCGCATGTCAGCGTGACGGGCGCGGTTGCGCTTCCCGGCATGGCACTGGCCATCGGCGCCGCGTTCGGCGCTTACATGCTGGCCCGCAGGTTCGCGTTGCGGTTCAAGTGGACTGGCGTGATCAGCGCCGGTATCGTAGGCCTGCTCAATGGTCTGATCGTCGTGATTCTCGCTGCCATCTTCCCCATGAACGCCAGCGGATCTTACTCCTCCTATTCCGCGTCCGCCGCATTCACCGGTGCCTCGCCACGCACGTTCATCATGGCGTTCCTCCTCGCGGGATTCGGCGCGTTGGCAGGATACGCCCTCGCCCAATACGCAGCCGATTCGAGCAACGTGTTCACCGCGGCATGGCGATGGGCGCACCGCACCCGCGGTTTCGTGCGCACGCTCGTCGAATCGTTCGCGATCTACGGTGCGCTGTTCCTGGTGCTCGGCGTCGTGGCGACGCTCGTGCTATCCATCACCGGCGGAGCTGGCGTCTTCGGCCTGTTGCTGGTTCCGTTGCTGTTCCCGGCATTGCCGTTCATGCTGTTCTCGATGTCATCATTCGGTGGCATCACCTACTCGGCGGGCATGCAGCAGACGCTCACCCTGTTCAACATCTCCGCCAAGGTCGAGAACAGCTGGATCCTGTGGATCTGCTTCGTGCTGTTCCTGGTCGCTACGCTGTACATCGCGCTGCGTGAGACGGCGCGCAACATGTACGACCCGTATTATGCGGGATGGCAGCACACATGGAAGGCTCCGGTGGCCGTGCTGACGTTCTGGCTGGTCGCGGAATTCCTGTTCACCTCGTTCTCCGCACACTATTCCTCCTATGGCGCGGCAGTGATGGTGCCGATGTGGTATTTCCTCGTCGCGGGCATCTGGGCATTCCTTATCGAAGTAGTGGCCATGACGTTCGGACCGACATTGGTCGCATCCTTGCAAGGCATGTGGAAGTTGCTCGTCGGCGGCACCGTGCAGCAAACCCCGCAGAACGTGGTCGATTACATCAAGGCATGCGATCCTCATTACGGAACGAAGAAGACGGCTTCCGCAGCCAATTCCGTGACCACCGCCACGGTAGCCAGCATGGCGCCGGGAATGGCAGCCGCCCCCGCGGCGCCGCAGCCGGCCATGCAGGTTCCACAACCCGCCGTAGCGCCTGCCCCGATTCCCGCCGCACAGCCAGCCTTCCCGGCCATGGCGAACGGCTCCGTGCCACTTCCGCAGCAGCCGGGCCAGCCTCCTGTCACAGCTCCGGGAGCAGGGCAGCCGCTCGACCCAAAAACTAAGAAGGCGATCGTCATCGGCGGCATCGTAGTCGGTGCTCTGATCGTGTTGGGCATTGTCTACGGCGTGCTCAATTCGACCGTCTTCAGCGCGAAGTCCGTGGCGCAGAACTATATGTCGGCAATCGCCGACGGCGACTATTCCAAGGCCAACGGCATCGCCGATCCACAGGTGGACAAGAACCAGGTCAAACTGCTGTCCAACAACGTGGCGAAGACCGACAACGCCACGATCTCCAATCCGCATGTGGCCGATGTCAAGACCACCGCCGGCGTAGCCACGGTCAACGTGAGCTATACGCTGAACGGCAAGACGGTCAACGATTCGCTCACCATCAACAAGGACGGGTCGAAGCTTCTAATCTTCCCAAACTGGAAGATCTCAAGCCCGCTACTCAAAACCATCAATGTGGTCGCTCCAAGCACCGTTGACTCGTTAAGCGTCAACGGCGTCAAGGTGAGTCCGAAGAACGCGGAAAAACTGGATGGCAACACGTGGACGTTGCGTGTCTATCCGGGCACGTACAAGATCTCTGCCGGAAAGTCGGACTACATCACCAGCGACACGGTCACCGTGCGCACGAGCGGCGGTTCCGACTCGGGTAGCTCCAACTCGGAAGAGCTGATCATCAAGGCCACGAGCAAGCTTAAGGAAGCGTTGACCTCCGCGGTGAACGCCAAGCTGGACGACTGCGCGAAGTCCACCGACTACGCGCCGGAGAACTGCCCGTTCGGTTTCAACTTGTACGACGACGATGACTACCGCAACTTCGCATGGTCCATCAGCAGCTATCCGAAGATCACCGACATCGACCTCAACAACGGCACCTTCTCCTCCGCACGCGGCAAGGCGAAGTGCACGTACGAGGAGAAGAATTCCGACGATTCGTGGGAGCCGGATGACGATAGCACCACCTTCAGCGTGAACGGCGGATTCTCCATCTCGAATGGCAAAGTCAAGGTAACGCTTGATGACAGCGATTACTGATACCGGAATCGCTGATTTCAACGATTGACACCGTTGTTTGTGGCCGTGCGCAGCGGAATCCGCGCACGGCCACAAACAACGGACGCCATCGCAACAGAAAATCCCCCTCACCGAATTGGTACGGGGGATTTTCTGTGCTTAAGCTCAGACGTGTTTCAGCCTGAAGTCATTCGCCGTCGGCCCGGAATGGGTTCCAACGGCGAATGGGGGTGAAATCACTCAGCGACAACCTTCACGAAGAAGTTGGCGGAGATTTCCGGGTGCAGAGCGACGGTCGCTGGGAAGTCACCGGTGGTCTTGATCGGCTCGACGGTGATGTTCTTCGGGTTGACCTCAACCTTGGAGGAGAGCGCGATAGCGATCTTCTCGGCGGAGATGCTGCCGAACAGCTTGCCGGACTCGGAGACCTTGGCGGCGATTTCGACGGTGGTGCCCTCGATGATTCCCTTGGCGGCAACAGCCTCCTCGCGGGTGGCGACGGCCTTGGCCAGACGAGCGCGCTTCATGGACTCAATCTGGGCGGCAGCACCCTTGGACCAAGCGAAGGCCAGGCCCTGCGGGAACAGGTAGTTGCGGGCGTAGCCGGACTTGACGGCCACGACGTCACCCGGGTGGCCCAGGTGGTTGACGGACTTGGTGAGAATAACCTTAGTTTCAGCCATTGTTCAAACCTCTCTAAGATCAGCGGCCGGAAGTGGCGTACGGCAGCAGGGCCATCTCGCGGGCGTTCTTGATAGCCTTGGAGATCTCGCGCTGCTCCTGCACGGTGACGCCGGTGATACGACGGGAACGGATCTTGCCGCGATCGGAGATGAACTTGCGCAGCAGGGCGACGTCCTTGTAATCGATCTCGGTGACCTTCGCCGCCTTCAGCGGGTTCGGCTTCTTCTTAAACGGCTTGACCGGCGGCTGCGGCCTCTTGCGTGACATCTTGATGTTCTCCTTAAAATCTGGAAATTGCTGTGCTTAAGCTGCTTGGTTCGTCGATCCGGTCAGAATTCCGGTTCGTCGCTGTCCCCGCCGAATTCGGAGGAACCTCCGAAGGACTGGGACGCGCCGAAGGAACCAAAGGACGAGCCGGAATTATCCGAGCTGCCCCACGGATCCGAAGCCGGAGCGGACTGTGCGGGAGCGGCGTTGACCGGAGCGGAGGCTCCACCCTGATATCCGGCGCCGCCAGCATAGCTGGAGCCGCCCTGATATCCGCCGTTGTTGCCGCCGAAACCGCCGTTGTTGTTGGCGTTGTTGTAGCCGCCGCGATTGCCGCTGAAGCCTCCGTTGCCGGACGAGCTTTGACGGGTCACCTGGGCGGTCGCGTAGCGCAGGGACGGGCCGATTTCGTCGACCTGCATCTCGATGACGGTTCGCTGGGAACCGTCCTGCGCCTGGTAGGAACGCTGCTGCAGACGGCCTTGCGCGATGACGCGCATGCCCTTGGACAGACTCTGCGCGCAATGTTCGGCCATGTCGCGCCACGCGGAGCAGCGCAGGAACAGGGCCTGACCGTCTTCGAACTGGTTCGAGTTACGGTTCCAGGTGCGCGGAGTGGAGGCGATCGTAAAGCTGGCGACGGCGGCGCCGCTGCCAATGGTACGAATTTCCGGATCGGCCGTGAGGTTGCCCACCACGGTGATTACAGTTTCACCTGCCATGTCGTTACCTACTTACTTTGCAGCTTAGAAAGCTTGGATTACTTACTTGCGAAGAATCTTCGTACGGATGACGGATTCGTTCAGGTTCAGCAGACGATCGAGTTCGTCGCTGGTGGCCGGCTCAGCGGAGTAGTTGACCACGACGTAGTTACCTTCGGTCTTGCCGGCGATTTCGTAGGCAAGCTTGCGACGGCCCCAGATGTCGATGTTCTCGACGGCACCGCCTTCCTTGGTGACAGTTTCCAGATACTGCTCGGTCAGCTTCTTCAGACCGCGCTCATCCAGCTCAGGATCAGCAATGAACATCAGTTCGTACTTATGCGCAGACATCACCCACCTCCTTCGGACTATCGGCCATGGACCTTCCATGGCAGGAGTGTGTATGCGAGCTGCCTTCAGGCATCGATATAGCCATGACGGATATATGAATACGGCTGATGGCAACTTGTACAGGTTAACCCGACGCCGCGACGTATCCGTAGGGATGGGCCGGTAGCGAAACCGTGCGAAAACGTATATGAAAAAGCCCCGCTGTTCGGCGGGGCTTAGTCGGCAGCCGGCGCGAGACGCTCGCGAAGCCGGCGCAAATCCGATAGTGAATCGTACGAAATCGTACGGGAATTTACGAAATCGGAAATCAGGCGTAGATATTGCGCGGACGCATGTCCTCGGGCAGGCCGTTGAGCAGCGTCGAAACGGAACCGGATTCGAACACGGAACGGATGCCAGCCGCCAGCAGCGGAGCCACGGACAGGACGGTCATGTTCGGCAGGCGCTTCTCTTCGGGTACCGGCACGGTGTCGGTGAGCACGATTTCGCGGGCGCCGCAGTCGCGCAGGCGCTCCACGGCCGGACCGGACAGCAGGCCATGGGTGGCGACAAGCGTCACGGACTTCGCTCCGGCATTGTTCAGCGTGCGCACGGCCTCGCAGATGGTGCCGGCGGTGTCGATCATGTCGTCCACGACCACGCAGTCGCGTCCCTTCACGTCGCCGATGATGCCATGCGCCTCGGCATGGTTCGGACGGGTGGTGTCGCGGGTCTTGTGGATGAAGGCGAGCGGCAGTCCGCCAAGCTTCGCGGCCCACTGCTCGGACACCTTGATGCGGCCGGCGTCCGGGGACACGATGGTGGTGTTCTCCAACGGCATGCTGTTGCGCACGTAGTCGAGCAGAATCGGCATGGCGGTCAGATGGTCGACCGGGCCGTCGAAGAAGCCTTGCTCCTGGGCTGCGTGCAGGTCGACCGTCATGATGCGGTCGGCGCCGGCGGAGCGGAACAGGTCGAACATCAAACGCGCGGTGATGGGTTCGCGGCCCTGATGCTTCTTGTCCTGACGCGAGTAGCCAAGGAACGGCGCGACCACGGTGATGGAGCGGGCGGAGGCGCGCTTCATGGCGTCCACCATGATGAGCTGCTCCATGATCCACTTGTTGATCGGCTCGGTGTGGGCCTGCATCACGAAGGCGTCCGCGCCTCGCACCGGTTCGGTGTAACGCACGTACATCTCACCGTTGGCGAAGTCGTATGCCGTGGTCTCCAGCACGTCGGTTCCCAAATATTTCGCGGTTTCCTCGGCTTGCTCGGGGTATGCGCGTCCCGTCACCAAAGCCAGTTTCTTATCCGGAGTGCCTTCGAGAATCGCCGACATGCTTGCCTTCCCAATTGTTCGGTGCGTGAAATTAAGCCAAACTCCAATATAACAATGTGGGTGCCCACGCCACGCGTCTTCTGCGGAAGCGCCTCCCCGTTCCGTCTACTCGGCGTCGGCGAAGGCCTCACGAATCTGCGCCGCGGTGCCGTAGGATGCCTGCGCTCCATATCCGGTGGCCGCGTAGGCCGACACATACGAGGCGAGTTCCGCGGACTGCGACAACGTCATGCCGGAGGCCAGGCCGGCCAGCACGGTACCCATGAACGAATCGCCGCAACCGGTGGTGTCTACTGCCTTGACCCGCACCGGAGCGATGCGCTGGATGCGATGCTCCGGATCGTCCGCCGTGCCATCAAGCACTACGGAGCCGTCGCCGCCGAGCGTCACAATCGCCTGTTCAAACCCGAATCCGCGCAACTCATCGAACGCGTGACGCCAGTCGAACGCGTCCCCATCATCATCCTCCGGTTCCGCGATGCCGAGCAGCTGCGCCATCTCATGCTCGTTGACGAGCAGGATGTCGGAGGCCTCGACCAGCTCCACCGGCAGGGAGGGGGTGAACGGCGAGTCGTTGAGCAGTACCTTCACGCCCGCCTCGTGGCACATGCGCGCAGCTGCGGTGACGGTTTCAATCGGGCTTTCCAGGCACAGGCCCAGCACCGAAGAGCGGGTGAGCGCGTCGCGCACGGATTCCACGTAGTCCACGGTCACCTGCGCATTGGATCCGGGCGAGTACACGATGGTGTTCTCGCCTTGCGCATCCACGGTGATGACGGTAGTGCCGGACGGACCGAGCACGCGGCGCACGTGCGTTGTATTGACGCCTGCCTCGCCGAGCGCTCCGAGCAGGAAGTCGGCGTTGCGGTCCGATCCGACCGCGCCGAACATCTGCACGGTGGCGCCGATACGGGCGGCCGCGGCGGCCTGGTTGCCGGATTTTCCGCCCGGCAGCAGCTGCAGCGGACCTCCGGTGATGGTCTCCCCCGGTCCCGGCAGGCGCTGTGCGGTCACGGTGTAGTCCGCATTCATGGAACCGATCACGGACACGGTGCCGTGGATGCGGTCCAGCGCGGAAAGGATTTCGGTTGCGCTCATGATTGCTTTCCTTTCTTGCGATTATTGCGATTGCCGTCGGTCACTTGGCCGGCCACTCAGTCGGTCACCCGGCGTTGGCGGCGAGGCCGGAAATGCGGGTCATGAATTCGTTGAGGAATCGCGGCACGTCGACGCCGACGGCCACCTTCATGGTTTTGACCGGGTCGTTGAGTCGGGTTTCGTCGCCGATGGTGCGGCCGCGGGTCGGGCCTTCCACGTCGACCTTCATGTTGATGTCGAGCGTGGTGACGAGCGTCGGGTCGACGGCCACGCCAACGGCGAGCGGGTCGTGCAGGCCGCAGCCGCCCAGGTGCGGCGCGGTGGTCTCGTACGCCTTGATGTAGAAGTCGGTCATGTCGGCGAGGAACGTGCCCGCCTTGGTGCCCAGGTCGCGCCACCGCTGGGTTTCCTTGTAGGTGAGCAGGGTCTGCAGGGTCACGTCGAGGCCGACCATGGTGGTCGGCGCACCGGAGCGGAACAGGTAGTCGGCCGCTTCCGGGTCCTGGGAGATGTTGGCTTCCATGCAGGCATTGCAGTTGCCTGGTACGGTCAGCGCACCGCCCATGAGCACGATGCAGCCGATTTCGTCCTTGATTTCCGGCGCTTTCTTGAGGGCCGCCTCGATGTTGGTCATCGGGCCGGTCGGCACGTAGATGAGGTTCTTGCCGTAGGTTTTGATGGCGTCGATGATGAAGTCGACGGCCGATTCGGTTTCCACGGACCGGTTGGAGTCGGGGATGTCGACGTCGCCGATGCCGTTCTTGCCGTGGATGAACGCGGAGATGGGCAGCACTTCGAAGTGGTCGGTGGTGCTGGAGTGCGGCAGGCCTTGGTAGACCTTGACTTCCGGATGGCCGAGCAGGTCGGTGACGGCGAGGGCGTTGCGCACGCCCTGCTCCACGAGCACGTTGCCGTAGGTTCCGGTGATGCCGATGAGTTCGACTTCGGGGCTGCCCAGCGCGTAGGAGATGGCCAGCGCGTCATCGACGCCGGTATCGAGATCCAGAATGAGCTTCTTCATGGTTGCGCCTTTCCTCGTTGACGGATCCGACGGGGGTCCGCCACCACACGGCCCATTATCGTCGGTTGTTTTTCGCGAATTCGAGCACGTTCTCGATTTCGCTGACATCATCCATGATAAAACGCTTTACCAAAAACACAAACCAGACCAATCCTCGCGTGTCGTATACCCCCGGCTCAGCGAAGCCACCAACCGTCAAAACATCCGCGAATACCCGTAAACGCTTATAAACACTTACGCGCAGGCCGCCTGCACCAGTTTTGGCGTCAACACCTTCCCCTGCGGTTCGGCAAGCCACGGCCGTCCCGCGTCGGCTCCACCCCCATTGACCACGCCATCAATCCGCCCGCCCAGCATGCCCCAGCAGGCCGCGGCGAGATCGCCCACGCTCTGCTCGACGGTGGTCATACGCCAGCCCAGGCCGAATCGCTTCAGAATATTGTCGTATCCGATCACCTGCATGTCCTCGGTGACGTGCAGCCCACGCTCCGCCATGCGCTGGCGGAAGCCGAGCGCCATCACGTCGTTGCAGCAGAACACCGCGGTGGCACCGCCGTCGATGATCCGGTCGGCCGCGCGGTAACCGCTGGCGAAACGATAGTCGCCAGCGACGCACAGGGCTGGGTCGAGCCGCTCCCCCGCCTGTTCGAGCGCGTCCGCGAAACCACGACGACGGTCTGCCGCGCTCGACTCCGCCACATCGCCGGTCACGATGCCGATGCGCTTATGCCCGCCTTCCAGCAGGTACTGCGCCGCCAATCGCCCGCCAAGATAATTGTCGAAACCGACCGCATCACACCAACCGCACCGCGCCAGACGATCAATCAGCACCACCGGGCAGGTGATGCGCTCCACGTCCGCGCGCAGGTCGGCGCCGACACCATCGGAGCAGGACTCACGCGCAGGAATCAGCAGGATACCATCCACCCCACGGGAAGAGAGCCGCCGTAGCAGATCATGCTCGGTGACGCGCGAATCGTCGGAATTGGCCACGATCAGCGAATACCCCTGCGTGGCGCATTCGTCCTCGACGCATTTGGCCAACGCCGCGAAGAACAGGTTCTCGACATCGGGCACGATGAGCGCCACCAGCTTGGATTGCTTGGTGACCAGGCTGCGCGCATTCTGGTTGGGCACATAGTTGAGCTGCTTCACGGCCTGCGCGATCGCCTCGCGCTTTTCAGTGGACACGCGTGCCGGGCGGTCGTTGAGCACCAGCGACACCGTGGTCATGGACACCCCCGCAGCGGCCGCCACATCCTTCAGTGTTGCCCTCCGTGCCATCAGAACCCCCTTAAAACGTTTCCCCTATCAGCATAAAACGTTGCTTTCCCAAGACGCGCGCAGCGAAATCTCCGGTAAAAATGTCCTCAAAGCCAAAAACCATCGACCTTTTTCCGACGGAATTCCGTTTCACACGGTATGTTGAGAGGGCCGCAGGGCGCATCGGCGCGAAGCGGAGAAGAGCGGAAGGACCCCATGAAGAAGCGTCAGGTTCGGGCGACTGCAGCGATCGCAGCCACCGCCACCGCCGCCATCGCAACGATTGCACTGGCGGCAATGGCAATCACCATGAACGGCAACACCCGAGAAATGGCACAACCAACAGACGAACAATCCGACTCCAGCAACGAAACCCTCACCGTAAGCCCCGCCGACAGAACGCTCTTCGACCGCGACCTCGAACGCTCGCAGAACCGACGCCGCAACCACTGCCGCGACCATCAGCACAATCGCCAACGCAGCGCCAGCAGCGGAGGCCACAAGGGGGATGACACCGTGCAGCCATGCGCAGACAAATACTGAGGCAGACAAATAACAAGCGCCGTCACCCAGCACAGCACACCCCGCCCAGCCCACGACAATCACGCAACAATCACATGCAACAAAACGCACATATAGCATTTACGCTATACTAAACGCATGAGCATGATCGAGGAACTGAAGCAACAACGGCTCCAACTCAAACTGAGCCAAGACCAGGTGGCGGCAACGATGGGCACCACGCAATCGGCTCTTTCACGCGCGGAACGAGGCGGCAATCCGACACAGGATTTCCTGCAACGATACGACGACGCGTTGCGCTCGCTGTCAGCCAGCGGCTCCGGTGGCACCGGAGACCCCTCCGGCAATGGCAGCAAAGGCAGCAATGGCAACATGTCCGTCGAAACAAGCAACGGCAACGCGCGCAGCAGCACAGTGGAAATCGCCACCATACGTTTCATCATCGGCAAAATCGCACGAAAATACGGTCTCAGCGAGGTATACGTATACGGTTCTACGGCGCGGGGCGAAGCCGATGCCGATTCGGATATCGATCTGCTTTATCGGTCCGCAGCGGGCAGCCGCCTCAACATGATGCGTCGAGAGTCGCTACAACGCGAATTGGAAGACGCCTTCAGACGGGAAGTATCGCTCACTTCGCTGGATTCGCTGCAGCATAACGCGCAACGCAGCCGGGCGAGCCGACGCTTCTATCAGCACATCCAGCCGGATATGATCAGGGTGGCATGATGACGCGCAGACATACCGACCAGCGGTTCCGCGACGAAACCAACCTCATCCGCCTCGTCGAGCATCTGCAACGGGCACACGACGACGCTTCGGCCGCCGGCTCGGCCGAAAAGCTTGAATCCGATTACATGCGATTCAATTCCGTGGCGATGGATATGGTGCAGGCCCAGGAATCCGCGCGACGGCTTTCCGACGACTTCCGTGAAACGGTTCCGCAGCTTCCATGGAACGAGCTGCGCGCCTTGCGCAACGTCATCGTGCACGAATACGACGGCATCGACGCCTTCGCCCTGTACGCTTCGGCCACGTCCGACGCCGAAGCGCTCCTCGCCAGGCTACGCCCCTACGTCGATTCCATCGAAGACTGACGCCGACACTCACTGGCCTTGCGCACGACGACGCTTCGGCCACCACCCCGCCATCATTCACCGTCAGTACCTGCCGACAGATAAAACGCTCGACATAAAACACTATCCATTGTATAGTGAATATCTATACAATATATAGTTTTTGCGAAATCAACAAAAGGAGCGTACTCATGGGCAGCGCAATAGTCAACGTGCGTTTGGACAGCGAAACACAGCAGGCCATGAAGGCGCTGTGCAAGGAACTGGGAATCAGCATGAGCGCCGCATTCGCCATGTTCGCAAAAACCATGGTCCGAGAGCGCCGCATCCCATTCGAGGTCACCGCCGACCCCTTTTATTCGGCGCAGAATTTGGATCATCTGCGCCATAGCGTCGCACAGCTCGACTCCAAAGACGCTCATCCTCATGAACTCATCGAGGACTGACGCCAATGCTCAAAACCTTCACCGATGACGCCTGGAACGATTATCTGTACCGGCAGTCTCAGGACAAGAAAACATTGAAGCGCATCAATCAGCTCATCAAAGACATCGAACGTAACGGCGTCGGCCAAGGCATCGGCATGCCGGAACCGTTGAAGTGGGAGTTTCAGGGATTCTGGTCACGTCGCATCGATCAGAAAAACCGTCTTGTCTACCGAGTCAGCCAGGACCAGACGCTTGAAATCATCGCATGCCGCACCCACTACGGCAGCACCTGACGTTCCAGACGAAGTCCCGCCCCCTATTCAGCTTTACACCAATAACGAATTTGCCTTGAAACCCGTAGCGAAGTATGCTGAAATGTTTTATATCGAAATGCTTTTATGCATTGCAAGCCACTACGCAGAAAGGTGAACCATGGCCTTAATGAACGTTATGGACGTAGCGGACTTCTTCATCTCGACCGCCAACGAAGGCGATCCGGAAGAAGATGACGGCATCACCAACATGAAACTCAACAAACTGCTGTTTTTCGCGCAAGCGGCAAGCCTGCAACGCTTCGGCAAACCACTCTTCGACACACCCCTAGAAGCTTGGAAATACGGTCCTGTCGTAAAAGACGTCTACCGAACATTCAAAGGATACCAACGAGATTCCATCACCAAAGTCGCCCAACCATTCGACTGGCAAACCGTCCAGCCCGAAGTGCTGGAACTCCTATGCGACGTATACCGCACTTATGCGCGAGACTATTCGGCAACAGGCCTGATGCGTATGACACACAAGCCAGACACCCCATGGTCGAAAGTGTATCAACCCAACCAAAACAACGAAATCCCCTGCGAACTCATCGATGAATGGGTGAAGCGCTCGCCATTGCATATCGATAAGGATCCGACGCCCGACAATCAGGTGACGATTGCCAAGCTCGATGCATCCGGCCATCCGTTCCTTCCCGAAGGATGGGAAGAAGATTGACCGATGTACGTCCATGGCAAATTTGGAGGGTCTGGTTCCCTTTTCGAGAGGATCCGACAAACGGGAAATACCGACCTGTCGTAATCAAGGAAATCACCGAAGACGGTTGCGTGGTGATTTATGTGACGTCGCAAGTCGGCAAGACCAATTTCCCGGACTTCTTGCTTATTCATAATTGGGAAGAAGCCGGACTCAACCGAGCATCCGCGGTTCGATATCGGAGATTACTCAAGATTCCGTTGAGTGCACTTGGCGAATACGTCGGTGAGCTTTCTCCCTATGATCGCATTGAGCTGCAGATGAAATACCAATTCCACTGACGCTCATTGGTCTTGCGCGCGGTAGCGGGCTTCGGTGACCACCTTGGCCGGCTCCCACCAGTCGCGGTGGTTCGTATACCAATCGATCACGCCCTGCATGCCGCGTTCGAAATCCGTATGCGCCGGCCGCCATCCCAATTCAGTACGCAGCTTGGTCGGGTCGATGGCGTACCTGCGGTCGTGGCCAGGTCGGTCGCACACCCAGTCGAATGCATCCTCCGGCTGCCCCATCAACCGCAATATCATGCGCAAAACATCGATATTGCTTCGCTCGCCATCGGCGCCAATCAGATACGTCTCGCCAATGCTACCGCGCGTCAGAATCTCCCATACGGCCGACGAATGGTCATCCACGTGAATCCAGTCGCGCACGTTCGCGCCGGTGCCGTACAGTTTCGGCCGCATGCCTTCCAGAATGGACGTGATCTGCCGTGGAATGAACTTCTCCACATGCTGGTACGGGCCGTAATTGTTGGAACAGTTGGAAATGGTGGCCCGCAGACCGTATGTGCGCACCCATGCGCGCACCAGATGGTCGGACGCGGCTTTCGACGCACTGTACGGACTGGACGGACGGTATGGCGAACGTTCGGTGAAGCGCTCCGGATCATCCAACGCGAGGTCGCCGTACACTTCGTCGGTGCTGATGTGGTGGAACCGCACGTCATATGCGCGCGCCGCCTCCAGCAGCCGCATTGTGCCTTCCACGTTGGTGGCGATGAATGGCTCCGGATCGGCGATGGAATTGTCATTGTGCGATTCCGCGGCGAAGTGCACAATGGCGTCGCATTCCGGCACCAGACGGTTGAGCAGCGCGGTGTCGCAGATATCCCCCACCACCAGTTCGACTTGCGATTGCGGCAGTCCCGCGATGTTCTCCGGATTGCCCGCATACGTCAGCTTGTCCAGTACGGTGACGTGCACGTCCGGATGATTGCGCGCCACGTACCGAACGAAATTGGCGCCGATGAACCCACATCCGCCGGTCACCAGAATATGCTTCGGCCTGAAACCATCATTCTCTCTCATGCTGCTCACCGCTCCAGCATACCTTCCATCACCACGCAATCACGCATCTCCGGCTCTACCCCCCATTCCGACACCGACTTCATCATGTTTACCCTTCAGACATTTTCCAGATACCGTCAAGACACCTACTCGTCCAGACACACTGGCTAATATATAGCTCGGTTTTACATGCTCATAAACCCCCGTTTACACAAGGGGTTATTTGCCGTGAAGGAAGCGACGATGCCTTATATCCAGTCTGCCGTTCATGCCTTCGAGCCTTCATACGTCAGGCATTCCAAACAATCGTTTATAGGCGGAACTTACCGGATACTGGCTGACGAGAGCATGATAGACACCCCCTCTTGTTTCGATGTGCGCCACCGCGCGGAACTGTACACGCATAAAGCCCCTCTTCATGCGGAACCCGCGCACCGAAGCATCTACATACCGGAAACGGAAACGTCCGTCGCACCATGTGATACGGATATTCTTGCGATTACGGACGAGCAGCATATTTCCTCTTTTGCTGCAGAGGCGCAAGTTAATGGCAATCACGCATTACAGGCAATGCCGCGCACTCTTCAAACGGTTCGGACGGCCCTGACGACTGCCGGGCATAGCTTAAAACGAACGGGTTACGCTATTGCCAGCGCGACCCGCACCACTGCATGCACCGCATGCGCCGCTGCAACCACGGTACGTAACGCATGGCATACCTTCACGAGTTTCAAAGCCATCCAGCTCATCATCAAGTTCTTCCGGGGTGCGCAGGCCTTGTGGAAGAAACGCATGAAGTTCTCCTATGCGTTCTATACCGCGATATTCTTCCTGCTCACTTCCTTCGAAGTATTATTCATCCAATGGGGCATGTATAGCAAGCCACACTATGCTAAAGGCACACATGTCAGCCAAGCAACAAAAATTCTAAATAGTGTTGCAGGTCAACTTACCAAATTCGTAAGTCAAATGTGGCTGGAACAGAAATATCTATTCCTGATTAATTTCGTTGCCCTCGCTTTAATCTATCTGGCTCTGATTTGCATATGCAATAGATTCTGGATTGCAACTGCGACATTCGGCTCTGTGATGTCCATCTATGCCGTAGCCAATATGCTTAAAGTTCAGCTTCGCGGCGAACCGATAATCCCAGCCGATTTATCTTTCCTCTCCGGAGGAGATACCGGAAATATCGTTTCTTTCATTCCTAAAGACAGCGAAGCATTCATTAGCTCTGCTGTTACAACCCTTCTTTGGTTCTTAGTCGTATGTTTCATCTGTTTTGTTCTAGACGGAAGAAGGAAATTCATTTACTGTTCTTGGACGCATCCGTTCACGTCAATCAAGAATATCCTCGGCAATCTAACACGCATCATCGCAGCTGTATTGAGTGTTGCGATCTTCTTCTCATTTACTTGGAATCTCAGCACACCTAATTCATGGTCATATAAGTGGATTAGGGATATGGGATACAAAGCAGAGCTTTGGAACCCAACCGACGACGCCCAAGCCAATGGCCCTGCAATCTCCTTCCTCAATCTCACCCATGTCAAAGCAATGGATGAGCCAAATGGCTACAGCAAAGAAACCATGCAGAAGCTGGCACAACGCTATAACAAAGAAACTGTGCTCATTAACAAAAACAGGGCGAATAACCTTACCGACAACAATGTTGTCATGATTTTGTCCGAATCTCTTTCAGATCCGACACGTGTTCCAGGCATCGCATACGACATCGATCCAATGCCCTATATCAGGAGCCTTAAAAATACAACCACTTCAGGTCTGATGTTGTCTCCAGGCTACGGTGGCGGTACCGCCAATATTGAGTACCAAGCCCTTACGGGTCTGAATCTCGCCAACTTCAACAGCTCTTTGACGGTTCCTTATCAGCAGCTTGTCCCCACACAGAAAAGTCCTTATTCGTTCAATCAAATCTGGAACCAAAAGTATGGATCAAATGGATCCACCGCTGTTCATCCGTATTACAGCAGCATGTACCTGAGAAATACGAATTACAATAAGTTCAAATTCTCATATTTCTATACTCTTGATAGCAAGAAACCAATATGGCATCAGCATCATATCGACAAATCACCAGATGTCGACGATGCTTCTACCTATCAGTGCATTCTTGACCTTTTGAATAAGCAAGACACAACAAATAATGGCAATCCACAATTCCTTCAACTTGTCACTATGCAAAATCATCTTCCCTACAACGATTGGTATGACAATAACGAATTTAAGGATGCAGACGTTTCAGAGAATCTAGGCTACTGGGATCGATATTCGATTGACACATATGCAAAAGGCGTCAATTACACTGACAAGTCCACGCTGGCTTTTCTGGAATCCCTCAACAAGTTGGATAAACCTGTCACTGTTATTTTCTACGGAGACCATCTTCCGGGAATCTACGACAATGCAAGTAAGGACAAGAATAACGCGCTCACCTTGCATGAGACGGATTACTTCATATGGTCCAATAACGCTTCAAAGTCAAGAGGCATTAAAATTGACCACGCAACATCCTACACATCATCCAATTACTTCATGGCGATGGCTGCGGAGCATATGAATGCAAAGGTGTCGCCATACTTGGCCTTACTCACTAAATTGCGCGAAAACGTACCCGCCATCAGCCGAATTGTCGTTCAAAAAGGCGGACGTAGTAAAGGTAACGCAACTTATCTCGATTCGAATGGCGACGAAATCGAAAAGCAAAAACTATCGAAAACAGCGAAACAGTTGCTTAAGGACTACGAGCTTGTTCAGTACGATCAAACGTCAGGCAAAGGATATTTGCAAAATACAAAATTCACTCAAGTTCCCAGTAAGTAGTATTTTCCATAATGGATGCGCAACATATCTAGCAGGAGAAGCATTATGAGGATCGCGGTCGCAGGAACCGGTTACGTTGGATTGTCCGTCGCATTGCTGCTTTCCCAGCATAACGAGGTTCACGCCCTTGACATCGTTCCTGAGAAGGTCGAGCTGCTGAACAGTGGCAAAAGTCCGATTGTCGATCCGGTAATCACCGATTTTCTGGAGAAGAACGCCTCCGGTGAGCGGCCGCTCGATTTCCATGCCACCATCGACGCGCAGGAAGCATATACGGATGTCGATTTCGCAGTGATTGCGACACCGACAAATTACGACGAGAAGAAGAATTATTTCGATACCTCCAGCGTTGAAGCTGCGATTGTCGCGGTACGCCAGTACTCGCCGCATGCCTGGATTGTGATCAAGTCCACCATTCCAGTTGGCTATACGCAGCAGCTTCGTGAGAATTTAGATGACGACTACATTCTGTTCTCTCCCGAATTCCTGCGCGAAGGCCATGCTCTGTATGACAATCTGCATCCAAGCCGCATTGTTGTCGGAGCTCCGCAAAATGATGCCGAATCCGTTGAAGCCGCGCACCAGTTTGCATCTTTACTCGCCGAAGGCGCCGATCCAAGCGAGGCGTCCCGTATCAATCATGATGGCAGCACCGGCATCCCTACTCTGGTGGTTGGCACCACCGAAGCGGAGGCCATCAAATTGTTTGCCAATACCTATCTGGCTCTCCGCGTGGCGTATTTCAATGAACTTGACACCTATGCGGAAAGCCGAGGACTGAACACCCGGGAGATTATCGACGGCGTATGCTTTGATCCGCGCATCGGCGACGGATACAACAACCCCAGCTTTGGCTATGGTGGATACTGTTTGCCGAAGGATACCAAGCAGCTGCTTGCCAACTACAATCAGGTGCCGCAGAACCTCATCGAGGCCATTGTGGATGCGAACCGCACCCGCAAGGAATTCGTTGCCTCCGAGGTGATGGAACGCATCAAGGACGTGCAGAATCCGGTCATCGGCATTTATCGACTGACCATGAAATCTGGCTCCGACAATTTCCGTCAGTCCGCCATCCAGGACGTGATGAGGCAGTTCAAAGCCAATGGCATCCCCGTGCTCATCTACGAGCCCACACTGGACAAGCTCGACTTCCAGGGCAGCGAGGTCACCCACGATCTCAGCGAATTCAAGGCGCGCACGTCAATCATCGTGGCAAATCGCTGGGATAACAATCTCGCAAATGTTGGAGGCAAAGTCTACACACGCGATTTATTCTGCAGAGACTGAACACCCCCTAAAGCGATGCCGTTTGATCAAAAACAGCAATCGTGACCCGATTTTGGGTGGCTACTGAAAATTCACTCCTTCTGTTCCAATGAAAATAGCACTGTCAAGCGTAACGATGTTTGATTCCCATCATTGGAACAAATAGCAAGAATCCTGTGCATCGAAATCAGAAGGAGCTGGATTGAGACGTACTTGGATATTTGAACGTATGTGCGAGACCAGCCACGTTTAATGAAGGTGGCCGACCAGCCACTCTTCGTCTCAGTCATGTATGATTCACCCCAGTTACACCATATACCGAACGAATCGCCCCGATTGATAGTATATGGACCGGTGTTGTTCACATCGAAATCCACTGGCTGTCTGCCATTAACTGTGGCTAAGCCGTCTTGCAGACTTCGCATAGTGGTCCAACTCCTGCAATGCGGCTTTATTGTTGTCCGTGCGGAACTGGTAGGTCGCCAACCGATCCGAAATATCCCAACCACCAGACACACGCCTACTGGACGTCTGATGCAACAGCCACGGAGGCATACCCTCCCACAAATAAGTCACACGCGCCCTCGACGGATCAAATCAGTCAATCTGCAAGTTGCCGTCGGCCCCGTCGAGCGCCAACTCATCACGCAGATACGAACCCAACACAGGAGAGGAAGGCGCCACAGGCGTGCCACTGCCCACGGAGATCAGACGATCGTTCTCCGACCCGTCCGCCGTATAGTTATGCGTGCCCGTCCTCGCGTACGGATTGTACTGGCGGTACACCGGAACGGAACCGCCCGAACGCCAGCCAACACCCTCGTACGACCAGCCCACGGAAACGAGATGATCACGCTCCGACACATCCGACGTATAGAAATGCTCACCCGTGTAATGGTCATACAAACGATACATCGACACCGACGAGCCCGACGACGCCCAGACCGGAACCGGCACGCACGACAACGGAACCAGCGCGAGCACCGCCGCCACACTCGAGGTCCCCCTCCAAGCATACCCCTCCACGACACGGGCACGCCGCCACGGAACAGGAAGGGGCGGACCCGCCCCGAAAGACGAGCCCGCCCCAACGGAAAGGAGCGCGGCCGGAACTACTTGGCGGACACGGCGTACCAGCCCACGCCCTCGGCACGCCAGCCCACGGAGACCAGACGATCGTTCTCCGACCCGTCCGCCGTATAGTTATGCGTGCCCGTCCTCGCGTACGGATTGTACTGGCGGTACACCGGAACGGAACCGCCCGAACGCCAGCCAACACCCTCGTACGACCAGCCCACGGAAACGAGATGATCACGCTCCGACACATCCGACGTATAGAAATGCTCACCCGTGTAATGGTCATACAAACGATACATCGACACCGACGAGCCCGACGACGCCCAGACCGGAACCGGCACGCACGACAACGGAACCAGCGCGAGCACCGCCGCCACACTCGAGGTCCCCCTCCAAGCATACCCCTCCACGACACGGGCACGCCGCCACGGAACAGGAAGGGGCGGACCCGCCCCGAAAGACGAGCCCGCCCCAACGGAAAGGAGCGCGGCCGGAACTACTTGGCGGACACGGCGTACCAGCCCACG
>NZ_JDTK01000049.1 GCF_000770925.1 Bifidobacterium ruminantium DSM 6489 | reverse complement strand
CGGTTCCATGCTTCAACGGAACCGGGCCCCAGCTGTCTTCATGACGAAAACAAGACACCACCACGGGGACTTACGCAAAGATCTTTTGAGGAGACTCTTAGAAAAATGCCCAAGGGTAAACAAGTATTTGAATGCGCACAGCTGAGAGTACATTTTTTGAACGTTCTCGCAGTTCTTTGAGAGAAATGCGTTTTTTGTCAACCTTGTTTTTAATCTTTTTTGAATTGGTTTAATTATATGGAGCTTTTCGGGAATTTCGTTGCAAATATGAAAAAATAACGATGTGTATTAGACACATTCACCCCGTCTATGGGAAATGAAATACTTAAAAGCATTCTGCAAGGATAGAAGAGGGTAAATGGCGAGCAATACTAATCGAAAGTGCTTACACGCCAGTAGCGGCTTTTATTTAGCAAATGCAATAGATCAAAAGCCGATTCGCGTGGCTCAGGTTATCGGTAAAATGGTTGGCGGCGGTGTTGAATCCGTAGTTATGAACTATTACCGTCACATCGACCGTAGTAAAGTACAGTTCGATTTCCTTGTCGATGAGGATTCCACGCGTGTTCCTGAAGAGGAAATTACCTCTTTAGGTGGTCGTGTATTCCGTATACCACCGTATCAGCATCCGATTCGTTACCGTCGTGAGCTGATTCGCCTGATGCGTGAACAGCAGTGGCCGATTGTGCACAGCAACATCAACACGCTAAGTGTGTTCCCGCTATCAGCGGCGAAGAAAGTTGGAGTGCCTGTTCGCATCGCGCATTCTCATTCGACCATGGGCAAAGGTGAGTTCGCGAAGAATGCAATGAAGCTTGTATTGCGTCCGTTCGCTAATGTGTATCCGACAGTGCGTTTTGCGTGTAGTCACTATGCAGGAGAATGGCTGTTTGGCAAGAATGCGGATTTTACCGTAATTCCTAATGGCATTGAATTGGATAAATTCCATTTTGATGCTGGTGTGCGCCAAGAAACTCGCAAAGAACTTGGTGTTGCGGATGATGTGTTGCTGATTGGTCATGTTGGTCGTTTCATGCCGCAGAAGAACCAAACGTTCCTAGTCGATGTGCTTGCGGATTTACTTCCCAAACGACCTAATGCCATGCTTGCCTTTGTTGGCGATGGTCCGGATAGGCCAGCTGTCCAACAACATGCTAAAAAGCTTGGCATTGCGAATCATGTGCTGTTCCTCGGTCAACGCTCTGACGTTAACCGCCTATATCAGGCATTCGACGTGTTCTGCCTCCCCAGTCTTTATGAGGGTTTGGGGATAGTCGGTGTTGAGGCGCAGCGTGCCGGCCTTCCATGCTTGTTCGCGGATGCAATTACACGAGAAGTTGATGTGACGGGAATCCCTAGGTTTATGACTACAGAATCGTACAAAGAATGGAGTTCTTTTATATCGGCGTTGGAACCGGGAACACGGATTGATTCCTCTGATAAAGCGTTCTCTGGCTATGATATTTCCGAGAATGCTCGGAAGTTAACTTCAATGTATTTGAAACTTTTTGAAAAGGAATGAAAAGCAGTATGGATCCGCTAGTTTCAGTTGTCATACCTGTATGTAACGTTGAACCTTATCTACACGAATGTGTGACAAGTGTGGTTGAACAGACTTACACGAATATTGAAATCATTCTTGTAGATGATGGTTCGACTGATAATTCAGGAACGTTATGTGATGAATTTGCTTTGTCGGATTCAAGAATATGTGTTTTCCATAAAAAGAATGGTGGACTGTCTGACGCTCGAAATTATGGAATTCGCCGATCCCATGGAAGTTTGATTTCCTTTATTGACAGTGACGATTATGTATCACCTGATTACATAATGCACCTGTATCAGGCATTGGTTAGAGGAAAAACAGATATTGCAACTACCTCCATTTGCATTTTCCATGATGGGGAACTTCCTAAGGAGCATAAGCATAATACAGCAGTCTTTCACATGTACGATGCGTGTGACGCACTTGAAGATATGCTTTATATGAGGCATTTGGA
>NZ_JDTK01000048.1 GCF_000770925.1 Bifidobacterium ruminantium DSM 6489 | reverse complement strand
GGGTTCGAGTCCCTTATCGCCCACTCCCCGGAATCCTTGAGATTCCAACGATTCAAACACTCCGAACATGCGCAGCATCCACCTGTGCCCACATTTTGCCCACATCCTGCGAAGCGACCTGCACTGCAGCGTCGATGGTACGAGCCACATCATCCAAATCCGAATCGAACAGATCCGCGTACACGTCCAACGTCATCGCAGCCGACTTGTGCCCCAGCATGCGCTGCAGCGCCTTGATATTCGCTCCGGCATGCACCGCGATGGAAGCGGCGGTATGCCGCAGGTCATGCGGTGGCAGAGGCTCCACGCCCGCCCTCCTGCACGCACTGACGAACCACGTGCGGTTCGATTTCGCCCCAGCAGCCGACTGGTTGCGCGGAGGACGGCCAAGATGGTCACGGAACACCCAATCGGACGGCCCCTTGCCAGCCAGCACGGGAAGCAGCGCCTCGCCGACTATGGATGGCATTGGCACGTCACGCATCTCATGCGACTTCGGCGATGTCTCCGACCATTCGCTGCCAATGCGCGTCACATTCCGCCTGACATGTATTCGGCGGCGCCCATAGTCCACGTCCTCCACCCTCAGCCCGCACATCTCGCCCCAACGCAGGCCGCACAGGCCAAGCACCAGCACGAGCGCCTTGCGGTCGGTCGGCTGGATACGTGCCCTTCCCGCCTCGTCCGCGACGGCCAGCAGTTGCTCGACGGTCAGATACCGGTGCAGTCGCCTGCCCTCACGCCTGGGCAATGCCAGATCGTCGGTCGGAGCCTTGGCGATGAGCCTGTTTTTGACGGCGAGATCGCAGACGCCCTTGAGCACGCCGACGATCTTGAGCACCGTAGACGGTGCCAGTTTTTCCGCCTTGCCGCTGACAAAGGCCTGCAATTCTCTGTGTGTGATGGAGCCTATCTGCCGTGCCGCGTATTCCGGCTCCACGTGCGTCTTCCACGTGATTTCGTCGGTGCGAATGGTGTTTGGCTTGAGGATCGGACGGCGTGAATCCATCCACTCGGCGTAGACGTCGGACACCAGGGTGCGTCCGGCCGACTGGTCCACGAAGCTGCCGTCCCTTTTGGCGGCGTTGACGTGCTGGTCTCCCCACGCCTCGGCGTCCATCTTGCGCCGGAATCCGCGTTTGCCGGTCGGCGCTCCGTCCGGTTTGCGGTAGCGCACCTCGTAGCGTTTGCCGCTTTTCGTTTGGTATTGGCGGATTGTGTAAGCCATGCTCGCCCCTTCGTTTGCGTGGCATCAAGTCTATCAATCCGTTGATTTTTTTCTCTGTTTTTTGCGTTTCGGCTTGCATTACTTTATTTACTGCGCTAATATAGTTTATATCAAGGAAAGGAGGTGAACATGACACCATCGGAGATAATCACCAGCATCTCGCTTCTCGTCGCGAGCCTCGCGGCCCTCATCAAAGCGGTGACCGGACTCGTCAAGGAGATGAGACGGAAACCGAAGAAGAGGAAGTGAGCAAGGGTTCCGGCCAGACCTAGGGGCCGGAACCCCACATCTCCGATTATGCCATGGGACATCATGAGAACGGAATCGATAGTCAGCGCGGTGTTCGCGCTCGGAACCGCCGCCAGCGCATGGTTCGGCTGGCCGTTCGCGCTCACCGCCGGATGCGCCATCGTCAGCGCCGTCTTCGCGCTCATCGCCGGAAGGAAGGACTGACATGACCATCGAATACCTGAGCGTCACCGACGTGTCCAAGCGCCTCGGCATCAGCACAGCCGCCGTCAGCGCCTACAAGCTCCCCCAACCGGACGCCACCATCGGCCGCACGCGCGGCTGGCTGCCAGAGACCATCGACCAATGGAACGCCAGCCGCCCTGGCCGAGGCGTCGGCGGCGGACGTCCGCGCAAACACGCCGAATAACAAGAAAACGCCCCTCCCCAGCATCATGCTGAGAGAGGGGCGATGTTTAACCGAGTTTTTCGATGATCTGTTTTTCTTTATCGTTGAGAGGCCATATGGTCACGTCCTCCGCGGCCTTCAGTTCCGCGGCCTTCAGTT
>NZ_JDTK01000047.1 GCF_000770925.1 Bifidobacterium ruminantium DSM 6489 | reverse complement strand
CGGTTCCATGCTTCAACGGAACCGGGCCCCAACCCCTACCTAAACAAATCCACATAATCAAGGAAGATGATGAAACAATCAGCAACGCTTGCTCGTCTGAGTAAGAAGACCGTGGCGTTCCTTGCCGCGGCCACCACGCTGCTCGCGGGTCTTTCACTCGCTACGGCCGCACCGCAGCAGGCCAGCGCCGCCACCCGTGACAGCTACGCCGACACCGTGGGAAATCCTACGTTCGAAGCAGCCCGTCAGAAGTACGGCCTGCCGAAGGACATGAAGGACGGTGCGACCCTGCACGCCTTCGAATGGTCCTTCAAAACCATCATGGAGAACATTCCGGATATCGCCAAAGCCGGCTACACCTCCATCCAAACCGAACCAATCGTCAAAATCAAGGACAATCGCAAGCTCGGCACCGGCAACTGGTATCTCAACTGGTACTACGTGTATCAGCCGACCGACATGTCCATCGGCAATTACGTGGTCGGTTCGGAAGACGAGTTCAAGGAAATGTGCAAGCTGGCCCATCAGTATGGTCTGCGCATCATCGTCGATTCCGTGTCCAACCATTTCACCTCTGATTTCGATGTGATCGAAGGCAAATGGAAGAACAAAGCCTACTACCATGAGGACAAGCAGATCTCCGATTACAACAACCGCGAGGACTGCACGCAGCACAAGCTTTCCGGCCTGTGGGATCTGAATACCCAGGATGATACCGTCACCCAGGGCATGGCCGATCTGCTCAAGCAGACCGTGGCCGATGGCGCCGACGGCTTCCGTTATGACGCGGCCAAGCACATCGAGCTTCCGGATGAGGTGTTCGGCGGCAAGAAGTCGAACTACTGGAACACCATCCTGAAGAACGGCTCCCAGTACCAGTACGGCGAGGTACTTGAGGACGCCAACGTCCGTGAAGCTGACTATGCCAACCTGTTCAATAGCAGCTCCCCGCGCGGTGGCGGCATCACCGATTCCAGCTACGGCCATGAGGTGCGCAACGCCGTACAGTTCAAGAATCTGGGCGCAAGCCACTTCACCTCGCACAGCAAGGTGACCGAAGACAAGTCCGTGAATTGGGTGGAATCGCACGATAACTTCGCCAATGGCGAGGCCAACATCCCGCAGGAGCTCTCCGACGAATGGATCAAGTACGGCTGGGCCGGCGTGACCGCGCAGAAGAACGGCATGAGCCTGTTCTTCGACCGCCCGTACAAGGACGGCGGCACGTATGGCACTGGTGGCGTCGGCACTTATGGTAATGGCAGCGGTCCGTTCACCGAGAACTCCAAGCTCGGCGACGCCGGTTCCGACCTGTGGAAGGATCCGGAAGTCGTGGCCGTCAACCACTTCCGCAACGCCATGGTCGGCGAGGACTCCAGCGTCTCCAACTGCGGCGATGACAACTGCCTGATGGTGGAACGCTATGCCGGTTCTGCGGCTCAGGACGGCATGGTTGTGGCGAACGCGAACGGCGCGGAGAAGAACCTCGCCGGACAGTCCACCAAGCTCGCCAACGGCACTTACATGGATGAGGTCACCGGCTCCACCATCACCGTGTCCGGCGGCAAAGTCACCTCCGGTTCCGTGAACGCGAAGTCCATCGCCGCGTTCTCCAACAAGACCCGTTCCGGCAAGGTCTCCACTGCCGAGGCATATCCGAACAAGGGCACCATTCCTGGCGAATCCAAGCTGATCACACTGCGTTCCTACCAGGCCTCCGACACCACCTACACCACGTCCGATGGACAGTCCGGCTCCTACAAGGATGGCGACACCATTAAGATCGGCGCCAAGGCCAAGTCCGACGAAGTAGTGACGGTCACGGTGAAGGGCACCGGCGCTGATGGTGAAGCCATCAAGCACACATACTCCTACACCAAGTACGGCGACCCGACCTATGATCCGAACGATGGCACCGAAAGCCCGTGCGACAAGGATTGCCAGGCATGGTTCAAGAAGAACAATCTGGATCCGGACTGCTACATCAACTCTAGGGAGCCCTGCCACTGGAGGAACGTCAACGTCACCGGAATCACGGTCTCCGGCCCGACTTCCATGGATCTCGGCTCCACCCAGAGCGTGCAGCTGAAGGCTGACGTGACCACGGATCCGGCAGGAAAACACGCCAACGTGGCTTGGACCTCCTCCGACGCTTCGGTGGCTACGGTGGATTCCACCGGCAAGGTTTCCGGTCTCAAGGCAGGAACGGTGAAGATCACCGCCACTGCCGGCACGAACCAGCAGTCCGATAGCATCACCATCAAGATCACTGGCGTGAAGCCTGAGGTCTCCAACGTGATTTATGCCACCAAGCCTGCCGGCTGGGACAAGATCTACGCGTATGTGTACAACGACACTACGTCTAAGAACAACGGCAAGTGGCCCGGCGTTGCGATGACCCAGCTGACCGCTGACGACTCCTGCGCGAAGTCCGGCACCTACAAGTACGAGGTTCCGGACTTGGGTGAGGGCATGTATCGTGTAATCTTCACCAACGGCTCCGGCTCGCAGACCCCTGGTGCCAGCCAACCTGGCATCGAATTCTCCGGCAAGGTGAGCTGGGATGGCTCTTCTGCCGCGGTGAGTGCGGTGAACTGCAACACTCCGCAGCCGGTTCCGGTGTCTTCGGTTGCGATCTCGGGTTCCGGTGTAAGCAACGGCAAGCTGAGCCTGAAGTCCGGTGCGAGCGTGC
>NZ_JDTK01000046.1 GCF_000770925.1 Bifidobacterium ruminantium DSM 6489 | reverse complement strand
CAAGGGTCAGTGAAACCGGCGAAACGAATCTGCGGAACCAACGCTTTTTCATGCTGTTCGGCCATAATTATTCACCCCCGAGCAGTGCTTTGAGCTCTTCCAAGCCCGCCATATCACGAGCATTACCGGTCAAATCGCCAAGCATTCCGGCCAATTCCTTCTCCGCTTCATCGATTTGGCCGCATACATCGGCATATGTGGTGGCGTACTTGTTCTTCAACGCGTTCACTTTGCCAATGAGCTCGTCGATCACGGCATTCGGCAATGCTTCCAACTGCTTCTGCAATGGCGTAATCCACTTGGCTTCCAGCAACTTTCTGGCTTCGTCATCACTCAACGCCTTAATCGTGTTGCAGGTCTTCTCCTCCAACGCGTTTCGCTTGGTCTTGATACCAGATTTCAGCTTCTTCGTCTCATCGAATAGCTTCTGAGCCTGCACCAAGCCACGCTCGAAATCGGAAGCCGGATTCTTGCCGATCGCCTTGACCGCCTTCTTCAGCTCGGCGGCCACGAAGGCATCACCGTCCTGATTGATCGCATCGCTGTTCTGCTTGTCATCCTCATCGAAACCTTCCAAAATGGTTTCAATCTCGGAATCGATGTCTTGCACACGGCGCTCGTCCGCCTCGATTGCAGTCAAATCATCGTGCAGCAGCTCGCGCTGAACCAGGTCGAACGGCAGAACGCGGCCAATCCAGCCGTCCTGCACTTCCACATCCTTGCCGCCTTTTTTCTTGACGACCATGTTCGGATCCACGGCTCTTACCGCATCGAAGCCCTCGGACCCCAACACTTCCAAATCAATGGAAATGCCGCCCCATGCGTCATCAAGCTTCTGATAGGCGTCATACGGGTCAACCAGTGGGGTTCCGACAATCATCGCATCCAGTTCCTTGCCAATGGCCGTTTCCTGCCCGAGCGCATCCACCTGTTCGGGATGCTCCACCAAGCGGGAGCGCAGGTCAGCAGGCAATCCGGAAATGGCCTGGCCATACGAGGCGATGAACGCCTGGACGTCGGCATTGTTGCGCACCACGGTAGCGATGTCGTCATGGTCGCAGGCGTAGCAGGCACCGTTATCACGGAACAGCTCGGCCTTCAGACTCGGCCAGGCGTTCCAATATTCCTCAAGCTGCTCGACCTCACTCTTCGGAACGCCACCGAACATCGAAGCGTACACATCCCACGTCTCCGCATCCTCGGATGAATCGACATAACGGGGAATGTTGAGGTTGTAATCATTGGCGCGAATCTCATCGATGGACACCAGACGGCTGAACTTGGGTACCGTGCGATTGTTCGACACCACATCGACAATGCGTTTGATATCAGAAGCCTGTAGCTTGTTATTCTTGCCGTCCTTGATGAAATGTTTGGACGCATCAACGATGAGCACCTTGTCGTCGTCACGTTTTTTGCGCAACACCATCACGATGGTGGGGATACCCGTACCAAAGAAAATATTCGCCGGTAGACCAATAATCGCCTGAATATGACGGTTCTCGATCAGATTCTTACGAATCTGACCTTCCTCGCCGCCGCGGAACAGCACGCCATGCGGCAGAACGATGGTCATGATGCCATCGGCACGCAGATGGTACAAGTCGTGGAGCAGGAAGGCATAATCCGCCTTGGACTTCGGTGCTATGCCATAGCTGAAGCGTGGATCGATCTCCTTGTCAGTGGGATCCCAATTCTGCGAGTAGGGCGGATTGGAAACCACCGCATCTACGAACAACGGATTGTAGGTTTCCTCCTTGTTCTCCAACGTGTCGAACCACGGCCAGTCGTCCTCCAGGGTGTCGCCGTTGCGGGCAACGATGTTGTCGGGAAGAATGCCACGCATCACCAGATTCATACGCGTGAGGTTATAGGTGTTCTCCTTAAGCTCCTGCGCGTAATACATGATGGAATCCGGATTGCCGTTGCGCCGAGCCACAGCCTGGCCGATATGAATCAACAAGGAACCGGAACCGGATGTCGGATCGTAGATCTTGATCTGCTCACGCCCCTGCAAATGCCATGCGACGATTTCGCTCATCAGCTGAGAGACTTCGGAAGGCGTGTAGAACTCGCCGGCCTTCTTGCCTGCATTGGCGGCGAAATTGCTGATGAGGTACTCGTAGATGAAACCAAGCACGTCATAATCCTGACGCCCATCCATCGGAATGTCTTTAATGAGATAAATCAAATCTCGCGCGGCCTTGGACTGGCTTCTCGCATCGGTACCGAGCTTGGAAAGCCCGGTCTGCAACGTGTCGAAAATACCGTCGAACACTCTCTTACGCGCCGGATTGATGTTGCGGGAGAACGCCGAAAGCGCATCACGCACGTTGGAAATCTCGAAATCGTTGCCCTTTTTGATCCATGTGGAAAACAGGTTGTCATAGGCGATGAAATAGCCACACTCATCCTGTACGCCTTCCACAATGTCCGGATTATCCTCCGTAAGTTGTGGCAGGTCATCCTCGGTGAAATCGTTGGCCTTCAAGCGCATCAGCTCGTTTTCCGAAAGGAATTTATAGAAAATGAAGCCAAGAATGTAATCCTTGTATTCGTTCGCCTCGATCTTGGAACGCATCTTATTGGCGGATTCCCAAATCTTCGAAGCGAGCTGCTGCTTGTTCATCTATCCCTCCTCATTGCAGGACCGGCAAAATGCGCGGCTCCACGAGCGACTGCACATCTTTCACAAGAATACCGCACCCCCGCTTGGGAACAGCGTAAGCTGGGGGA
>NZ_JDTK01000045.1 GCF_000770925.1 Bifidobacterium ruminantium DSM 6489 | reverse complement strand
CCGCTAGCCGGTTCCCGAACCGCCACGAAGGATTGATTTGCCGGCTTGGATTCCTTTGGTCTCCTTGCCGTGGCCGTTAGATTTGCGGTGGTCATAGCCCTGGTGAGACGCCCGGTCCCATTCCGAACCCGGTAGCTAAGGCCAGGCGCGGCGATGGTACTGCACTCGAGAGGGTGTGGGAGAGTAGCACGCCGCCGCTTCAACTGTTTGGGGGTTCCCGTGGAGCGTACGGCTCCGGGAACCCCCTTTTTTGTTTTATTGGCTGTTTCTTGGTTCGTTTTTTCCTTCCTGTCTCCCGTCCCCTGTCATGTTTTGCCATGGGAGCGTTTTCTCCTATTCAAGGAGTTTCTATTCGGGGAGGTCGGGGTGCCGCAGCGTCATGGCGGGGAATCCAGACCGCCGCACCCGCCGCATCGCGTATTCCCGTTCGCTGGTGGATCCATCTAGGTCCTCGCTTTGGATCCGGAATTCCTCGCGCCGATAGAAGTGGATCGCGCGGACGTTCCGACTGTACACGTCCAGGGTCAATTCGGTACTGCCAAGCTCCGCGTGGTCTCGGACCGCATGGGGCGGAACGACTGTCGGTTGCAGTCTGGCGAGGCCGATGCTGCCGGACGCGGGCCGATGGGTCGCACCTCCCAAACACTGTCCGTTTTGTCCGTTTGTGGTATGGTGGGATCGTATCGTCGATCGAAAAGGAGCGTGGGAGCATGGGGTTGCCTGTGATCGATGCCGTGGTCCGTGGCGACAGGCCGTTCGTGATCCAAGGGTACGGCAGGACGTACGAGATGACCGAGGCCGAGTTCAACGCCGCGATGCGCGCGGCCGACGCGGTCTCCGAGGGCGCGGGACTGCTCACGACCGGCGAGGCCGCCGAACTGCTGGGCGTCAGCGCCAAAACGGTCGCACGCCTGGTCGACGCCGGCCGGATACCCGCGCGCCGCCTGTCCGACACCGGGCACCGGATGGTCGAATATCGCGACGTCATGGCGTACCGTGATCGTCGCGCGCGCCGCGGCCGCCTGTTGGAGGACGCGCGCGTGTTGGCCGCGGACATGGGCGCCTACGACGGCGCGGATGGGCCGTCCGTCCGGTGAGGGCCGTACTGGACGCCAACGTGTTCTATTCCACGTGGGTGACGGATCCGCTGCTGTGCATGGCCGACGCCGAACTGTACGAGCCCGTCTGGTCCGGACGCATCATGGATGAGGTGCGCGAACACCTCCCATCGGTCTGGCGGCGCGCCACGCGTGAGGGCGTGGAACGGTACCTGCATACCCTGTCCATGGCCTTCCCGGAGGCGATGGTCGAAGGATGGGAACCTCTGGAGGAGATGGTCGTCGGCTTGCCGGACCCGGATGACCGGCATGTCGTGGCCGCCGCCATCAGATCCGGATCCGGCGTGGTCGTCACATCCAATCTCAAGGACTTCCCGGACACGTGCCTCGACCGTTTCGGACTGCGCGCAGTGTCGCCCGACGATTTCCTTTCGATGCTGTTCGACGACGATCCGGACGCGGCGGCGGCCGCGATACGCGGCCTGGTGGAATCGAAGCGGCACCCGCCGCGCACCATGGCGGAGGAGGCCGGACGCCTGCGCGGACTCGGCCTGACCCGGTTCGCGGAACGCCTGGCCACGATGGAATGACTTGACGACGTGGCTGATGGAGCCTGCTCTTCCTGAGGATTCCGTGTCCAGGAGGAGCCGTGGACGGCGTCGCAGTGATGATGCTCCGTCTTGGGACGAGGGATGTATTTCATGATTGGGGATTTCGTCGTTATCCTGTAAATGGTGTTGTTCTTTTACCCGCATGCCGATGGATTGCATTAACCGCCGTGGCAGTGCTTTGTAAGGCGAAGCACGGGATCGGCGCTGTTCTAATGATGATGGTGTGGAACGATAGGGATTTCGTGGGCTATTGTCTGGCGAAGGCAACGGACATCTAGGTGAGGACGTTCGTTCGTGCATCGTTTTATGATGTCCTGCTCCGGGATTCCGCTTTCTATGAGCTCGCGGTTCCAGTCTGTTTGTGTTCAATAAGGAATTAATGATTTAGTCACGAAATTTTTTCGGGTTTAGGCAAAGAGCATGCCGACCACCCACAGGCCTTAACTGGATGGTGCTTCATATCTCCACCAGAAAGGGCCGGAAAGGCAAATGATCAGCATGCCCCGGATACAGTCTATCCGCCGTATGAGAAGGAACGGCGAATCCATAGCGTCGATAGCGCGCAGGCAGCACGTGAGCGAGCCCACCGTGCGAAAGTACCTCAGGATGGACGACCTGTCCGAGAAACCGCCCGTGAGGAGACGACGCGGGTCGGTGATCGACCCGTATCTGCCGCTGATCGGGCAGTGGCTCGCGGAGGATCGCGCCAGCTGGCGCAAGCAGCGTCACACCGCGACCAGGATATGGGAGCGGCTGCGCGACGGGCACGGCGCCGAGGTGTCGTTGTCGGCCGTGACCCGGGCCGTGGCCAGGCTCAGGCGCGAGTCGGCCGTGGAGCCGGGCGGCGCGTTCATGGACCTGGTGTGGCATCCGGGCGAGGCCCAGGCCGATTTCGGCGAGGTCGACGTGCTTTACAGGGGCGCGGTCCAGCGCATGCGCCACTTCGTTCTGGACTTCCCGTACTCGAACATCGGTCTGGCCCAGCTCATGCCCGGCGAGAACGCGGAATGCACGTGCCAGGCGCTGCAGAACCTGTTCGGATGGCTCGGCGGCGTGCCCGAACGCATCGTGTTCGACAACGCCGCGGTCGTGGGACGCAGGACCAGCGGCGGCGGCGTCCGCTGGACCCGCCTGTTCCAGGCGTTCCAGGCGTTCCAGGCGCACTACGGGTTCGACTGCTCCCTGTGCTCGCCGTACGCGGGCCACGAGAAGGGCGCGGTCGAGGCGAAGGTCGGCATGGTCCGCCGCAAGCTGTTCGTGCCCAAGCCGAGCGTGTGGAGCCTGGAGAACTTCAACTTGTTTGTGTTCAATGTGATGTGAGCCGAGTT
>NZ_JDTK01000044.1 GCF_000770925.1 Bifidobacterium ruminantium DSM 6489 | reverse complement strand
CGTGCTTAACACATGCAAGTCGAACGGGATCCAAGCAGCTTGCTGTTTGGTGAGAGTGGCGAACGGGTGAGTAATGCGTGACCGACCTGCCCCATACACCGGAATAGCTCCTGGAAACGGGTGGTAATGCCGGATGCTCCAGTTGGATGCATGTCCTTCTGGGAAAGATTCTATCGGTATGGGATGGGGTCGCGTCCTATCAGGTAGTCGGCGGGGTAACGGCCCACCGAGCCTACGACGGGTAGCCGGCCTGAGAGGGCGACCGGCCACATTGGGACTGAGATACGGCCCAGACTCCTACGGGAGGCAGCAGTGGGGAATATTGCACAATGGGCGCAAGCCTGATGCAGCGACGCCGCGTGCGGGATGACGGCCTTCGGGTTGTAAACCGCTTTTGACTGGGAGCAAGCCCTTCGGGGTGAGTGTACCTTTCGAATAAGCACCGGCTAACTACGTGCCAGCAGCCGCGGTAATACGTAGGGTGCAAGCGTTATCCGGAATTATTGGGCGTAAAGGGCTCGTAGGCGGTTCGTCGCGTCCGGTGTGAAAGTCCATCGCTTAACGGTGGATCAGCGCCGGGTACGGGCGGGCTTGAGTGCGGTAGGGGAGACTGGAATTCCCGGTGTAACGGTGGAATGTGTAGATATCGGGAAGAACACCAATGGCGAAGGCAGGTCTCTGGGCCGTCACTGACGCTGAGGAGCGAAAGCGTGGGGAGCGAACAGGATTAGATACCCTGGTAGTCCACGCCGTAAACGGTGGATGCTGGATGTGGGGACCATTCCACGGTCTCCGTGTCGGAGCCAACGCGTTAAGCATCCCGCCTGGGGAGTACGGCCGCAAGGCTAAAACTCAAAGAAATTGACGGGGGCCCGCACAAGCGGCGGAGCATGCGGATTAATTCGATGCAACGCGAAGAACCTTACCTGGGCTTGACATGTTCCCGACAGCCCCAGAGATGGGGCCTCCCTTCGGGGCGGGTTCACAGGTGGTGCATGGTCGTCGTCAGCTCGTGTCGTGAGATGTTGGGTTAAGTCCCGCAACGAGCGCAACCCTCGCCCTGTGTTGCCAGCACGTCATGGTGGGAACTCACGGGGGACCGCCGGGGTCAACTCGGAGGAAGGTGGGGATGACGTCAGATCATCATGCCCCTTACGTCCAGGGCTTCACGCATGCTACAATGGCCGGTACAACGGGATGCGACCCCGTGAGGGGGAGCGGATCCCTGAAAACCGGTCTCAGTTCGGATTGGAGTCTGCAACCCGACTCCATGAAGGCGGAGTCGCTAGTAATCGCGGATCAGCAACGCCGCGGTGAATGCGTTCCCGGGCCTTGTACACACCGCCCGTCAAGTCATGAAAGTGGGTAGCACCCGAAGCCGGTGGCCCAACCTTTTTGGGGGGAGCCGTCTAAGGTGAGACTCGTGATTGGGACTAAGTCGTAACAAGGTAGCCGTACCGGAAGGTGCGGCTGGATCACCTCCTTTCTACGGAGAATTTCAGGCTTCCGTGTTGGAAGCCGGTGTGAGCCCCGTGCTCGTGGAATGGTTCCACGGTCTCGCATGGGGATGCTGGTGTGGAAGAGATCATGGGCTTGGATGGGATTCGTTCCGTCCGGGAGTGGTGCGGATATGCTTTTGGGCTCCCGGACCGCCACCCCACAGTGGTTTCATTGTGGCGCGGTTCGATGCCCATGCGTGGTGGCCGGCCCTGGGTGGCTGGTCGGATCGTGTGGCGCGTGGTGGTTTGAGAACTGGATAGTGGACGCGAGCAATGAAGAAACGATTGTGTTTCTTTTTGCTTATCGCGATTTCGCCAGACTCCTCTTTTGGAGTTTGGTTTCGAGATCGATCGTTTTGTGATCATTTTTAGTGTGATGATTTGTCGTCTGGCGATCTTGCTATCAGGAATCCTGCGGGTGGAACGGCAGTGAATGTTTGTTTTGCTGTTGCGCCGCTTGCAAGGGCGTATGGTGGATGCCTTGGCAGACAGTACCGATGAAGGACGTTTGAGGATGCGATAATCCTAGGGGAGCCTCCAACATGGCTTTGATCCTAGGGTCTCCGAATGGGGGAACCCGCCGGCCGTCATGGGCCGGCACCGCCTGTGGGCGGGGGGTACGCAGGGAAGTGAAACATCTCAGTACCTGCAGGAAGGGATACTCCGTGAGTAGTGGCGAGCGAAAGCGGATCAGACCAAACCGGTTGCGCGTGATACCCGTCGGGGGTTGCGTTTCCGGTGTCGTGGGATCACGTGTCCCGGCTCCGACGGGCCGGGCGGGAGTGATAAAACGGTGTTCCAGGGGAACAGGCTTGAAGGCCTGGCCGCAGAGGGTGCGAGCCCCGTACCTGGACGGATGCCGTCTTCCGATCGTGTTTCCCAAGTAGCGCGGGCCTCGTGGAATCCCGCGTGAATCAGCCCAGACCGTTGGGTAAGTCTAAGCATACCTGTCTGACCGATAGCGTACCAGTACCGTGAGGGAAAGGTGAAAAGCACCCCGGGAGGGGAGTGAAACAGTTCCTGAAACCGTGCGCCTACAATCCGTCGGAGCCTCCTTGTGGGGTGACGGCGTGCCTATCGAAAAATGAGTCTGCGAGTCAGTGATATGTGGCGAGCGTAAGCCGTGTGGCGAACGCGTAGCGAAGGCGAGTCTTAAAAGGCGTTTGAGTCGCGTGTCCTGGACCCGAAGCGGGATGATCTAGCCCTGGGCAGGTTGAAGCGTGGGTAAGACCGCGTGGAGGACCGAACCCACCTGGGTTGAAAACCGGGGGGATGACCTGGGGCTAGGGGTGAAAGGCCAATCAAATTCCGTGATAGCTGGTTCTCTCCGAAATGCATTTAGGTGCAGCGTCGGTTGATTGCGTCGCGGGGGTAGAGCTACCGGATGCTTGCGGGCCCTTGTTGGGTACCAACAGCAGCCGAACTCCGAATACCGTTGACGTGTATTCCGGCAGTGAGTCGGCGGGGGATAAGCTCCGTCGTCGAGAGGGAGACAGCCCAGACCGTCGTCCAAGGTCCCGAAGCGTGTGCTAAGTGGGAAAGGATGTGGAGTCGCATAGACAGCCAGGAGGTTGGCTCAGAAGCAGCCATCCTTGAAAGAGTGCGTAACAGCTCACTGGTCTAGTGGTTCCGCGCCGACAATGTAGCGGGGCTCAAGCACACCACCGAAGACGCGGCAGCAATCTTCATGGTTGCTGGGTAGGAGAGCGTCCCCTGAGGGGCGAAGCGGCGGTGGAAACCGGCCGTGGACTTCAGGGGAGTGAGAATGCAGACATGAGTAGCGAGAGACGGGTGAGGATCCCGTCCGCTGGATGACCAAGGGTTCCGGGGCCACGTTCGTCGTCCCCGGGTGAGTCGGGTCCTAAGGCGAGGCCGACAGGCGTAGTCGAATGGATGAACGGGTGGATATTCCCGTACCGACCATGGACCGGCA
>NZ_JDTK01000043.1 GCF_000770925.1 Bifidobacterium ruminantium DSM 6489 | reverse complement strand
ACGGTTATACAAACGATACATCGTCACCGAGTTAGCATTCACCGTCACAGTAGCGATCACTTGAATATCGGAATTGGCCAGCTTGCCATTGACCTTGAACGTCACATTCGGCTTCTGATACTGGTTGAGCGGTATAGAATCCCACACCACCTTTTCCGTTGTCTGAGTTCCATCCGTCCACGTCACCTTGATAGCATTCGGAAGCGTCGGTGCGATAAGTGCTTGCGTGACTATGTTGACCGGATCATAGCTTCTCAATCCCAGCACTCGTACACTCACCCGCACGGTTCCGGAATATCCCTTTACCGTGCCATTGACATAGAAGTTACCCGCTTTGGCGTACTGATCGGGCTGGATCTTGTCCCATGTAACGACTTCGTCGGACTGACGGCCATCGTCCCATGTGACATGCACCGTTTGCGGCAGGTTCGGGTTCTTGCCCGCGTAAGTGGTGACGGCAGCAGGAGCCTGCACGGTTTTGATCGGAATGACGACCTTCACCGACGCCGCTGCGGTCACACCGTCAAGGGTCGCGTTGATTTTCGTAGTGCCCTCTCCCTTGCCTTGCACGCCAATGGTTTCGCCAGTAGCTTTTGACACGGAAGCCACGGATGGCGTCTCCGAAGCCCAAGCAACCTTGTTCATGTCGATCTTGGCGTAGTCCGGGTGAAGCTCACTCACTACTGCCTTGATGTTCTTGGACTGGTTGCGATTGAGCTGGAAATCCTTACCCGTGATGTCCTTGGTGGTTTCCTTGCCTTGGGCATCTCGTTCGGTGGTGGTCAGTTTGACCTGAGGACGTGCCACGGAAACCGTGGCCGTGGCAGTCTTTCCACCGGCTTTCGCTGTGACGGTCGCTTGAGATTTTGCCTGGCCGCGGGAACTTACCGCATTGACGGTGACCGCATCACCATTGGGCTGCAGGCCGATGGTTTTACCAAGCGAATCCTCCGCCCACGTGGTTCGGGTCACCGAGCTGGGGAAACTTGCATAATCATGGACCGGAGTGATCTTCGTGTAGAGTTTGAAGTTTTCTCCGGAGGTCGCATCCACATTCTTGCCGGTGACCGGAACCTGTACATCGTCCTCTCGACTGGGGGTGTCCTGATGGCTGTCTCGTACGATGGAGAGCGTGGCGTCAACCACCTTGATGGTGGTTTTCACCTGACGTCCTGCAAGCGTGCCCGTAACCGTCACGGTGCCGGGAAGCTTGGCCGTGACCATGGTCTTCGGCGTATTTCCGGCGGAGCTTACTGAAGAGGTTCTATTCACTGTCGCCACATTCGTATCGGATGAATTCCAAGTGACCGAATTCAGCGATGTGTAGTCATGACGTGGTGCATATCCCATGGTGAGATCCATGGATTCGCCAGCGGTGAGTTCCACGGTACGGGGAGATGTGGCATCCACGGGCGAAGCCAGCTTCCCTTGGCAGCTCAGGCTGAGGTTGGGCTCCGACACATTAACGGAGAACTTAAATGTCACACCGCCAATAGATGCGGTGACATTGCTGAGTCCAGTATCGATTGCAGTCAGCTTACGCGAAGTGTCAGAGTCCAGTGTGGCTACAGTCTTTTTATCGGAATCCCAGTGGGCCGTAAGCTGAGTGGCATAATCAGTATGCAGCGGGGAAATCGAATAGTTGAATTGCAGAATCTCGCCCACACCCAGATTGACGGTGCCGTTGTCCTGCACTGTCACTGGACTGGTATTCAATCCGTATCGAACCGAAACGTTCGGCGTGGCATTGCTAATCGCGGTTTTCGTGCTTAGATTTCCCAGCAGATCAGTCCGCTGCTTGAAACCGTTTGTTTTGACGGCATGGGAGAAAGCGAAGATCGCATTGACGGAAATCGTCGCTTGTCCTGCGATTAGAGCGCGCACCGTCACTTCGTTGACTGTGGGGTTGAGCTGACCGTTGAAATCGGCTGCGGCACCGTTGGATGATCTCCATCCGGCTGCTTTGATGGTGTGGCCGGACTCGTCGCGGTAGCTGGACGGGCTGTTCCACATTGACGTGGAGAACTCATAGCTGTACTTCTTGTTCTGGGCCGTGGTGCCATCACCATCGAAGGTCGGATAGTACTTCAGCCTCATAGCTTCGCCCGCGGTAAGCTGAGTAATATCGGTTGAGGTGACTTCTTGAGAATCCAACGAACGTACAATCTTAAGTTTGGTCTTGTGCACACGGAAGTGGGCGGTGGCAACCTCTTCGGGGCCGCCCGACATACGGACTTTCGCGGTAATGGTGGCTTCACCTTCTCGCAAGGTCGTCAATGAGCCGCTGGTGTCGGTGAAGGCGACCGCGGCACCGTATTCACCGGTGTCTCGAGGTGAGACATCCTTCCATTGTCCGGATGCGGAATCATACTTCGCCAATTCGACCGGCTGACCGTTAAGCTGCCAATCGATGGTTTTGAAAACCACTTCCTGACCGTTGCCTTGATAATTCCAGACTTTCAGCCGAACCTTCTGGCCGACGGCGAGGTCGACGACCTGACCCGCTTCGGAGATATTCCAGTTTCCGACCGTTTGGGAATCGTCGATTTCGATACGCAGGCCGCCATTCTGATCTGCTCGTGCGAATGGCGCCGCAATGAAGCTGGTAGCAAGCATCGCCACTGTGCACAGCACGGCCATAATGGTCGGGAAAGTACGTAATCGGCTCAAATCGATACGTTCATGATGAGGGGAACCCATATTATCTCTCCTTGATGAATGGTGGAAACGTTTTCAAAACAAACCTGCATTGCGCTTATCAAACCTCCTTGGTGTTATTGCTACAACGCATTTTTGCAAACGTCTTCATTCGACGTCACAATCGAATGTAAGGCCATTTTACAAGATTTTTGTTCTATCTACCATTCCCATTCAAACAATTGAGAGAGTCTCATGACACCGTTTTGCAAACCATTGCATCATTGACTACGTTAACTGCAAACCAGTCTTATATAGCAGCTCAGCTGATGGAGATGTATTCTTCGCGCGTTAGAGAGCAATACGACATCGAATTAAAACAGAGAACTGGCAGCGTCCTCCCTAAGTAAGGATGGCTTCATCGCATGTTATTGCAATGAAGCCATCCTTACCTGTTACTTGCCTAGTTCCTTGTTGACGTATGCCTTCAGGGACTCCTCCCAATCAGGCACGCTCAACCCGGTCGCCTCGATCTTCGCCAGATCCAACGCGGAATGCGTCGGACGCGGGCTCACCGGAGCCTTCGCGTTCGCGAAATACTCATCCGTGCTGATCGGGATCACCCTGTCGCCGTTGCCGTTCGCCAGATCGAACACCATACGCGCGATATCCGCCCAGGACCTCACCGCGCCCGAGCCGGTCAGATCATACGCGCCATACGCGGCCCCGGAATCCAGCAGATGGAAGATCGCCTCGGCCATGTCCTTGGTGAACGTGAGACGCCCGTACTGGTCGTCCACCACCGTCACCTTCTCCAGCTCACCCTTGGCGACTCTGTCGGACAGGCCCATCATGGTCCTCACGAAATTACGACCCTCGCCGATCACCCAGCTCGAACGCAGGATGTAATGGCGCGTCGTATTCGCGACCGCGATGTCGCCAGCGGCCTTCGACTGCCCGTACACGCCCAACGGAGCGAACGACTCCGACTCGTCATGCGACTCGCGCGTCCCGTCGAACACGTAGTCCGAGCTCACGTGCACGAGCGTGATGTTGTGCTCGCGAGCCACCCTGGCCAAAAGGGCGGGACCCTGCGCGTTCGCCTTCCAAGCCGCCTGACGGCCCTCCGGGGTCTCCGCCCTGTCCACGGCCGTGTACGCGCCCGCATTGATGATCGTCCCATACAACGACCAGTCGAATTGGTCGTACTGGGCCGGATCGGAGAAATCAAACGTGTCGATGTCGTTGAACTCGAAGCCCTCCAAACCATGCGCGTCCACGTAGTCGCGGATCGCGCGGCCCAACTGGCCGTTGCAACCCGTCACCATCGTGCGCCGCGGGGCCATCGGCTTCGCGTCCTTCAACATGGGATGGTGCAAGTCGGCCTCGCTTCGTTCCGAATCCTCCAACGGGATCGGCCAGTCGATGTGCAGCTCCGGGTCGGCGAGGTTCACGAACGTGTAGGTCTTCTTCTGCTCCAACGACCAGTGCGCGTTCACGAGGTACGTGTACACGGTCCCGTCCTCCAACGCCTGGAAGCTGTTGCCCACGCCACGCGGCACGTAGATCGCCTTCGACGGATCCAACACGGTCGTGTACACCTGGCCGAAGCTCTCGCCGGGACGCAGGTCCACCCACGCGCCGAACACGCTGCCGGCCGCGATCGAGATGTACTTGTCCCACGGCTCCGCGTGGATGCCACGCGTCACGCCCTTCTTCGCGTTGAACGAGATGTTGTTCTGCACCGGCCCGAAATCCGGCAGGTCCAAAGCCGTCTGCTTCGCACGCTGCCAGTTCTCCTTGAACCATCCACGGTTGTCGCCATGCACCGGCAGGTCGAACACCAGCAGGCCGGGAATGTTCGTCTCCACGGCCCTCAAATCCTTCTCGAAATCCATATCGTCACTCCATCATCATCAAAAAACGGAAGCCATGCCTGGGCCGCGCCGGCTCCGGGCACGACGAGCCTCGCGTGGACGACAGGGAACCGAACCCCGACATCCACGCACGGCAAGACTCACTGGCCCTGACGCTTGTAACGGGCTTCGGTCGCGGCCTTCGCGGGCTCCCACCACGCGCGGTTCTCGGTGTACCATTCGATCGTCTGTTTCAGGCCGGACTCGAAGTCCGTGTGCTTCGGCGTCCAGCCGAGCTCGGTGCGCAGCTTGGTCGAGTCGATCGCGTAACGGCGGTCGTGACCCGGACGGTCCCTCACCCAATCGAACGCATCCTCCGCCTGACCCATCATCCTCAAAATCATGCGCAACACGGTGATATTGTTCTTCTCGCCGTCCGCGCCGATCAGATACGTCTCGCCGATACGCCCCTTGGTCAGGATGGTCCACACGCCGCTGGAATGGTCCTCGGTGTGGATCCAGTCACGAACGTTCGCGCCTTTGCCGTACAGCTTCGGACGCTGCCCGTCCAGGATGTTCGTGATCTGACGCGGGATGAACTTCTCCACATGCTGGAAGGGACCATAATTGTTCGAACAGTTCGAGATCGTCGCGCGGATCCCGTACGTGCGCGTCCACGCGCGCACCAGCATGTCCGAGGCGGCCTTCGTCGACGAATACGGCGAGCTCGGATGGTACGGCGTATGCTCCGTGAACCGTGCGGGATCATCCAACGCGAGATCCCCGTACACCTCGTCCGTGCTCACGTGATGGTAACGGATACCATACTTGCGCACGGCCTCCAGCAGACGGAACGTGCCCTCCACGTTCGTCCTCAAAAACGGCTCCGGGTCCGCGATGGAGTTGTCGTTGTGCGACTCGGCCGCGTAATGCACGATCGCGTCATGACCCGGCACGATCCTGTCCAGCAGACCCGCATCGCAGATGTCACCCACGACCAATTCCACGCGGTCCTCGGGCAGACCCGCGATGTTCTCCGGATTGCCCGCGTACGTGAGCTTGTCCAAAACGGTCACATGCACGTCCGGATGATGATCCACCACGTAATGCACGAAATTCGAACCGATGAAACCGCAGCCACCGGTCACGATAATGTTCTTAGGAGTAAACATCTCTTCAACCATATATGCAAGCATAGTTGGCAGTCTATATGAATGCCCCGGTACCACAAGCAAAAAGGCTGCAGGTCAGTCAAATGACCCACAGCCTTCCTAGCATAGGGATTGCAATCTCTTTACTTGGCGGACACGGCGTACCAGCCCACGC
>NZ_JDTK01000042.1 GCF_000770925.1 Bifidobacterium ruminantium DSM 6489 | reverse complement strand
AACTCGGCTCACATCACATTGAACACAAACATCGGATGTTCTTCCGCGCGTTCGCCCCCGATCTCGTGGACGATGCGGAGGAGTTGCGGCGGGCCGTGGCCGGGCAACCCACGTGGCTGAAGGCCGCCGATGCCGGACGCGAGTACCGGGTCGGTGCGAGAACACTCAGCAAGAAAACCGCTCTCGGCGGTTTCGAGCTGGGTGGCCTCAGCTTCATACGAATCCGGCGAACTTTACTGGTGCGGCGCGAGGAGATCGCCAGCCGCTGGCCGCGACGCGACCAGTTGATGCGGGCGGGACAGGGAATCTCGCGGAAATTCGAGAACCCAGATTCCGATGAGCCGCGAATGGGCGCGTATGCGGCGGCGATCGGTTTCAATTCCAAAACGGAAAGGGGTGCTGGCGCTTTGGCCGGTGCCGGTAGGTCTGCGGCCGCGCCGGCGACGAATCGGCCTCATCGGAATCACGATGGCGATTTTCCCCGAAATCCTTCACGGCGGTTCCTGCGCCGGGCTGACGCTGGCATCGACGCCGTCGTGAACGAGGGGCGGTGATCGGCGATGGTGACAGTTTTCCCGAAACATCAAACCGAGGCCGCCGAGCCGAAGAAGGGCACGTACGTCGATGTGCCGCTATTCGGCAATCCTGAGCCTGATACGACGAAAGCGGCGGCATCCGCGGACGCGGAATACCCGACCCAGTGCCTGCATCCCCACCGCCGTTCCAATGGCATGAAGGTGCGCTGCGGTCATTGCAGCGGCTGCCGATTGCGCAGACAGCTTGACGTGTTGAGCATAGGCAAGGCGGGTCTGGAAAAATCCGGCACGTTCGTGTTCGTAACCCTGACGGCACCATCATTCAGTCGACCCGGTGTACCCGTGCATAGAGCGGGGAAGAGTTGCCCGTTATGCGGCAGGGAACATGGGGAAGGGTATCCCCTGAGCGGTGTACCCCAGAACTTCGACCGTGATGTGAACTTCGCCGCGATGGCGACATTCAACGTGCAATTGGGGGGTCTGCTGAACGCGACCATGACCAAGCTGAGGAAGAAGTACCCGCGCTCGGCGTACTTCTATACAATCGAATTGCAATCCCGGATGGCTGCGCACGTGCATCTGCTGCTGCGATTCCCCGACGAAAAGACCTACGTCAACACCGACAATCTTGCCAAGCTCATCGGCGGCACTCGTCTGAAGGGCTCGCTTGTGCAATGGGGCCCGGTCATCGATATCCAACAGGTCGGCGACGATATGAACAGGCAGATCGTCGACCTGCCAGCCAACAAGGTCGCCCCGCTTTGTGATGGCGAACGGCTGCTGCGCTACATGACCAAAAGCATCCGCGATGGCTTGGTGCAGGATGTCGCGGACATCGACGGTCTGACCGAAAGCGAACGAAAGAAGGTCGGACTTTACCGGATGTGGGTGCAGCGGACGGTTGACGGGCTTCCGCTCTTCGACGAGGTCAATCCCTCGGAATGCTGCCCGGTTCATGGCGCAATCGCCAATGTGCGGTTTGTCGAACCCTTCGAGGTGTTCCGGCCTTCCGAAAAAGAACGGCAGCGCAAGAGGGAACGGCTGAGGCGAGTGGCTTGTCTGAGACTGATGATGGCCGACTCCTCATATGGCGGGAACGCCGATGGATCCGCCAAGCCGGAGCCGCGAACCGTTGCCCATCAAGGGAAAGCATGGGAACGTGGCGCGGTGGTGTGGAGCGAACGTTGCGTATGCGAGCGAATCCAGCCGAAAGTCACCAGAAGACACAAATGGAATTACGGCCTCGGAGCACGATTGTGGGGCGGCTCACGTAACTGGTGCGAGCTGACCATGACCGGGCTCAAGAAGGAACGTCGGGACCGTTTCGCCGAAGCGGGCAACGATGCGACCCCAGACAGGGGGGCGCAGGATAACGAATCGGCCCCTGAGGCCGAGACCGTCCCCCGATCGACTGCGGGAAACGGGTCCGATGATATCGGCGCCGAGGAAGGAGGCCGGTGCATTCGGCTCGATTTAAATGCCGATAACGGCCCTGTCGAGATCACTCTGCGGATAAAGGTCGACGCTGGCGGTGTCGAAATCCGCTGCGAGTAAGTATTGCGGCACAGTGCGGGAACCGAACCATCCGCACTGTGCCTCCTCTTCTTGTGGCCAAGAGGGCAGTTGAAGAAAACTTCGTTTTCCTGAATCACTGGAATTACAGGTTCTTATAAATATAGGAAGACCGGTTGAAATGAAAGTGGGTGTAGTGAAGAGGCGGGTTGAGATTCCCTATATATTGAACAAGGGGATGGCGGATTCGCGAAAGCGGTCGAGGCGGCGGCAGAGGCGGAGGCGCCCCGCGCCGAGCCACCCAAAGAAACGGGACGTCGTATCCGACCCCAAAGGAAAAACCCAGTCGGCAGAACGCATATCGGGCTCCAAAAGGACGTAAGGCGGAAAAACGGGGCAGGCGGGCTACCCAAGATTCTTGCCACCGCCTACCCAACGGGGCCAAGGGCCGCGACGGCGGAGAGCCTACCTGGCGTGCAGGTCGGGCCATGACGGCGGCAGGAGTTCGTCGAGGGTGACGCCGAGCACTTGGGCCACGGCCATGATGGTCTTCAACGTGGGATTGGCGGGGGTGTCCTTGCCTATCTTGCCCCATTCCATTCGCTGGTACTGGTATCTCGACAGGCCTGCGTCATAGGCCACGCGCTCTTGGGTGAGGCCACGCTCGACGCGGAGGCGCTGGAGGTTGACACCCAGCTCCTTGGCGTACCTCGCCCATTCCTTCGAATCGTCTTTAACGGCCACGCGCCAAAAATATGTGGCGTTCGCATCTCACTAGGCCACAAAGTTGTGGCTTTCGCTACAATGTAGTATTGAATTCGCATGATAAGGAAGCGCGACCGTCTCCCATACCCCCGCAGGATAGGGAGCTTCGGCCTGACGGCCTCCGCGCCGTTACATCCATGTCGATGGGCGAATCGACGTGCCAGCGCATAAGGACATAGGGAAGAGCAATGACGAAGCCATCAGAGGAAGTGGAAACCATGGATGACGCCACCCCAGAGGAGAGCAAGCCCAAGGGTATCAAGCCCGCCAAACTCACCGCCATCATCGTCGCTGTCATCATCGTGGCGCTGGCGGGTATTGGCGGCGGCTACGCCTACTGGACGCACCACGAGAACAACGCCTACCATGAGGCGGTAGCGCAGGCGGAAGCGGCTGATAAGGCGCTCTCGAAGGCCGTGGACGAGGCCACCGCCACCGAATACAAGGCGGATCAGCTCAAGGAGCCGAAGCTGCTGGACAAGCTCGACGCCGCCATCAGTAAGGCCAAGGCGCTCAAGGGCGTCCCCAACGACGCCCCCAGCGAGTGGCTGGCGTGGCAGCTCGCTTCCGCGAGGAAGGCCAATGCCACGGACGCGGACGAGGCCGATGCCCAAGCGAGGGCGCTCAATGCCGCGCTCAAGGCCGTCAGTGACAGCAAGCTGGCGAAGGAGCTGGACGGCGCGAAGGACCAGCTCAAGCGGGGTATTGACAGCGCGGGCAAGACCCTCAAGGACACGGATGGGAAGGTGGCGGACAACGCCACCCGCGACAGCCTTAAGAAGGCCATCGCCGAGGCGAACAGCACCCTTTCCAAGAAGGGCGTGACCGACCCGAAGACGTACACCGACGCCAAGGCGAAGCTGGACGCCGCCGTCAAGCGGGTGACCGATTCGAAGGCCGCGAAGGACAAGGCCGACGCCGAGGCAGCAGCCCAAGCACAGGCAGCGCAGGCAGCAGCCCAAGCGCAGGCAGCCGCGGCAGCCCAAGCGCAGGCAGCCGCGGCAGCCGCGCAGCCGCAAAGCTCCTACACCCAGTCCTACAACCGTTACGGCGGCTCCGGCAGCGGGTATTCCTCCAACCGTGGGTATTCCGCCCCGCAGCAGTCCTACACCGCCCCGCAGCAGTCCTACACGCCCCCCAACAACGGCGGCGGCAGCCATAGGACTTTCGACTTCTCCAATTCAGGCGGGCATGGCGACCCTAACGCTCCGGGTGATCCTTACGCTCCGATTGTGCACTGATAACGCTCCCCTCCGATAAGCCCCACCTCTTCATTGAGGTGGGGTTTTTCCATAAGTAAATATGCGAAGAAAAGTGCCCCGTCGTTAGAATTGGCTTCTGGTGATGGGGCGCTCAGTAGTCATCCCGCTGGTGCTGTCACACCTGCGGGATGGAGGGCGGTCACATGTGTTGCACGATCGCGAGAAGCAGAACGACTGCCGCTGTAATCAGTGTCAGCCTGTTGACTGAGTAGTTGCCGGTACTCACCTCCTTAGTGACCCGCTCCTGTTCGCTCAGGGGCGGGTCTTCATTTTGCCATTTCGATTCTGAGAATTCCCTGAGAATTGAAACGCGGCATTGCCAGCATTTTCATCTAATGAGTATGGGAGTGTCAACGGTTGGTTCGGAGGGGGTAGGAAGCACGTGAACCAGCTTTTCGCAGGCCTGTCGCCCCATTTGCTCCAAGCGCAAACCAGGCAGTTCCACGCTACGTTTCCCTCAGCCCCAACCCGTAATCAGTCGCTACTTTCTGTGAAGGCCTCGCCGTGCTCGTTCCTAGGGTATTCAGGCGTGGCCAGTGTGATTGCAATTCAAGATTAGGAGAGTTATGCAGCTTAACAAGCATAATGTTGAGACTCCGCCCGAGGAGAGGCCGAAGTGGCTGAGGAGGGGTATTGCCCTTCTCGCGGCCATCGCCACTCTTGCCACGGGTGGCATCGTTGCTTCCACGGCCTACGCCGGCGGTGGTGGCGGGCGAATACCCGTGGGTGGCCGGGGTGGGGGTGCGGTACGGGCTTATCGGGCCGGATCCGGCCCGTGGGTGCGTGATGGCGACACAAACGCTTCAAGGGCGGGGCGGAAGTGGGGACGGCGGCCGGCCGGACGTGTGCGACCGGGGCGAAGGGGTGGGCCGCCTGAATGCCACTTCGCGCCTTTGCCTATCGCTTATTGCTTATCGCCGGTAGAACTTGGGCTTGTATGCGGGCAGGACGGCTTTGTGATCTTTTTCCGTTCCGTGGGCCAGGAGGATCGTCGCCTTTCCCATGCTGAGTCGCGTCTCGTTCAAGGCCAGCAGTATCCGGGCTCCCTTGCCTCGGAGGTCTTTCCTGCCGACAAGCAGGATTGCCGTATCCGCGCTTAAGATCTCAAGCATTCTTTCACGCTCGTCGAGGTTGGTTACGCGGGTGTCCCTCAGCAGTCCCCGCAGGGACGGAATACCCGCCTGCGGGGTTCGTGTCTCCGTGTTTTTGATGGCCCGCAGCTTGCGGAAGAATGATTCGACGATGCTTATGTATTCCTTGGCCGTCCGTATGCGCGACACCGATTTGCCGCCGGCCCACGCCGCCGCCGTCAATTCGTCCCGGATGTCGCGCGCCTCCTTCTTGGTGGGCAGCCCGATGATGCGCGACCTGTCCGGGGCTTCTTCCGGGTCGGATAGGGAATCGTATACCTTGGCGAGTGTCTTCCTGCCTTTGCGGCGGATGGGGTCCGGGCTCATGTCTTCTCCTTGGCGGTCATGGCGGTGCCGGTGCCGTTCGCTGGCGAATACCCGGAGGAGGGATGCCGGCGGCGGGGTTTGCCGGTTTCTCCTTCGGATCCATCCGACCGACGGACGTTCCTCGGCTTCTTGTCTATGTATCAAGGAGTCGATTGACGGTTCGAATGGGCTTTCATGGCACCCGTATGCGTTCGTGTGGCGTTCATCGGAGGGGGTCCGGGGGGACCTTCGCGCTGGGCCGGACCGCATGGGCGCATCGCGCTGCGCGGCGGGCGTCCGGGATTGTTGCGAACCAAAACGAAAAAAATGCGCGGAGAACATGAAGGGATTCGAATCGGCCCACTGACGGGACACATGGGGCGCGGTCGGACTTCGATGACGAACACACGGCAGGCGAAGGCTCGAAGGCGTTTTCGGAATCGTCGGTTCCGATATGTGACACGCGCGGCAGGTCGGGGCCAAAGGTGTCGAAACGGAGGGAACCTGGAGGGAACCGACAATCGGAAGGAACCAAAGCAAAACCCCGGAAACCGAATGATTCCAACGGTTTCCGGGGTTCCAATCCGGGCGGAGAATACGAGATTCGAACTCGTGAGGCTGTTACACCAACACGCTTTCCAAGCGTGCGCCATAGACCACTAGGCGAATTCTCCAATTATCCAACGTTTCCCGGTGTCTATCCGTGAAACGCAACTTGACTAGAATACAACAGATTCTTCGAAAGGCAAAGCCGGCGTGTCGCGGCATCAAACCGATTCAATGCGCGTCGCTAAAATAAATCTGGAATAGGCACGATTCCCCGGAAAGTCAATCGTCATGATCAGAGCATTACGCACGTCGGACATGGACAGGGTCGCCAGCATATGGCTAGAAACGAACCTGCAGGCGCATTCCTTCATCCCAGCGGAATACTGGAAGAGCAATCTTGAATACGTGCGGGAAGCGCTGCCGTTGGCGGAAGTCCACGTGTACGAGGATGCCCAGGGTGTGCAGGGATTCATAGGTTTGAACGGCGACCATGTCGAAGGTCTTTTTGTCGCCGCAGGAATGCAGTCACACGGCATCGGCAAACAGCTCATGGACCACGTGAAACGCAGAAGAGACGCGCTGACATTGGAAGCGTACCGGAAGAATGTCGACGCGGTGCGCTTCTACCAGCGGGAAGGGTTCACACTCCAAAACGAAGATCTGGACGAGTCCACCGGCGAAATGGAGTACTCGATGCAATGGCGGCGTCGATAGGCCGAAAAGTCACAAAAGCTCCGCCACACATCTGAGGAAGTGCCCGGAATCACCCGCCATTCACAGTCGATCGGCGATCATCGCGCAATGCTCGCGGACGATGCGCGCGCTGTCGTGGAAACGCGCCATCTCATCGTCGGTCAAATGCAAATCGACGAAATCACCGACGACGTAGCCGCCGACAAAGACCCAGACGACACCTAAAAAGACACCAGCCGGTACCCGGAAGACACCACCAAACGTCACATCGGTACCCGAATGACACCGGTTCGGTACTCAGAAGACACGGAACGGCGATCCGCAACGTCCTGGAC
>NZ_JDTK01000041.1 GCF_000770925.1 Bifidobacterium ruminantium DSM 6489 | reverse complement strand
GGGGGGGGGGGGGGGATCGGCCGCCCGTAAAAGGCCCGGATGGCCCCCAGAACGACACCATTCTCCGGCATCCGGTACCCGAATGACACCACCCCCGCAGGCGGGAATCCACGTGAGGGACACAAGCGGGAAAAAGAAAAGGGGAATAAACAAAAAGGGCCTTCCGGGAACCCGCATGGGATTCGGCCGGAAGGTAAAAAAGACAGGAGGAATATAAAAAATGGGGTTCCCGGAGCGAAAGCTCGA
>NZ_JDTK01000040.1 GCF_000770925.1 Bifidobacterium ruminantium DSM 6489 | reverse complement strand
CGCATTAGATACTGCATCCGCAATATTGCTTGTAACCGTATTAGTGAATGTCAGAGACTTACAATACCTATCAGTGATTGGGTATTCAAATCCACTATCAGTAATCTTATCCACTACAGTACCATGTTCATCCAGATACTTCCTATCAATGACAGGAGTCACGTATATTGCCTCATTTTGACGGGCATTAGGAACAATGATATCAAAGTGAGTTTCATCAACACGATGAACTATTAATTTATGATAGGAATCACCAAACCAACTATCAGTATTATACAGGATAGACATATTTCCTATGCATGAACTAGTATGTTCACAAGTTGTTTTATCTTCGGCGGCAGTCCGATTGGAAGCCCTCCCCAAGAGTGCGCTTTTCATACCGGGAAGCAATTGTTCATGAAGCACAATTGTTTTACCGACATGTGATTTTGATAAGGATGTATATATACCCCATGTAAGATTTGTTCCCAAGTTATTCTGATTGTCCGATACGTCATTTCCAGATTTGTAAGCATATTTTTCAAGTTTTTCAATACCAAAATCCAGACCACGACATTTATTCGCTATCTGTGTTCCGTCAGATGCAACAACGGACACACAGTTCTGCCTACCGACATCGGTATCATTAGGACCGACATTCGCAGTATTATGATATGTGAATGTGAATGACTGTTTTGCTTTCACGACATCATTAAATTTAATATTTCCGAGAATAGCACCATCATCATTTGATTGTTCAGTATTCCATGTGGCACCAATTCCAGATGCATCCTTAATGGCTTTTTCAATCTCGGTAATCTGCGCAGCAGTCCAATAAGTACCGATACCTTGTTCAACAAGGGATACACCATGCGCGTCAGATTCACCCTTATTAGTGATAGTGATAGTCCAACCGACTTTTGCAGTACAGCCCTCATCACCATACTTACAAGTTGAACCAGTGTTCCTATTCACATATTCAATGTCGTGGTCATCACGTGTTTTTTCAACATCGATATCAGGAAGTTCACGATAGAACGGATTAACTTGACTTGCCCAGTCCTCAGCAATGGCAACCTCACGATAACCTTCAGACACAACACTATTATTCATATAATCCGGATCACCCGTAACGGCGAAATAGTTATGAACATTCGCAATGTTATCAGCATAGTCAATTTGCGATAAGCGAGTTTCAACATTGAAGGTACGTGATTCGCCAGCCTCCCAGCGAACATCAGAAGCATCGACAAACGCGCCATTCTCTGTAATAAGGGGATAACTTGACCAGTGCAGATAATTATCATTGAACTGGCACTCACGATTACCACGTGTTGAATCATCTTTTACGCGGCAGTCATACATTTCAGAATGTTTCAATGCGATAGCGCCATCATTAGTAACCTTAACCGTCCAATAGAAGCAATACTCAGTATCACATTTTTTCGGAGCGCCAGTCGCTTCCTTAACAACCGTTAAGTGAGCACGGTCAATATACAGAGGGAATGAGCCATTACCAATGGTAATAACATGCTCATCCGAACCACGCAATGTTTTCGCTGGATTCACATTGAACTGGAATGTGCCAGATGTCAAATCGGTGACAGTATTATCATTAATAGCGTTTGAATTGAATGTGATAATAGCGTAATTCCCTGATACGCTTGATTCCGGTGTCGCTTCACCATCGAATGTCAAGGTTCCGTATTTCACAGAACCATTCCATATTTCACCAGCCTGCGGATAACCACTTTTCTTGAAGTCAATACCAGTAATCGGGAACCGAACCTTATTATTATCAGCGGATAATGTTCCTTTCGGCACTGTGAATGTTGCCTTGAAACGCACGCTATCGTAAGCGGACACATGCTCATTCGGAGCGACATCAACATACTTATCCGCCGCGTTTTCACCATCAGGTAAACGCTGCGCAGACACTGACTTCACCCATGCCGAACCATCAATATAATTATTCGCTGCATTCGCATTCAATGTGCGCAATGCAACCAGCCCGCCAGCAACCACGCCAGCAAGCAATACAAGTGATAACAACCACTTCCAATACTTATTTTTAACCATAATTACACTCCGTTGATTGATTAATATTTCAATCACGGAATATCTAATAACACACTGGAATCACCCACTGGGACAGCCACCGAATTATAATCAACCCACCACTCATTCACCGGCAAATCCAATGACTCACACACCGCACTCACACGCGATGAATCCAATGAACGCAATGCATCCAACGCCGACGCAATACCATCAATCTGGCGCAAATCAACACCACGCAGAATCCGCGCAATATCACTGAACCGCCACACTGACGCCAATTCCCTACAAGCATAATCAACATTCAATGACGTCACCATAACATTACGCGACTCACGCGCATGATACGCACAATATTCACTACACGCACGATGCAACCACGTACCCCACATACCACCAGACAATGAATCACGCAGTTCATTTTCACCCACCATCAATGACGGCATGGACACACTGATAACATTCCCATCATCATCCAATAAGTCAGACACACACTCACGCATGAACACTTCCAACTGAACAGGTGACAACATCTCAGTATCACTACCATGCGAGATTGAATAAGCACGCAATGATTGTTTCTCATCAACCGACAACGCGGCACCATCATTCCAATACCATGCATTAGTGAATGAGATACCGCGCATCATTTTGAAGCATTCAAGCCGGAATTCCACCGGCATAGTGATTACAGATTCCATTTTCTCGCTTTCTCCTCCAGCTCATTACGCAAGTTCGATGAACCACCAAATTCAATGAATTTCCCCGGATAGAATGAATCAGGAAGGAATATGCGCCACCTGCCATCATCCGTGCAAGGGCGCTCATCCAACTCAGATTTGATATCATCAGACAGCTTGTCATACGGAACACCATGAATAATCGTGCCATCATCCATCACACGTTCAGGGACAGAACGCGGATACTTCCTTTTCGCACGCGGCAACCTCATGTTTGACCTCCCATCAAGCGAGTGATTTCGAATACGATTTATCAGCAGCCAATTGCTGATACTTTTTCGGTTGCAATAATGACTGCACAGGTTGCGTTGCAATGAACAGCGCGTAATCATCCGCGAATTCATTGCGTCCAGAAGCATCTGTGAACTTGTACCGAGTCCGCATGAATGAATAATTGCCGTTCAGGATTTCCTGTGAGTCAGCTGATGAGAACAATGGGACATTAATCAACATCCTGCGCAATCTGTCCTCGCCCAGCCGAGTTGGATTCGCCGCACAATCCAATACATCCGCGAACCATCCCAGCGGTGAATTCTGATTAGCGACCGGCGTCATCCTGCTGAACATATTCCAGTAAGCATCAGCCGCAGCCACATATCTGCCATGCGCCAGTGAACTGTCATACTTACATGCGTTCATTGTGAATTCATATAAGTCATGACCGCGCAGAGCCACCAGCCCGTCATTAATCAGCCCGGACACCGTATAATTCTCACGCTTATCTTTCAAATAATCACGCGCACGCAATTTCAACTCAGCAAGCATTAACGCATCATTCATGGCCTTCATGATTACATCTTCTCCCTCTTATCGACTTTGTTAAGAGGAATATATCAATGTACAGCCAGATTAATACTGCACTCATTTCAACTCTGACAGCGATTTTTTGTTATTTCGCGTATCACATATTAAATAAGCACTTTTTCATGTATTCAATGCGAACAGGCGTCCACAGAGCGCAATATTCTGCGGTGTGTGAACGACATCGATTTTCAGCAGAATTACACACATACGAATACAGTCAGCAACCGATAATGAGAATGCCCGCCCGGAATAACCGAACAGGCACTCATGATAATTTAAAACCAGTCATTAATTCTTACCTATGGACACATTATGCATCCATGCGATCACCATGACCGCGATAACGTAATATCACAGTAACCGACAATGCCCGCCAGTTTCCCAGCAGGCATCATCAGATTATTGGAATCGTTTTAATATAGTCAATGTATGCAATGCACACATGCGATCACCATGACCGCGATAATACAATATCCCAATAACGCGGAATGCCCGCCAGTTTCCCAGCAGGCATATATTCCACACATTACAATATTGGATTACAACACACTAATATCACGCATGCATATTACAACCACGCATACGCGCATGATGTTCCTCATACGCTAACCGGCGCGATTTCGCAAGCAACGTGCCATTCCCATCAACCAACTTATGACCCATAACAGTCAATGGTTCACCATTACTGGCAACCAGTTCCCTACGAACCGGACACCACTCACAATCACCTGTATTCAATGCATTCAACACAGAATCACTGAATATTGCAGTGAGAACCGGTAATACTTCACTCACATTGAACTCACGTGTATCATCAATCACATCCGGAATCACACGCCACGCATCCGGAACCGGAATGCCATTCTCATCCGCGATATAAACCATCCGACGCAAATACTGCGATGCAACCACGAAATCATGCAGATGCATGATGGCATCACGGTAATCAAATATTGAATCCAATCCGCCATCGCAATCGAACAAGTCAATGAACCACATCGGCAAATCCGGTTCACCATTCGCCAGAACCAGATAGGACTCCACACGCTCACGAATTAGAGCCATGTTCTCATTGTTCTCATTCCACCTGTTAATATTCTCGTATATCATAAACATAATTCAAATCCCCCATTCATCCCAGTACTCATCATCATTATTGTTATTTCCAGTGAACGGCACATATAATTCCGAATCAACCGGTGTAGTACCCTGAATCGTATATAAGTGCCATTTCGACTCATCATGCTCCCACTCATAACGACCCATGCGAATAGCATCCTTCTCATCATCCGTCAACACTGGAAGCAATGAGAACAATCCCCTGAACGTATGCAAGTCCAGATAATCGCCAGCCGCCGCATTCAACGCTTTCGTGCGCACCAGATACGGATTCACATTACCGTCATCCGAGAATTCCAGTGGTTCATGCGCATAGTGATAGGCGTCATCGAACCGGTATTCCAATACCTGTGGATTCAACAGCATCAGCATCTGTTCCCAGTGATATGCAATAAGTCCCATGTCATGACTCATCGCCGCGTCCCTGTAATTACGGACATGATTCGCGAATTTATCCTTGTAATACCTGTTATAAGTATAAACCAGATTCGCAGGCGCACCCTTTGCCAGATACCGCCAGTTATTCCGGCGCAAGCCATCACGGATAACACCCATTGCCAAAGAATCCAGCGGATTGAAATCCATCAAGATATACTTACGCACCAGCTCCAACATAAGAGGATCAGAATCGTAATTACGCATTATAACGACCTCCCTCCCTGTTAACGAATTCAATGAATTCAATGACTTCATCCTGATTCGCCTGCTCACCAGCGCTGGCGTTCGCATCCACCGTCAAATCGCCATATAGTGCTTCGAACAGATTCGAGAACATGTACCGAGGCAGCGCCAGTTCCCATGCGGACAATCCACGTGAGAACAACTCCCTGCCAGTCCCCTTGAACGCACCAGCCGCCGCGACAAGCAGATAATCAATGTCCCGCAATTCATCATCATCACTGATGACACCTGCATCCAATGTTGCCTTAACCGCCGCATGCCGAACCATTGGATTCCGGGACATCAACATCACATCAATCAGATAAGTAACCTGAACAGGGATATCAGTTCCCAGTGATTCCAGATAATCATGCAACAGGATACCAGCACGCTTGTTCGCCCATGTAATCAACCATGCTTTCAAGGCATCATCATTCAATGTAATCATTTCGCGAACCCCTTTCCCATAGCAGCATCAAATTCATCACCGTTCAGGATTCGGCGGAACACGTCAATATACTGAGCGAACAATGGCATGTTCGCCGGTTTATACGAGCGATTCGGAACATATACATGACGCATATCACCACAGATAGCGCAGTTCTCATCAGTTCTCACACCATCAACGATTGCAAGCAGGTTACTTACGAACTTAACCTGAGAAGGAAGCTTCTCATCAAGCATGAAATCGTAATCAGCGTTATACAGCATTTCATCCAGCACCATATGCAGATTTACATTCATCATGTGCAAGTCATCCGCTGAATCCATGCTTCCACTAAGAACATTCATGATTTTCTGATACGACTCATAATCATTCACACCATCAACGACTGCATCATACAAGCCATTGAATGCAGACGGAATCTCACGCAACGCGGCATTACGCAGATAATCATCATCAATGTTCAGCTCGCTCGATTCCACGGCATTCTCATCAACATCCTGCTGAACGTGAGCATCAGTGAACAGGTTATCCCACTGAGAACCACCCTCAGATGGCGCATCAATGAACATATCATCCGCGACAGAGAACGTCACCTGTGCTGAATCCAATGAATCCAATGCATCCGCTAACTGCTTATCAGATTTCACTGACTGACGGATTGACTTAACCATGCAAGCCGGAACCGGGTCATTCACAGCCGCTGAACGCAGAGCCGCGAATTTATCCCGGCCAATAAGATTCACCAGTTCCACCTGCGTATAATCAAGCAGCGGAATCAAGTCATTATCCAGATCCTGTGAATATTCACCAGTCAATGTTGCACCAATCATACGATTGAACACAGTGAATTCAGCAGTAAATGCATAGTTCGCATCATCCATGCGCTTATCACGGAGAGCATTGGACACATTCCAATTAATCTGAGCATAACCCTCACCGGATTCAAACTCACGCTGAATCAGGTCAACAGAATCCACGAACCCGAAATCATTACGGAACTCACCATCAGACAACAGCACCTGATAAGTTTTCCGTGCTTGCGCCGGAACCGCCCTTGAAATCCGCACACGAACCCAGTTCATGAGCGCAGTGTTATCAATGCGTCCAGCCATAACCCAGCCATCCGGCAAGCATAATGCGCCATCCACACGAATGAATCCATCCAGATTCACATAGATATCATTCACCTTCCTATTATTATTGTTAATCATTGTTATTATCTCCTTGTTATTAATTAATTGATTTTCATTTAACCTTCAATCGCAGCAGTTTTCTGATTGCAATCTGCCCCGCTGATGATTCAGACAAATTGTGCTCACTTGCATACTTTTGAAATTTCCTGTATTCCGCTGGTGTGAGCATAATCGTTAATCGCTCCGAACGCAGCCGATCCACACGCACCGGATTTTTCTGACTCATAATTATTTCCTTCCACTGAATTCATAGTTGCAACTGCACTCACCTGCGAGCTAATAGAGTCCGCCATCGATTCAGCATGATTCATGATTCGCCCTGTAATGCTCACAGTCATAACCATGACGATTACCATTGTTATTATTGTTCCAAGAATTCCTGATTTCATCTTGAATTATCTCCTTATATTGATGTGATGGTTTTTAAGTTGTTACCCTTATATCTATCAAGGTATAAGTTGGTA